>NZ_KB899917.1 GCF_000378465.1 Elioraea tepidiphila DSM 17972
GGTGCCACCATGACGCACGACTACAAGCGCCACGGCACGACGACGCTGTTCGCCGCCCTCGACGTGAAGGCGGGCACCGTCATCGGCCAGTGCATGCTCCGCCACCGTGCCGCCGAGTTCATCCGCTTCCTCCGCCTGATCGACAAGCAGACCCCGGCGGAACTCGACCTGCACCTGATCCTCGGAGCCAAAGGCGACGCGAAGCGGCACAACTACGCCGCCCACAAGACCGAGGCAGTGAAGCGCTGGCTGGCCCGGCATCCGCGCTTCCATGTCCACTTCACGCCGACCTCGGCCTCCTGGATCAACGCCGTCGAGGGCCTGTTCGCCACGCTGACCAAGCGACGTCTGAAACGCGGCGTCTTCCGCTCCGTCATCGAGTTGAACCAGGCCATCCGGGACTACCTCGACGCCCACAACGCCGACCCGAAGCCCTTCCGCTGGACCGCGCCCGCCGACACCATCATCGGCAAGCACCAGCGCGGGAAACGTCTGCTGGAATCACTCCACTAGACGTCCCGGTCGAAGACGGCGTTGTGGATCGTGGTCCTGTCGCCCGGTGCGACCGGTCGGCGGATGCGCGTCCTGCCATCACGCGGATCGGTGACCGCGCCCCAGAAGCGGATGCGTCCGTCGCCCTGATCCTCGCGGCGCAGCGGGTCGGCGATCACAGCCTCGCACCAGGCAGGCTGGAGATACGGGCGTTTGCGCAACACCTGCTCAAGGAGATAGCGCGTCGCCTGCATCGTTCGGGAGGGTCGGGCTGGTTGACGTATCCGTGCGGGCCTCAAGGGTAGCGCCTCGCGCTGCGGTCCGGACAGTACCCCAGGCAGAGGGCTTCTCGGGGAGAGGGCACGGCGCCCTTGCCCTGACATCCCCCTCTCCGCTATAGGACATATGTCGGATACCTTCCGCGCGTCCGCCGAATTTCGGCCCCTGCCACCCTTGCTCGGGCGCCCCGGTAAAGGAATAAAAGCCTAAAGTAACGCCCGCCGCGCTCAACGCGGCGCGCCGGCCGTGAGCCGCCAGGCGCACGCGGCGAGCATCAGAGAGGCCACCCACCAGGCCTGCCAGACCCCGAAGGCGATCAGCGCAACCGTCAGCCCCGAGGCCGCCGCCGCCGCCCCCGAGGCCAGCGCCACCCGGTCGGTCGCCCGCACGATCCCCCGCCCGATCCACCACGCCCCCGCCGCCGCCAGCAGCAGGCCGACGATCCCGAGCTCCAGCCGGACCTGAAGCCCGCCGTTGTGGGGGTGCAGCGGCAGGCTCTGCACCGCGTGGTCGGGCATGGCGTCGAGCGCGGCGCGCGCCGGTCCGGGCGGGGCCAGCCGGTCGAACGCTTCGGCCGGGATGCGCACCTCTCCGCCCGGCATGACGCGCGAGGCCTCGAACCCCCAGCCCAGCACCGGGCGCTCCGCGGCGCGGGCGGCGGCGAAGTCCCAGATCGCGACGCGGTGCAGGCCCGAGGGCGGCAGGACGCCGGCCTGCGCCGCGGCCTCGCCGGTGGCCTGGAGCACGGAGGGTCCGGCCAGCACGGCGAGCGCCAGCATCAGCGGGCCGAGGCGGCAGACCGCGCGCAACGGGGCGAGCGCGAGCAGCGCCCCGGCCGCCCCCGCGGCCAGCGCCAGCCGTGCCGCCTCCGAGGGGGCGACCAGCACCGCGGCCGCGCCAAGCCCCGCCAGCGCGAGCGCCGCGCCGCGCCCCCCCTCCCGCCAGCACAGCACCACGGCCGGCGCCAGCAGCACCGCCAGCACCGAGGCGCCGGGCTTGATGCCGTCCACGCTGCGCGCGGGCTCCGGGAACAGCCGCACGGCGTTGGTCAGCCAGCCGCCGGTCAGCACCTCGAACAGCAGCACGGCCGCGCCGAGGGCGACGCCCAGGATCAGGCCCCTCCCCGCCTGCCGTCGCGCGGCCGGGTCGAGCAGCCCGACGCCACCGACCACCAGCGCGCCGAGCCCGATCAGCAAGGCGAAGCGCAGCGCCCCGTCGAGCGAGACCTCCGGCGCGACCGACCACGCCGCCGAGGCGATGCCCCAGCCCGCGAGCAGGCCGAGCGGCCAGAGCACCACCGCCGCCCGCGCCAGTTCGCCGAGCCGCGCCCGCTCGGCCCAAAGGAGGGCCAGCGCCGCGGCCACCAGGATCGGCGTCGCCGCGCGCGACTGCATCGTGACGGCGGTCGGCAGCACCGCCAACGCCGCGCCGAGCACCCGGCCGCTCATCGCCGGCGACGCTCGCCGGTCCGGCGCAGATGGGCCTCGCGCCGGGTGATGTAGGCGACCGAGACCGCCATCAACGCCGCGCCCACGGCGAGCGGCCAGCCCGGGCGTTCGGCGAACACCGCCCAGCCGATCAGCGCGCCCATCGGCACGGCGACGAACTCGACCGGCGCGAGCAGGCTCGCCTCGGCCCGGCGCGCGGCGAGGCTCGCGCAGAGGTCGCCGAGCGTGGCGAACCCGGCCGCCGCGACCAGCAGCCCGGCCTCGATCGGCGTCGGCGTGCGCCACCACCAGAGGCTCGGCGGCAGCCAGGCCGCGAAGCCGACGATGCCGTACCAGAACACCACCCGGATCGGCGGCTCGCCGAGCGAGGCCAGGGTCCGCACGAAGGCCAGCACGCAGGCGCCGCAGAACGATGCCGCGACCGCCAGCAGCGCGCCGGGGTTGAGCCCGAGCGCGCCCGCGCGCCGCTCGGCGAACATGATCACCATCACGCCGGCGAAGCCGATCGCGGCCGCGAGCGGACGGCGCCAGCCCACCGTCTCACCCAGCACCGCGACCGCGATCACCAGCAGCCAGAGCGGCCGCGCTTGGCCGAGCGCGATCACGTCGGCGAGCGGGATCAGGGTCAGCGCAGCGATCGAAAGCCCCATCGCCATCACGCCGGCGAGACCCCGGCCGAGATGCAGCCAGACCCGCCGGGTCGCGAGCGAGGGCGCGCGCTTGCCGATCAGCCAGGGCGCCAGCAGCAGCATCGTCAGCAGCGCGCGCGACAGCATCAGGATCGGCAGCGGCAGGCCCGAGGCGAGCACGGCCTTGTTGCAGGCGGTCATGCCCGCGAACAGCGAGGTCGCGAGCAGCATGAAGCCGATCCCGTGGATCGGGGAGGGCGGCCGTTTCATCGCCGCGCCGGCGCCCGGCCCGCGAGCGCCACGCCCGCCAGCACCAGCGCGAAGCCGGCGCCATGGAAGGGCCGCGGCACCTCGCCGAGCAGCAGCATCGCCAGCACCGTGCCGAACACCGGCTGGAGGTGGAGGAACGGCCCCGACGCAGCCGCGCCGATCAGCGCGACCCCCGCATTCCAGCAGAGATATGCGGCGATCGAGGCCGCGAGCGCGGCGTAGAGGACGGCCAGCACTGTCGGCAGATCGAGGCGCGGCACAACGCCGGTGATCGCGATCTCCGCGAGCCAGGACGGCAGCAGCACGCCGAGTCCGAACAGCACCGTGATCGTCAGGAGGGTCAGTGGCGAGAAGGTACCGGGCGGGATGCGCCTCAGCAGCACCGAATAGATGCCCCAGCCGAACACAGCGAGCAGGATGATCCCATCGGAGGGGTTGAGGCGGAGTGCCAGCAGCGCGCCGGGCTCGCCGCGCGCGGCGATGATCGCCACGCCGGCGAGCGAGACCGCGAGTGCGCCGAGCCGCCGCCCGTCCGGGCGTTCGCGGTCGATCAGGAACGCGGCGACGAAGATCGCGAGCGGGCTCAGGCTGATCACCAGCATCGCGTTGATCGCCTCGGTGCCGGTGAGCGCGATGTAGGAGAGGGTGTTGAACGTGCCCACACCGGTCAGCCCGAGGGCAGCGAGAAGCCAGATGTGCCGGCGCACCGCGGCGAGCCGGCCGAGGATCTCGCGCCAGGTGAACGGCAGCAGCACAACGGCCGCGACCAGCCAGCGCCAGAACGCGAGCCCGACCGGCGGCACCTCGCCCCGCACCGCGCGGCCGAGCACGAAATTGCCGGCCCAGAACAGCGCGGCGAGCGCGAGCAGCAGGGCGGCCCGCCGCCAGGCGGCCGTGCGGTTGGCCGCCGGCCGGTCGCCATCGAGGGCTTGCGAAGGACTTGATGCGCGCATACGGAACGAGGCTTAGCGCGGCGCGGCGCGTCGTGCCATGCGTCATCGGCAACACCAGCCCGGCCGCGCCGGGGTTGAACCCCGCGCTTCGTGGGTCCACCCTGTTGACGTTGTTTGGCCGGAACGTCCCGCCCGCTTCCCGATCGAGGTCGCCCGATGCTGCCCTGCTTTGCCGAACCCGGCGCCGCCGCGTTGCCCCTGTATGCCGTCGCACCGGCAGGACTCGCCGAGTGGACGGCCGCGCACGACGCGGACGGATTCGTGACCGCCGCTGGCTTCACGGCGCGATCGGGCGAGGTTCTGCTGCTGCCGGGGGACGGCGGCCTCGGTGGCGCGTTGCTCGGCCTCGGCGACGGCCCATCGAGCGCATGGAGCTTCGGCGGGGCGGCCCAGGCGCTGCCGGCCGGCAGCGTCTGGCGGCTCGAAGGCGCGCCAGACCCGGGGCGCGCCGTGCTCGGATGGGGTCTCGGGGCCTATCGCTACACGCGGTTCAAGACGCCCGGGCGCGACCTCGCGCGTCTCGTGCCGCCGCCCGGCACCGATCCGGCCCAGCGCGAAGCCGCAGCGGTGTGGTACGCGCGCGACCTGATCAACCATCCGGCGAACATCCTCGGGCCGCGCGAGCTTGCGGAGTGCGTCGTCGCGCTCGGCGCCGAGCATGGCGCGACGGTGCGCCTCACCGCCGGCGAGGAGCTCGAACGCGCCTACCCGACCGTCGCGGCCGTCGGGCGGGGCAGCGCCCGCCCGCCGGTGGTCGCGGATCTCTGCTGGCGCGGGTCGGCAGCCGCGGCCGACGCGCAGCTGGTGACGCTCTGCGGCAAGGGCGTGTGTTTCGACACCGGCGGCTACGACCTGAAACCGGCCGCGGCGATGTTGCGGATGAAGAAGGACATGGGCGGTGCGGCCGTGGCCCTCGGCGTGGCGCGGCTGGTGATGCAGGCGGACCTGCCGGTCCGGCTGCGGGTGCTGATCGGCGCGGTCGAGAACAGCATCGGCGCGCACGCGATGCGCCCGCTCGACGTGGTGCGGACGCGCAAGGGACTGACGGTCGAGATCGGCAACACGGATGCCGAGGGGCGGCTGGTGCTGTGCGACCTGCTGGCGGAAGCGGATGGCGAAGCGCCGGCGCTGCTGATGGATTTCGCGACCCTGACCGGCGCGGCCCGGGTCGCCCTCGGCCCCGATCTCGTCGCCCTGTTCGCCCAGGATGACGGGCTCGCGGCGTCGCTGCTCGAGGCAGGAACGGCGGCCGAGGACCCGGTGTGGCGCATGCCGCTGTGGCCGGGCTATGCGGCGTGGCTGGAGAGCCAGGCGGCGGATCTGGCGAATGTGGCATCGAAGCCACATGCGGGCGCGATCGTGGCGGCCTTGTTCCTTCAGCGTTTCGTGTCGCCGGATCGATGCTGGGCGCATTTCGATCTCTATGCATGGAACGATTCGCCGCGTCCTGGACGCCCCGAGGGCGGCGAGGCCACAGGCCTGCGCGCGGCCTATCATGCGATCGCGGCACGTTCGGCACGCTGATGTGTGGATGACGCCGCCATAACAACCGCGCGAGTGCCCGGTCACGGCGGGATGATCTCGGCCAAGCAACTTTCGGCGAAATTCGCTCTTTGCTTTTTCGTTGCAGGAGCCTACATGCACTCCAGCGCCGGCGCCGGGGAAATGGCACGGCCGTTATGGAAGGTGAAGAACGATGGCAGCAAGCAACGCAACCGAGCAGCTCCTCTCCGTGCTGCGCGAGACGATCGTGGCCCTGGTGCGCCGCGACGGTCCTGATCTCTCAGCCCGCCAGCTCGGCGTGTTCCTGACGGTCTACCTGACGGAGGGTCCGCACACGGTGCGCGGTCTCGCCGCCGAGCTGAACGTCTCCAAGCCCGCGATCACCCGCGCGCTCGACCGGCTCGGCGAGCTCGACCTCGCCCGCCGCAAGGTCGACCCGATGGATCGGCGCAGCGTGATCGTGCAGCAGACGCTGAAGGGCTCGGCGTTCCTGCGCGAGCTGCGCAAGATCATGGGCGAGGCCTCGGGCGGCCGCAGCTCCGGCAGCATGCGCCGCGCCGCCAACGCCTGATCCTTCAAGGCGTTCCATGCGAGGGGCGCGGCCGCAAGGCCGCGCCCCTTTCGCGTCTGGGGCTGGCGTCGGGGCTCACGTCAGAGGCGCGACCTGCGCGGCGGTTCAGTAGCCGACCGACACATCCACCCGGTTCAGCAGCGCCTCGCCCGCCGCCAGGCGGCGGAGATTCTCCACCACCTGACCGGCCACGCTGCGCGGCACCGTGATGCTCGCGGCATGCGGGGTCACGATCACCTTCGGATGGCCCCAGAACGGGTGCTCACCGGGCAGCGGCTCGACCTCGAACACGTCGAGCGTGGCGCCCGAGAGATGCCCCGAATCGAGTGCGGCCAGCAGGTCGTCCTCCACCACATGGCCGCCGCGCGCGGCGTTGATCACGTAGGCGCCTTTCGGCAGGGCCGCGAACGCCCGTGCGTTCAGGATGCCGCGCGTCGCCGATGTCAACGGCAACAGGCAGATCAGGATATCAGTTCTTGAGAGAAATCTGATCATTTCGCCGTCACCGACGAAAGATTCGATCCCGTCGAGTCGCTTCGGCGAACGACTCCATCCGGCAACCCGGAAATTGAGCGCCGCCAGCTTGCGTGCCGCATCCGCCCCGAGCGTGCCCAGGCCGAGAATGCCGATGCGCGTGTTCTCGGTGTCCGGCGCGGGGAGCTCATGCCAAATCCGTGCCTTCTGCTGGGCCCGGTAGGTCTCGGCCTGGCGGTGGTGGCGCAGCACCGCGAGCAGCACGTACTCGCTCATCGCCGTGGTCAGCAGCCGATCCACCAGCCGCACCACCTCCACGCCGGGCGGCGGCCCGGGCGGGCGGAACAGGTGATCGACCCCGGCGCCCATGCTGATCAGAAGGCGAAGGTTTGGATATCGATACAGATCCTCGGGGGGATGGTTCCACGTCACCGCCGCGGTGATGTCCTCCACCGGACCGGTGTCCGGGAACAGGCGGATGTCGAGCGACGGCTCGAGGGCCAGCAGCTCGCGCCGCCAGACCTCCATGGTCGCCGGCTTGGTCGAAACGAGCAGCGCGCCGGTCACGGGTGGCCGTCCTCCTCATCCTCCTCGCGCGTGCGCGCCGCACGCACGAACGCGATCCAGTCGCCGTCCGGCGGACGACACTCCTCCTCGCCCGCGCGCAGCGTGATCGCTGCCGCCTCCCAGGCCTGCAGGAAGGCCTCGGGCGCGGAGGTCACGAAGGCATAGGTGCGGGCATACACCTGGTCCTTGATGCGCGGCAGGATAACCAGGAACCAGACCGCGATGCCGGCCGTGAGTGCCAGGATGCCGAGCGTCACGCCGCCGAGGATGGTGGCGCTGATCACGCCGAACAGGCCGATGCCGATCGGCAGGGCGCTCTCGATGCGGCGGAACACCGGGCTGCCCGGGCGCGACATCAGACCGATGTTGACACCGAGGACCAGCCGCTTCTGCGCCAGCAGGCGCGTGAGGCGGGTATGGGCGTCGCGAATCCGGGCCTCCGACATGGCGACCTCCATACCACGCCGTGCCGCGAGGCCGAGTCCCGCCGGCCGAGGGCGGGATGGCGGCAGACGGGGTGTCTACGGCGCGAGCCCGAGCATCGTGTAGAGTCGGGCGCTCGCAGGCCATGCGTCGATCACGGCATGCGGATAGCGCACCGCGCCGTACCCCGCCCCCGCGATCAGGACCAGCGTGACCACCCAGGCGATCGCCGCGCCGGCCCCACCGCGACGCGCGCGCGGCCGCATCTCCGGCTCGTCCTCGACGGGCGGGAGCGCAGGCGGTGGGGCGGGCGGGGCCTCCCTGCGCCGTGGGGGAGGCGGCGGTTCGTCGTCGAGGTTGCGCACCTTCGGCGGCGGCGGCTCGGGCCATTGCGGCAGCAGCGCCTCGCCCTCGGCGGGTTCGGGGCGGGCCAGCCAGACGGTGCCGCAGCGTGCGCAGCGAACATTCTTGCCTGCCGCGCCGATCACGCCGGCGGCGACATCGTAGCGCGCGCCGCAGCTCGGGCAGGCGATCCGCGGCATCAGGTCGATCCTCCGAAGGGCTGGGACTCGGCGGAGGCCATGGTTTCGCCGACGGCCGGGGCCCGCGCAAGCCCCGTCCTTGCGGCGACGCAGGGGCCCATGCCAGCGTGCAGCGATCCGGCGACTCGACCGCGAGACCGGGTCGAGAGATGTCGCGCAGGCCCCCCTTGATGACCGAGCGCACCGCTTCCCGCCGGCGCCTCCGGCGTCTGGCCGCCGCCGCGGCGCTGCTGCCCGCTGCCCTGCTTGCGGGGTTCATCGCCTTCGTCGCGACCGTGCCGGGCGAACCGCCGGCGGCGCCCGCGGCCCCGCCCGGCGCCGGGATCGTCGTGCTCACCGGCGGCGCAGGGCGGGTCGCCGAAGGCTTGCGGTTGCTCGCAGCCGAGCCCACCTCGCGGCTCCTGGTCTCCGGCGTGCATCAGACAGCCACGCTGGCGGAGCTCGAACGGGCGGAGGGGATCCCGCTGACGGCGCTCGCTGGTCGCATCACCCTCGGGCGGCGCGCCGCCTCGACGCGCGGCAACGCCGAGGAGGCGGCGCAGTGGGCCCGCGAACGCCGGCTCGACACCCTGGTCGTGGTGACGGCCGGCTACCACATGCCGCGCGCGCTCCTGATGCTGCGGCGCGCGCTGCCCGAAGCACGGCTGATCGCCCATCCCGTGACACCGGCCCCGTTCCGCGAGCCGCGCTGGTGGCTGCGACCTGGTGTGCTGCGGCTGGCCGCGGGGGAATATGTGAAGCTGCTGGGCGCCCTGGTCGGTCTCGCGCCCGCCGATCCGGGGGTCTCGTGACACTGCTGCGCTCGACCCTGTTCAACGTGGCGTTCTTCGCGTTCACCGCGGTCGCCTCGCTCGTGTGTCTTCCGCTGGTGCCGCTGCTCGATCGCGCGGGGCGGCTCGCCCTTCTCGCCTGGTGGGCCGAGCGCGTGCTCGGATTGCTGCGGATCGTGGTCGGGATCCGCGTCCGGGTGACGGGGCGCGAGCACCTGCCCGAGGATGGCCCGGCACTGATCGCCTCCAAGCATCAGTCGGCCTTCGACACGATCGTGTGGCTCACCCTGCTGCCACGCCCGGCCTATGTGCTGAAGCGCACGCTGCTGTGGATCCCGATCTATGGCTGGTACGCCCGCGCGACCGGGATGATCGCGATCGACCGCACAGCCGGGCCTGCGGCGATCCGCCACCTGATCCGCGCCGGCGAGGGGGCGGTGGCCGAGGGACGCCAGATCATCATCTTCCCCGAAGGAACCCGCACCGCGCCCGGTGAGCGGCGCCCCTATCAGCCGGGCGTCGCCGCGCTCTATGCGCGCTCGAGACTGCCGGTGATTCCGGTCGCGACCGATTCCGGGCTCTGCTGGGGGCGGCGCGCCTTCCACAAGCATCCGGGCACGATCACGGTGGCGGTGCTGCCGCCGATCCCACCCGGATTGCCGCGCGAGGCGATGCTCAAGCGTCTCGAGACCGCGATCGAGGCCGAGACCGACCGGCTGCTTGCCTCCGCCCCGCCGTCTGCGTGAGGCTCTGCCCGACCGTCCAGGGGAGGACCACGTGACTGCCGCGAACGACGATCCCGCGCTTGCCCGCTGCCCGGCGAATTTCCAGCCGCTCACCCCACTCTTGTTCCTGGAGCGCTCGGCCGCGGTGTTCCCGGATCGGATCGCCGTGGCGCACGGGGCGTTGAGGCGGAGTTACCGCGACTTCCGCGACCGGTCGGTGCGGCTCGCTCATGCGCTCGCGCAACGCGGCATCGGCCGTGGCGATGTGGTTGCGGCCCTGCTGCCGAACGTGCCGGCGATGCTGGAGGCGCATTTCGGCGTGCCGATGGCGCAGGGCGTGCTGAACACGATCAACACCCGGCTCGATGCCGGCACGATCGCCTATATCCTGGAACACGGCGAGGCGAAGGCGATCCTCGTCGAGCGCGAGTTCATCCCGCTGCTGCGCGGCGCCTTCGCCCAGACCGAGGCGCGGCCGCTGGTGATCGAGGTGGAGGACGACACCACGCCCGAGAGCGCCCGCGGGGAGACCCTGGGTGGCATCGACTACGAAACCTTCCTCGCGACCGGCGATCCCGGCTTCGCCTGGCCCATGCCCGTCGACGAGTGGGACGCGATCTCGCTGAACTACACCTCCGGCACCACGGGCCGGCCCAAGGGCGTGGTCTATCACCACCGCGGCGCGCAGCTGCTCGCCGTCGGCAACGTGCTGTCGGCGTCGATCCCGCGGCATCCGGTGTATCTGTGGACGCTGCCGATGTTCCACTGCAACGGCTGGTGCTTCCCGTGGACGATCACCGCGCTCGCCGGCACGCATGTCTGCCTGCGCGCGGTGCGCGGCACCGAGATGTGGCGGCTGATGGCCGAGGAACGCGTCAGCCACATGTGCGGCGCGCCGATCGTGATGGCGACGCTGCTGAACACGCCGGAGGCGGAGAAGCGGGCGCTCGACCGGACCGTGACGTTCCTGGTCGCCGCCGCGCCGCCGCCCGAATCGGTGCTGCGCGCGATGCGCGAAGCCGGGTTCGATGTCTGCCATGTCTATGGCCTGACCGAGGTGTACGGGCCGGCGGTGGTGAACGAGTGGCACGAGGAATGGAATGCGCTGCCGATGGCGGAGCAGGCCGCGCTGATGGCGCGCCAGGGCGTGCGCTATCTCGCGCTGGAGGGTCTCGCGGTGCAGGACCCCGCGACCATGGCGCCGGTGCCGGCCGATGGTGCCACGCTCGGCGAGGTGATGATGCGCGGCAACGTGGTGATGAAGGGGTATCTCAAGGATGCGGCCGCGACGGCGAAGGCGTTCGCCGGCGGCTGGTTCCACACCGGCGATCTCGCGGTGACGCAGCCCGACGGCTACATCCAGCTCAAGGACCGCTCGAAGGACATCATCATCTCGGGTGGCGAGAACATCTCCTCGATCGAGGTGGAGGACGTGCTCTACGCGCACCCGGCGGTCGCGGCGGTGGCGGTGGTGGCGAAGCCCGACGAGAAATGGGGCGAGACACCCTGCGCCTTCGTCGAGCTCAAGCCCGGCGCGACGGCGACCGAAGCCGAGCTGATCGCGTTCGCGCGCGAGCGGCTCGCGCATTTCAAGGTGCCGCGCACGGTGCTGTTCGACGAGATCCCGAAGACCTCGACGGGGAAAATCCAGAAGCACCTGCTGCGGGGGCGGGTTCAGCCGTAGGCCGCCTCCAGCAGCGCGCGGTAGTCAGCCTCGCTCGCCTCGCGCGGGTTGGTCGCGTGGCAGTGGTCCTTCAGCGCCGCGGCAGCGATCGCCGGCAACACCGCGCGCTTCACCCCCATCGCCCCCAGCGTCGCGGGCAAGCCGAGCGCCGCCGCCCGTGCCGCGAACGCGTCGGCCACCGCCTCGGGCCGCGTATCCACGAGCCCCATCGCCGCGCCGAGCGCGCTCACCCGCTCCGGCACCACGGCCGCGTTGAAGCGCACCACATGCGGTAGCAGCACAGCGTTCAGCGTACCGTGGTGCAGCACCGGCGGCGCGGGGATGCCGCCCAGCGGATGGGCGAGCGCGTGCACCGCCCCGAGCCCCTTCTGGAACGCCATCGCCCCTTCCATCGAGGCCATCATCATCTCCCACCGCGCCCGACGGTCGTCGCCGTGCTGGGTCGCGCGGACGATGTGGCGCCAGGCGCGCGCGAGCCCGTCGAGCGCGATCGCATCCGCCACCGGATTGATGCGCGGCGACAAGTACGCCTCGACATTGTGGGTCACCGCATCCATGCCGGTGGCGGCGGTCAGCAGCGGCGGCAGGCCGAGTGTCAGTTCGGGGTCGCAGATCGCCACCTTGGGCAGCAGGTAGGGGCTGCCGACCGAGACCTTGCGCCCGTCATCGAGCACGATGATCGCGCCGCGGCTCACCTCGCTGCCGGTGCCCGAGGTGGTCGGGATCGCGACGTTGGGCGCTGCCGCCGCCGTGATGCGCGCGAGCCCGCCCTCGATCACGGCGTATTGCTTGAGGGGGCCGCCCGGGTGCGTCACCGCGACCGCCACCGCCTTGGCGAGGTCGAGCGGCGAGCCGCCGCCCAGCCCGATCAGGCCGTCCGCCTCATGCTCCCGATAGGCTTCCGAGGCGGCACGCACCGCCGCCTCGGTCGGGTTGGGCGGGGTGTCGGCGAACAGCGCGACTGGCAGATCGGCGGGCAGGGCGGCGCGCACGCGGTCCCATAGCCCGGCCGCGACCACGCCCCGGTCGGTCACCAGCAGCGGGCGGCGGATGCCGGCGAGCGCCAGTTCCTCGGCCAGCAGCGCGACCGCGCCGAAATCGAACTGCACCCGCGTCACGTACGTGATCAGAGCCATCGGACCCCCCTCCCCGCGCAGCCGTGTGGCGGCTCGGCCTTGACGGGCGCGGCGCGCCATGCTCGGCACGGCGGACCTCGAGACGCAAGCAGGACAGCCATGGACCGATCCCTGATCGACGGCGTGACGCCCTATCACGCCGAGCTCACCGCGATCCGCCGCGACATCCACGCCCACCCCGAGATGGGCATGGAGGAGGTCCGCACCGCCGCGCTGGTCGCCGCCAAGCTGCGCGAGTGGGGCATCGACGTGACCGAGGGCGTGGGCAAGACCGGCGTCGTCGGCACGGTGAAGGGGAAGCTCCCGGGCCAGCGCGCCATCGGGCTGCGCGCCGACATGGACGCGCTGGCGATCCCGGAGGCGACCGGGCTTCCCTACGCCTCGCAGAACCCGGGCGTGATGCATGCCTGCGGCCATGACGGCCACACCACCATGCTGCTCGGCGCCGCGCGCTACCTCGCCGAGCACCGCGACTTCGCCGGCACCGTGCACCTGATCTTCCAGCCCGCCGAGGAGGGCCGCGGCGGGGCGCGGGCGATGCTGGCCGATCGGCTGTTCGAGCGCTTCCCCTGCGACGCCGTCTATGGCCTGCACAACAAGCCGAACCTGCCGGCGGGCAGGTTCGCCACCCGCACCGGCCCGGCGCTCGCCGCCGCCGACCGCTGGTCCGTCACCTTCCGCGGCACCGGCGGCCATGGTGGCTCGACCCCGCATCTCGCGACCGACGTCACCGTGGTGCAGGCGCACTTCGTGCTGGCGCTGCAGACCATCATCGGCCGCAACGTGCCGGCGGTGGAGGCGGCGGTGCTCTCGGTCGGCGCGATCGCCGGCGGCTCGTTCGACTCGCCCAACGTCATGCCGGCCGAGCTTCGCCTCTCCGGCACCGCGCGCAGCTACTCCCGCGCCGTGCGCGACCTGCTGGAGCGGCGCATCGGCGAACTGGCGAAGACGCTCGCCCAGGCGCATGGCTGCTCGGCCGAGGTCGAGTATCGCCGCGGCGTGCCGGCGCTGGTGAACCACGCCGAGCAGACAGCCGTCTCGGTCGCTGCCGCGGCCGCCCTGGTGGGCGAGGCCGCGGTCGAGGCGAACGCCGCCCCGGTCACGGGCGGCGAGGACTTCGCGCTGATGCTGGAGGCGAAGCCGGGGTCGTTCATGTTCATCGGCGGTGGGGCCGGTCCGGATGGCCGCTCGCCCGAGCTGCACACGCCGCATTTCGACTTCAACGACGACATCATTCCGCTCGGCGTCGCCTACTGGATCAGCCTGGTCGATCAGGAGCTCGGCCTGCAGCGCCAAGGGTAGCGGTGGCATGCCCCGCCCACGCGGGGTAGGCTCAAGGCAGCACCGGGAACGAGGACGATGGCCGTTCGGGCGGAACGCGAGGCCGACATCCAGACCATGAGCTTCGAGCAGGCGCTCGCCGAGCTCGAGGAGATCGTCGGCAAGCTCGAGGCGGGCAAGGGCACGCTCGAGGACGCGATCCGCGCCTATGAGCGGGGCGACGCGCTGCGCCGGCACTGCGCCGCCAAGCTCGCCGAGGCGCAGGCCAAGGTCAGCCGGATCGTAGAGACGGCCGGCACCGCCACCGGGACCGAGCCGCTCGACGCCGAGACATGAGGGCAGAGGCCACCCTGGAGGGACGGCTCGGCGCCGCCATGGCCGAGGCCGCCGCGGCCGTCGAGGGGACGCTCGACCGGCTGCTGCCGCAGGGCGAGGAGGCACAGGCGCGGCTCTACCAGGCGATGCGCTACGCGGCACTCGGGGGCGGCAAGCGGGTGCGCGCCTTCCTGGTGCTGGAGAGTGCCGCGCTGTTCAACGTCGCCCGCCGCTGCGCCCTGCGTGTGGCCGCCGCCGTGGAGATGCTGCACGCCTATTCGCTGGTGCACGACGACCTCCCCGCGATGGACGACGACGATTTCCGCCGCGGCAAGCCCTCCTGCCACCGCGCCTTCGACGAGGCGACCGCCATCCTCGCCGGCGACGCCCTCCAGGCGCTCGCCTTCGAGGTGCTGGCCGAGACCGACACCCACTCCGACCCGGCCGTGCGCTGCGCGCTGGTCGCTTCGCTCGGCCAGGCGGCCGGCGCACGCGGCATGGCGGGCGGGCAGATGATCGACCTGCTGGCCGAGGAGGCCCAGCTCTCCGAGCATGAGGTAACGCGGCTGCAAATGCTCAAGACCGGCCGGCTGATCACCTGGTGCTGCGAGGCCGGTGCGATCCTCGGCAAGGCCGCCCCCTCGCAGCGGCTCGCCCTCGCCCATTACGGCCGGGATCTCGGCCTCGCCTTCCAGATCGCCGACGACATCCTTGACGAAACCGGCACACGGGAACAATTGGGGAAGACACCGCGCAAGGACGCGGCCGCGGGGAAGGCCACGCTGGTGTCGTTGATGGGGCTGCCGCGGGCCAAGGCGCATATGCAGTTTCTGGCGGAACAGGCGACCGGTCATCTGGCGACCTTCGAGGGGAAGGCCGACCTGCTCCGCGATCTCGTCTCCTTTGTCGTCACTCGCCGGATGTAGGTGTCATGACCCCTCAGGCCATCAAGCCGATGCTGGATCGCGTTCACGTGCCGGCGGATCTGCGCAATTTCTCGCCCGCGCAGCTGAAGCAGCTCGCCGACGAGCTCCGGCGCGAGACGATCGAGGCGGTCTCCATCACCGGCGGGCATCTCGGCGCCTCGCTCGGCGTGGTCGAGCTGACGGTCGCGCTGCACCACGTGTTCGACACGCCGAACGATCGGCTGATCTGGGATGTCGGCCACCAGGCCTATCCGCACAAGATCCTGACCGGGCGGCGCGACCGCATCCGCACGCTGCGTCAGGGCGGGGGTCTGTCCGGCTTCACGCGCCGGAGCGAGAGCGAGTACGACCCGTTCGGTGCCGCGCATTCCTCCACCTCGATCTCCGCCGGGCTCGGCATGGCGGTCGCGCGCGACCTCAAGGGCGACAAGCGCCACGTGATCGCGGTGATCGGCGACGGCGCGATGAGCGCCGGCATGGCCTATGAGGCGATGAACAACGCCGGCGCCTCGAAGTCGCGGCTGATCGTGATCCTGAACGACAACGACATGTCGATCGCGCCGCCCGTGGGTGCGATGAGCGCCTACCTGTCGCGCATGCTCTCGGGGCGGTCCTACACCGGGCTGCGCGAGGTCGCCTCGCGCATGGCCCGCCGCTTTCCCAAGCCGCTCGAACGCACCGCGAAACGGGCCGAGGAGATCGCCCGCACCATCCTGACGGGCGGGACGCTGTTCGAGCTGATGGGGTTCTACTACATCGGCCCGATCGACGGTCACAACCTCGACCACCTGCTGCCGGTGCTGCGCAACGTGCGCGAGGCCGACGATCATCTCGGCCCCGTGCTGGTGCATGTCGTCACGCAAAAGGGCAAGGGCTATGCGCCGGCCGAGGCCTCGGCCGACAAGTACCACGGCGTCTCCACCTTCAACGTGGTCACCGGCGAGCAGGCCAAGGGGACCGGCGGCCCGCCGTCCTACACCAAGGTGTTCGCCAACGCCCTGATCGCCGAGGCGCAGGCGGATGCGCGCATCGTCGCGGTGACGGCGGCGATGCCGGCGGGCACCGGGCTCGATCTGTTCGCCAAGCGCTTCCCGCATCGCAGCTTCGATGTCGGCATCGCCGAACAGCACGCCGTCACCTTCGCCGCCGGCATGGCCTGCGAGGGCTTCAAGCCGTTCGTCGCGATCTACTCGACCTTCCTCCAGCGCGCCTACGACCAGGTGGTGCACGACGTCGCCATCCAGAACCTGCCGGTCCGCTTCGCGATGGACCGCGCCGGGCTGGTCGGCGCGGACGGCGCGACGCACGCGGGCAGTTTCGACATCGCCTATCTCGGCTGCCTGCCGAACATGGTGCTGATGGCCGCCGCCGATGAGGCGGAGCTGATGCACATGGTCGCCACGGCCGCCGCGCATGATGCGGGACCGATCGGCTTCCGCTATCCGCGCGGCGAAGGCGTGGGCGTGGCGCTGCCCGAACGCGGCGAGATCCTGCCGATCGGCAAGGGGCGCGTGCTGCGCGAGGGCACCAAGGTCGCGCTGCTCTCCTACGGCACGCGGCTCGCCGAATGCCTGAAGGCGGCCGACGAATTGGCAGCGCGCGGGCTCTCGACGACCGTCGCGGATGCGCGGTTCGCCAAGCCGCTCGACCGCGAGCTCGTGCACCGGTTGGCGCGCGAGCATGAGGTGCTGATCACGATCGAGGAGGGCTCGATCGGCGGGTTCGGCTCGTTCGTGCTGCACGAGCTTGCGCATGCGGGGCTGCTGGATGCGGGTGCGAAGGTGCGGCCGATGGTGCTGCCGGACGTGTTCATCGATCACGACAAGCCGCAGCTTCAGTACGACAAGGCCGGGTTGAACGCGCGGCACATCGTCGCCACGGCGCTGGGCGCGCTGGGCATCGCCGACGTGGCGGCGCAGCCGGCAAGGGCGTGAAGAAAACACTGGGGGACCACGGTGGTCCCCCCAGACCCCCCTCCGCTACCGAAGTGCGCTGCGCGCCTCGTTGACCTGCCGATGGGGGCGAAGCCCGCATCGGGGGGCCTTGCGGCCCCCCGCATTCTTCTGTTCGCTGATCCAATGCAGATCGATCTCACGCGTCGCGCGCTCGACAACGCCATCGACCGCCTGATCGAACCATGGCGCGGCAACGGCTCACCCGGCGTCACGATCGGCGTGGTGCAGGGCGACGCACTGATCGCGCATCGCCACGCCGGCCAGGCGAGCCTGGAGCTCGGCGTGCCGATCGGGCCGGAGACCTGCTTCCGCATCGCCTCCGTCAGCAAGCAGTTCACCTGCGCCGCCGCGCTGCTGTTCGCCGAGCGCGGCGCGCTGGATATCGATGCGCCCGTGCGGAGCCTGCTGCCCGACCTGCCCGAGTCCTACGACCCGGTCACTGTCGCGCATCTCATGCACAACACGAGCGGCATCCGCGACATGCTGGAGATCCTGCGTCACGGCGGCGCGGATCTCGGCACTCCCGTCACGTCGGCCGACCTGCTCGACGGCATCCGGCGGCAGCGCACGCTCAACTTCGAGCCCGGCACCCGCTATCTCTACAGCAACAGCAACTTCCTGCTGCTCGGACTGATCGTCGAGCGGCTCGCGGGCGCGCCGCTCGCCGTGGTGCTGGAGCGCGAGATCTTCGCCCCGCTCGGCATGACGGCGACCCGCCACACGCCGAATGTGCACGTGCCCATTCCGCATCTCGCGACCGGCTATGCCGTGCAGGACGGCGGGTTCGTGCGCGCCGCGCACGCTTTCCCGATCGGCGGCGAGGGCGGGCTCGTCTCCTCGGTGGTCGATCTGGCGATCTGGGCCGCGAATGCGCGGACCGCGCGCGTGCCAAGCCCAAGTGTGATCGCCGCACTCGAACGCGCGACACCGTTCCGCAACGGCACGCCGAATCACTACGCGCGCGGCCTCCGCCTGCGGACCTATCGCGGCGTGCCGACCATCAGCCATGGCGGGCTGTGGCCGGGCTATCGCACCGAGTTCCTGCGCGCACCGCGGCAGGAGGCGGCCGTGATCGTGATCGCCAACCATGCCGGGATCGATCCGAACTCACTGGCGCATCGCGTCCTGGATATGCTGCTCGACCGGCACGGCGCGGTTGCGGCACCCAAGCTGCCTCGGAAGGATCAGGTGGCTGGCCTGGCGGGTCGTTACATGGATCCCGCGACCGGCGCGACGCTCGACATCGATGTCGGCGAGGACGGCACGGTCACCTTCACGACGAACGGGTTGCCCGCGACGGCCGAGGCGACCGAGGACGGGCGGCTCGGCGTGCCGCGCAGCGGCGTGCCGATCACCGTGCGCCCGGCAGGACCCGATGCGGTCGAGGTCGACCAGGATGCCGGGGTGATCGGGCTCTGGCAGCGGGTCGCACCGGGCGCCGTGCTGCCGGACGACCTGCCCGGGACCTATCTGAGCGACGAGATGGCAGCACGGTGGACCATCACGCGCGAAGGCGACGGCATGATCGTACGATCGCATGGCCCCGTCGTGCGCGGGCCCGGCTGGCCGGTGGAGGCGATCACGGCCCAGGACGTGCGCGTGCACATCCCGGCAACCATCGCGCGCAGCTGGCTCGACGTCCGCGTCGAGCGTGGCGCCGACGGCGCGATCCGCGCGCTGAACGTCCATGGCGGGCGGGTGAAGGCGGTCCGCTACGCGCGCCTAGCGAATGGGTGATCGGAGGCCGGGCCGGGGCAGAGCTGTGCCCCATCGGCCACCACTCCGCAGAAGCCTGTTGCCACGAGCGCGACACACGACATGCTGCGCCGCGCGATCAGGAGCCCGACCATGCTCGACCTGCACCACTACCGCGCGCTGACCTTCGATTGCTACGGCACCTTGATCGACTGGGAGCGCGGCATCCTCGGCTTCATCGAGCCCTGGCTTGCCTCCCGCCGCCTGTCACGCGACCCGACGCGCATCCTGGAGGCGTTCTCGGAGGTCGAGACTCGGCGGCAGCAGGCGGATCCGGCCGCGCGCTATCCGGTGATCCTGCAACGGTGCTTCAACGACCTGTGCGAACGGCTGGACGTCGCGCCCGACGCGGAGGCGGCGCGCGCGTTCGGCGCCTCGGTCGGCGACTGGCCCCCTTTCCCCGACACACCCGCGGCGATGGCGATGTTCCATGGGCGGTTCGTGCTCGGCATCGTCTCGAACGTGGATGACGCCTCCCTCGCGCGATCGATCGCGGCGATCGGCACGGCGCCGGACTTCACGGTGACGGCGGAAGCCATCCGATCCTACAAGCCGGCGCGCGCGCATTTCGACCGGATGCTGGAGGTTCTGGCGCAGCGCGGGATCGGCAAGCACGAGGTGCTGCACGTCGCGCAGTCGATGTACCACGACATCATGCCCTGCCGCGAGCTCGGCATCGCCTGCTGCTGGGTCGACCGCCGCTCGCACCGCACAGGCCACGGCGCGACGCCCGAGGCGCATGCCGTGCCGGACTACTCCGTCACCTCGCTCGCCGAACTCGTCGCCCGCGCGCGCATCCAGACGGACTAGCATCGCGCTACTCGAACATGGCGACGGCGCGGATCGGGCTCGCGGTGCCGCCGCGAATCCGCAGCGGAAACCCGATGAAGCGGAACCGCCCGCGGCCGACGAGTTTGTCCAGGTTCGCGAGGCACTCCATGTGCGTGATGCCGCGTTCGGCGCAGGCCATGTGCGCCTGGAAATTCAGCTCACCCTCGGGGGCCGGACTGATCGCCTCGACGCCGAACATCCCGATGCCCTGATCCGCGAGCCAATGCACCGCCGGGAGGGAGAGTCCCGAGAAGTCGTGCAGATACCCGGGCTTGCCGAGGAGGCGCTCGTTAGTCGCCATCCAGATCAGCACGGTATCGCCGGGCTTGATCTGCTGGCCGGAGCCGGCGAGTGCGGCCTCCATCTCCGCCACCGTGATCGCGTGCTTGAGCGGCACGTGGCTGAGGTCGAGGCAGATCGCCTCGGTGTAGAATTTCTCGAGCGGCACTTGGTCGATCGAGAGCGCGCCCGGCCGCGGATCGAAATGCACCGGCGCATCGACATGCGTGCCCGCATGGTCCGACATCGCGATCGACAGCGCCTTGCTGGTGAACGTCGTGTTGCCGGCGACCTTCTTCTCGCTGTGGTCGTTCCAGACGGTCATGACCACCGGCGGGTGGCTCGGGTGCGTCTGGGTGCGGTGGAAGATCTCGCGGCTGAGATCGATGAACTCAGGCATGCGGCGCCTCCCGCTTGTTGGTGGGAAGGAGGGTAACGGCCGGAGGGCTTTCAGCGAACCCCGCCTCGCCCCATCTGAGGGGCGTGCTTCGAGGAGGACTCCCATGACCGATGTTGCGCGTGCCACGTTCGGCGGCGGCTGCTTCTGGTGCCTCGAGCCGCTGTTCCGCGACCTCAAGGGCGTGACGGATGTGGTCTGCGGCTATGCCGGCGGGCATGTGCCGAACCCGACCTATGAGCAGGTCTGCGGCAAGGCGACCGGCCATGCCGAGGTGGTGCAGGTGACCTTCGACCCAGCCGCAGTGAGCTACGCCGATCTCGTCGGCGTGTTCCTGACGATCCATGACCCGACAACCAAGGACCGGCAGGGCGCGGATGTCGGGCCGCAGTACCGCTCGATCATCCTGACGCATGACTCGGAGCAGGCGCGGGTCGCACGCGCAGTCATCGAGGAGATCGGCCAGGCGCGCGTCTGGGACGCGCCGATCGTGACGGAGGTGGTGCCGCTGGAGACCTTCTGGCCGGCGGAGGAATACCACCAGCGCTACTTCGAGCGGAATCCGTTCGCCGGCTATTGCCGTGCGGTGATCGCGCCGAAGGTGGCGAAGTTCAGGAAAGCCTATGCCGCACGGCTGAAAGCGGCGTAGTTCCTGGGATGGGAGGTTTGGAGGGAAGGGCCGATGGCCCTTCCCCCCAACAAAACAAACCCTTGAGCGCCTTCACCATGGTGCTGCCCAGCGCCGCGGGACTGTCCGCGACGTGGATGCCCGCGCTCTTCATCGCCTCCATCTTGTAGGCTGCCGTGTCCTTGCCGCCGGAGATCACCGCACCGGCATGGCCCATGCGCCGGCCGGGCGGCGCCGTCGCGCCGGCGATGAATCCGACCACCGGTTTCTTCGTCTTCGAGCGCTTGATCAGCTCGGCGCCGTCCACCTCGCTCTGCCCGCCGATCTCGCCGATCATGATGATGGCCTCGGTCTCGGGATCGCCGAGGAACATCTCCAGCACATCGACGAAATCGAGACCCTTCACCGGGTCGCCGCCGATGCCCACGCAGCTCGACTGGCCGAGCCCCGCCGCCGTGGTCTGCGCCACCGCCTCGTAGGTCAGCGTGCCGGAGCGCGAGACGATCCCGACCTTGCCGCGGCGATGGATATGGCCAGGCATGATGCCGATCTTGCAGGCATCCGGGGTGATCACGCCCGGGCAGTTCGGCCCGATCAGACGCGACTTCGCCCCATCGAGAACGCGCTTTACCCGCACCATGTCGAGCACCGGGATGCCCTCGGTGATGCAGACGATCAGCGGCACACGCGCGTCGATCGCCTCGAGGATCGCATCCGCCGCGAAGGGCGGCGGCACGTAGATCGCGGACGCCGTGGCGCCGGTCTTCGCCACCGCCTCGGCGACCGTGTCGAACACCGGCAGGTCGAGATGCGTCGTCCCGCCCTTCCCCGGTGTCACGCCTCCGACCACCTTGGTGCCGTAGGCGATCGCCTGCTCGGAGTGGAACGTGCCCTGGGCACCGGTGAAGCCCTGGGTGATGACCTTGGTTTCGGCGTTGACCAGGATCGCCATGGCTCAGGCCGCCTTCTTCACTTCGCGCACGATCTTCTCGGCCGCATCCGCCAGGTTGTCGGCGGAGACGATCGGCAGCCCGGAGCCGGCGAGGATCTTCTTGCCGAGTTCCACGTTCGTGCCTTCAAGCCGCACCACCAGCGGCACGTTGAGTGACACGTCGCGCGCCGCGGCCACGACCCCTTCGGCGATCACGTCGCAGCGCATGATGCCGCCGAAGATGTTGACGAGAATCCCTTCCACCTTCGGATCGGAGAGGATGATCTTGAACGCCGCGGAGACGCGCTCCTTGGTGGCACCCCCGCCGACATCGAGGAAGTTCGCGGGCTCGCCGCCATAGAGCTTGATGATGTCCATGGTGGCCATCGCGAGACCCGCGCCGTTGACCATGCAGCCGATATTGCCGTCCAGCGCGACGTAGTTCAGGTCGTACTTGCCCGCCTCCAGCTCCTTCGGGTCCATCTCGGTCTCGTCGCGCAGCGCGGCGACGTCGGGGTGACGGAACAGCGCGCTGTCGTCGAAGTTCACCTTGGCATCGAGCGCCACGACGTCACCGGCCTTGGTGACGACCAGCGGGTTGATCTCGACGATTCCGCAATCGAGTTCGGTGAAGGCGCGGTACATCGCGGTGACGAACGTCACGAAGCTGCCGACCTGCTTGCCGCTGAGCCCGAGCCCGAAAGCGAGCTGGCGGCCCTGGAACGGCTGCAGCCCGACCACCGGATCGACGATCGCACGCAGGATCTTCTCGGGATGCGAGGCGGCGACCTCCTCGATCTCCACCCCGCCTTCGGTCGAGGCCATCACCACGACACGGCCGGTGCCGCGGTCGATCAGCATGCCGAGATAGAGCTCGCGCGCGATGTCGCAGCCCTCCTCGACATAGACGCGCTGCACCTTCTTGCCGGCCGGGCCGGTCTGCGCGGTGACCAGCACCTTGCCGATCATCGCACCGGCCTGCGCCGCGACCTCGTCCGCGCTCCTGGCGATGCGCACGCCGCCCTTGCCCGAGGCGTCGCCCTCGAACCGGCCCTTGCCGCGGCCACCGGCGTGGATCTGCGCCTTCACGACATAGATCGGGCCCGGCAGCGATGCCGCGACCTTCGACGCCTCGTCCGGCGTCCAGGCGACACCGCCCTTCAGCACGGCGACGCCGTATTTCGCGAGCAGCTCCTTCGCCTGGTACTCATGGATGTTCATGGCGGCGAAGCTCCTTCAGCGTGCTTCGCTGGCCCGAGGGCCAGCGAAGCGGGCCTGATACTCGTGGATGTTCATGCCGTGATCCCCGCTCGGGCGGACACGGACAGCGCCGTGGGCGCCGTCCCGCAGCCGTCAGCCCACCAGCTTCTTCGATGCCTCGATCAGCTCGCGCACCGCGCCGCACGACTTCTCGAACGCGGCCTTCTCGGCGTCGTTCAGCGCGATCTCGACGATCCGCTCAACGCCCGCGGCGCCGATCACCACGGGCACGCCGACATAGAGGTCCTTCACCCCATACTGGCCGGTCAGCCACGCCGCGCAGGGCAGCACGCGCTTCTTGTCCTTCAGGTAGCTCTCGGCCATCGCGATCGCCGAGGCGGCGGGCGCATAGAAGGCCGACCCTTTCTCGAGCAGCTTCACGATCTCGCCGCCGCCATTCGCGGTGCGGGTGACGATCGCGTCCACCTTCTCCTGCGTGGTCCAGCCCATCTTCACCAGGTCGGGGACGGGGATGCCGGCGACCGTGGAGTAGCGCGTCAGCGGCACCATGGTGTCGCCGTGGCCGCCGAGCACGAAGGCCGTCACATCCTCGACCGAGACGTTGAACTCGTGGGCGAGGAACAGGCGGAACCGCGCGGAGTCCAGCACGCCTGCCATGCCGACCACCTTGTGTGCCGGCAGGCCCGACTTCTCCTTGAACACCCACACCATCGCATCGAGCGGGTTGGTGATGACGATGACGAAGGCATCCGGGCAATGGCTCTTCACGCCCTCGGCCACCTGGGCGATCACGCCGGCGTTCTTGGAGACGAGATCGTCGCGGCTCATCCCAGGCATGCGGGGGAAGCCGGCGGTGATGATCACCACGTCGGCCCCCTTGATCGCCGCATAGTCCGACCCGCCGGTCATCATGGCGTCGAACCCATCCACCGGGCCCGATTGCATGATGTCGAGCGCCTTGCCGGCGGCGACCCCGCCGAACACGTCGAACAGCACGACGTCGCCGAGCTCCTTGAGCCCGATCAGATGGGCGAGCGTGCCGCCGATATTGCCGGCGCCGATCAGCGCGATCTTGTTGCGGGCCATGCAGACACTCCGGGTTGGGACGGGCGGACAGGGCAACGCACCGGGGTTGCGCGCGCGGTCCCCGGCGGGCGGAGGTTCCCCTACCCCGTTTGCCGCGGCGCGGCAAGAATGCGGCCGGGCTGGCGATCCCCGCCCTGCCCCGGCGCGCCGGAGAGTCCGCGGACCCGGCGCAGCTTGCCGTTGCCCGCCGCCAGCGGCCATAACCGCCGCATCGCCCGACGCTCCAGCCCTCCGCGCCCGACGAGACCCCTGATGTCCTGCAACACCTTCGGCCGGCTGTTCCGGTTCACCACCTTCGGCGAAAGCCACGGCCCGGCGATCGGCTGCGTGGTGGATGGCTGCCCGCCGCGCATCCCGCTGACCGAGGCCGACATCCAGCCCTGGCTCGATCGTCGCCGCCCCGGCCAGTCGAAGTTCACCACCCAGCGCCAGGAGCCGGACCAGGTGCGCATCCTTTCGGGCGTGTTCGAGGGCATGACCACCGGCCACCCGATCGCCCTGATGATCGAGAACGTGGATCAGCGCTCGAAGGACTACGGCGAGATCAAGGATCGGTTTCGCCCCGGCCATGCCGACCTGACCTACTGGCTGAAATACGGCATCCGCGACTACCGGGGCGGCGGACGGGCGTCCGCGCGGGAGACCGCGCTGCGGGTCGCTGCCGGCGCGATCGCGCGCAAGGTGCTGGGCGAGACGGTGACGATCCGCGGCGCGCTGGTGCAAATGGGCCCGTGGACGATCGACCGGTCGCACTGGGACTGGTCGGCCGTGGACGACAACCCGTTCTTCTGCCCCGACCGCCAGGCCGCCCAGGCCTGGGAGGGCCACCTCATGGAGGTGCGCAAGCGCGGGTCCTCGGTCGGCGCTGTGATCGAGGTGGTGGCCGAGGGCGTGCCGCCGGGGCTGGGCGAGCCGGTCTATGGCAAGCTCGATGCGGAGCTCGCGAGCGCGATGATGGGGATCAACGCCGTCAAGGCGGTGGAGATCGGCGCGGGCTTCGCCGCCGCCGCGCTCTCCGGCGAGGAGAACGCCGATTCGTTCCGGATGGACACCGGCGCGGACGGGCAACGGCGCGTCGTGTTCGGCTCGAACAACGCCGGCGGCATCCTCGGCGGCATCAGCACCGGCCAGCCGATCGTCGTGCGGTTCGCGGTGAAGCCGACGAGTTCGATCCTCGCGCCCGTGCCGGCGGTCGATCTGCACGGCAACGAGGTGGAGGTGAGCACGCGCGGCCGTCACGACCCGTGCGTCGGCATCCGCGCTGTGCCGGTGGGCGAGGCGATGATGGCATGCGTGCTCGCCGATCAGATGCTGCGCCGGCGCGCGCAGACCCCCGACGTGCCGGATAGCCCGATCCTGCCGCGGCCCTGAACAGGGTCCCGTTGCAGAATGCAACGCGGATTGCGGCGCAGCCTGGCGTCACGTCGCTTTGACTGTCGATCGGTTTGCTGACCGCGCGACTGTACGCGCGATAAAGAGAAACGGGGTTGAGATGAGCGGAGCGGATGCACGGGACGTGGTCTCGCCGACAGCGTTGAGCGCCGTCGCGCGCCGCTTCATCGATCTTGTCGGCCATGGGCGATGGCAGCACCGCGTGGATGCGATCGAGCGGGCGATCGGCGCCCAAAGAATTGCCGGCCGCGTCCTGCGTGACCGCCATGCGATCGAGCTTGCGATCGCCCGCCTCGCCCAGGGGACGACGGCACGCCCGACCGGGGCGGGGCGGGAGATCGCGCAGCTGCTGGCGCACACGCTCGCGGTGCACGCCTCCCTCTCGTCCGGCGCGCGGGATCGGCTGATCCGGCGCATCGAGGCGGGGCTCGACGGTGCGAGTACCCTCGTTCCGGTGTTTCATCTGATCCGCACGGCGCAACTCAATCGGGCCCGCGGCTTCGCCGTGCGGTTCTCGGGCCTGGAAGACGAGACGCCGCATGACCTGCTCATCGAGCGCGACGGACGGGCAGCCGAGATCGTCTGCACGGTCGTCTCGGCCGACGAAGGCCGCTGGGTGCACCGTGGCGACTGGTTCGCGCTGGTGGACCGGATCAATCCCGACCTGCAATCCTGGCTTGCCGCCCATCCCGGCCGTTATCTGCTCAAGATGACCTTGCCCGAGGGTCTCGACTCGACCCGCAACCTCGCCGAGGTACAGGCGCGCATCGCCGCCCTGCTGGAGGGCGAGCGGAAGTCCGACCACAGCGAGACCGCGGTGCTGCGGCTCGATCCGCTGCTGATCGCGCAGGCCGAGGCCGGGCAGGCCGCCCTCACCGCGCGGCTGCGCGCCCAGTTCGGCGAGGAGGCCCATTTCGCCGTGGCCGCGGCCGAGAGCTCCATGTTCGTCATGGCCGCGCGCGCCGGGCGCCCGAACGAGGTCGCCGCCGTGCTGCAGCGCCGCCTGTCCGAGCTTCCCGCGCGGCTCTCCGGCGACCGTCCCGGCATCCTCGCCGTGTTCGTGGAGGACACGGACCCCACGGAATGGCGCAGCCTGCGCGAGCGGCTGGAGATCGAAGGCGCGACGCGCAACTTCCTCACCGCGCCCGAGGCGAAGTCCGTGGTCGCGGTCACGTGCGCCAGCCGCTTCGAGCTGCTCGGCCAGCCCGAGCCGCTGGCCGCGCGTGGTGGCGAGCTCCGCTACCGCAACCCAGCGCACCCATCGGCGAAGGACGCAGCTCTCGCCCCCGCCGTGCTCAGTCAGGTCTGACGGGTCACCCCGCGCCGCGCAGCTTCAGCATCGCGCGCGCCTCGTCCGGGGTCATCGGTTCGACCCCCATGAGGCGGATGATCTGGACCGCACGCTCCACCAGCTGGGCATTGTCGCGCGCGAGCTCACCCTTCGCGATGTAGAGATTGTCCTCGATGCCGACGCGCACATGCCCACCGAGCAGCACGGTCTGCGCGACCATCGGCATCTGCATCCGGCTGATCCCGAAGGCTGCCCAGATCGCGTCCTTCGGCAGCATCGCGGCGAGAGCGGCCATCGCCTCGGTGGTCGCCGGCGCGCCCCAGGCGATGCCGAGGCAGAGCTGGAACAGCGGCGGCGCGTCGATCAGCCCCTCCTCGACGAGGCGGAGCGCCAAGCGGGCATGGCCGAGATCGAAGCATTCGAGTTCCGGCTTGGTGCCCGCCTCGCGGATCGCTTGCGCCATGGGGCGCAGATGCATCGGCAGGTTCAGGAACGCGGTCTCGCCGAACGCCATGGTGGCGACGTCGAGCGTGCAGATCTCCGGCTTCAACGCGACGACATGCGCGACGCGCTCCTCGGGCGAGCGCAGCGTGGTGCCGGGCCCGGGCGTGCGCGGATCGTGGGCACCCGGCACGAAGCGGCCGCCGAACCCGGTCGTCAGGTTGATGATCACGGGCGAGCCCGAATCCCGGATGCGCTCGACCACCTCGCGGTAGAGCGCCAGCTCGCCGGACGGCTTGCCGGTCTCGGGATTGCGGACATGGATATGCGCGATCGCGGCGCCGGCCGAGCACGCATCGATCGCCGCGCGGGCGATCTGTTCGGGCGTCACCGGCACATTCGGATACTTGGGTGCCGTGTCCGCCCCGCCCGTGACCGCGCAGGTGATCATCACTTTCTGGCGCATCCCGCTCCCTCTCCTCGATCGGTTCTGGCCGAGCCTCGGCCAGGCGCGCGCGAATGTCGAGCGGGGAGCGGCTGGGCTCAGCGCAGCGGCACCGTGTGGGTCACCGCGGTGCCGGTCAGGCAGACCTCGCCCTTGCCGTTGCGCACGGTGGTCGCGAGGGTGCAGATCGGCGTGTCGTCGCGCACGCCCGTGATCTCGACGCGCGCCGTGATCGTCTCGCCGACCAGCACGGCCTTGACGAAACGCCACTCGACGCCGAGCAACGGTGCCCGGACCCGGCAGGTCCTCGGCCACCGCGGCGTTCAGCAGACCCGAGGTGACGCCGCCCTGCACGATCAGCCCACCGAAGGGTGAGCGGCCGGCCAGGGCCGCGTCGTAGTGCAGCGGGTTCATGTCGCCGGTCATGGCCGAGAACATCTCGACGTCGCGCATCGAGGTCGTGCGGCTGCGCTCGGCCGCGGCGCCGAGTGCAGCGGGATCCGCTCCACCCCCGCGGAGAAAGTTCGAGCTACGCCGGCGCGGGAAGCGGAGGCCGAGCATGAAGAGCCCGGGAGCGGAGGCGACGCCGGCGTGAATGATCTCGCCCGCGTCATCGAGGACGGGCACGTTCAGCCACCGATAGCTGCACCGGCGTCTTCTTGGCGGGTGCCTCGACCGCCTGGGTCGTTGCGTTCATCGATCTTCGTCTCCTGTTCGGCCAGGCGCAGGGTCTGTGCGCCGCGGCGGTTTCCATGGGATGCACGCCCCGCCGGACGCATCGGCTGGGGGCCTGGCGGCGTCGGAACGCGGCGCGGACCCTAGTCGCGGCCCGGCGGCGAGACTGGGAGAGGACCTTGCGGAGGTCTTGAGAAGCGCTGGATTCGGCGGCGTGGGAGGCGGCGGATCGCCGCTTCCGGCGCCCGTGCCGGGGCGGTAATGTTCCGCCATGGCGGAGGCACCGCGCGCACCCTGGCCCCCTGAGACGCTCGATCACGCGCTCGCCGCCGAACTCTCGGCGACCACGCGACGCGCGCTGGAGGCGGCCGGCGCGATGGCCACGAACGAGGCCTCGGCGCGCGGGATCACCCCGACCGTGGGGCTACGGGCGCTGATCGGCGGGCTGGTCGCAGTGGGCGAAACGGAGCGTGGCTCGCCGCTGATCGCCGCCGCGCTCGTCGAAACGCTCGAGCGTCTCGCCGGCACCGAGGCGATCGCGCGCAACCGCAGCCCGGCGGTCGAGAAGGGGGCGCCGACGGGACTGCCGCTCTCGCCGCGTGCGGCGGACGCGCTGGCTGTGGCGCGCCGGTTGGCCGAGCGGACGGTCGCGCGCGAGCGCATCGATGCGCGGCACCTGCTGGTCGCGCTGATCGCCCCGCCCGACGCGCCCCTGCTCGCGGCCGCGCTGCGGCGCATCTGGCAGCGCGACTGGGGCATCGATCCGCAGGCGCTGCGGGCGCCGGTGCTGGCGGCGATGGAGGCGAATCCGGAGGCCTCGGAGGATCTCGGCGCGTGGCGCGCGATCCTCGGCGAGACGGTGCTGGCGGCGGCGGCCTTCACGCCCGACGCGCCGCAGACCGACGACGCGCTGAACCGGCGCAGGGACGCGCGGCGGCTGGCCGAGCTCGCCTGCCTGAAGGATAACGCGCCGCCGCTGGCGATCGGGCTGTTCGGCGACTGGGGCAGCGGCAAGTCCACCTTCATGGCGATGATGCATCAGGAGGTGGAGCGGATCGGGCGCGACTGGCGGATCGAGACGACCACGCCCTTCGTGACGAATGTCGCGCAGATCCGGTTCAATGCCTGGTCGTTCTCGGATGCGAATCTCTGGGCCTCGCTCGCGGTCGAGATCTTCGGCGGCCTGCGCGACGAAGTGGCGCGCATCGAGGGTACGACGACCGATCGCGCCGATGCGCTGCTGGCCGAGATCACCGGGCGGGCAGAGCTCGCCAAGGCCTCGCTGGAGACGGCGAAGCGCGCGGCCAAGGATGCGCGGCGGGCGATCGGGGCGCTGGACCGTCAGATCAGCGCGCTCGACACCAGGCTCGTCGAGCGGGCGCAGCGCGGCGCGGCCGGTGGCGCGGCCGAGGTGCTGGCGACACGCAGCGAGCAGGTGACCGAGACGCTGCGCGTGCTCGGCGTGATCGGGCCGAACGAGGCAGCGACCGCGACCGCGCTCGCGGCCGAGGCGGCGAAGCTGCGCGCCGCGGGATCCGGGACCTTGGCGGTCGGACGGCGACTGATCGCGCTGATGCGGCCGGGCGCGGGGCGGGCGGCGATCCTGTCGCTGGCGGCGGCGGCGGGCGTGGTGATCGTCGCGTCATGGCTCGTGCCATCGGTCGTGGCGACGCTGGCGGGACTGGTCGCGTTCGTCGCGCCGCTCGGCGCGCATGCAGCGAAGGCGGTGGCCGCGCTCGCGCCGATCCTCGACGCGGCCGAGGCCGAGGCGAAGGCCGAGGCCGATCTGCGTGCGGAGCGGGAAAGGCTCGCGGCGGAACGCGAGGCGGCCGCCGCCAGGCTCGCCGCACGCGAGGCCGAGACGCGCGCGGCGGTGGCGCGGATCGAGAGCCTGGATCGGGCTGCCGCGACACCGGGCGCGATGCTGCGCTTCTTCCTGAGCGAGAGCGACGAGCTGAAGGCCTACGAACAGGAGATCGGCCTGATCGGCCGGCTGCGGCGGAGCTTCGAGCAGCTCGACCGGCTGATGGCAGCGCAGACCGATCCGAAGCAGGTCACGCGATCGGACCTGCCGACGATCGAGCGCATCATCCTCTACATCGACGATCTCGACCGGCTGCGCGAGGAGCAGGTGGTCAAGGTGCTGGAGGCAGTCGCCCTGCTGCTCCAGTTCCGCCTGTTCGTCGTGGTGGTCGCGGTGGACGAACGGTGGCTGCGCGGCGCGTTGCAGACGCACTACGGCAAGCTGTTCGAGAACGGCGCGGGGCCGTCCGACTACCTGGAGAAGATCTTCCAGGTGCCGTTCTGGCTGCCGCGGCTGGGGCCGGGCGATCCCGCGTTCGCGGGGCTCGCACGCGTGCTGATGCCGGAGGGGGTCGAGCAGAACAAGGCTGATGGGAGTCCCGCTCGAGGAGCTTTCCAGGCGGGCGCATTTCAAGCGAATGCGTTCCAGACCGAGATGGCTATAGACCCCGACGAAGCGCCACAGGCGGGGGACGAGGAGCCGCCCGAGAGCCGTGCGGCCACAACCGAGCGCGTCACGCTGACCAAGGACGAGGCGGAACTGCTCGCGGCGCTGATGCCGCTCGCCGCCGACACCCCGCGTGACGCCAAGCGGTTCATCAATCTCTATCGGCTCGCCCGGGCCTCGCGATCGGCGGAGGCGTTGCGGGACTTCCTCGCCGGAGGACCTGACGCACCGGCCGTCGCGGCCTTCGCGTTGGCGCTGGCCTGCGAGAGCGGTCTCGCCGGCGTACCGCTGCGCCTCTGGCGCACGGCCCTCGGCACCCAGCCGGCAGGCACCGTCATCGGCACTTCGCCGCTGCTGCTCGGCGGGGCGGACGGCTGGCAGCCTCTGCGCACGGCGCTGCTGCGCGCCGACAGGTTCTGGACCGGCGCAGGGTCGGCGTTGCGCTTCGCGGATGTCGCCCAGCACGCCGCCGAAGCCCGTCGCTACTCCTTCCACCCACCCCAGGTTGACGAACCCGCCCCATCGCCCGAGGCTCCGCCCGAACCAACCGGGAGCAGCCCCGCATGAACCTCGCCTCGCCTGAAACCGCCATCACCGACTGGCTCGCCACCCAGAAGCAGGCGATGCTCGATCTGATCGAGCGCCTCGTGAACACCGACAGCGGCAGCTACGACAAGCCGGGTGTCGATGCGGTCGGTGCGCAGATCAAGGCGTTCTTCGACTCCCACGGCATCGCGGTCGAGACCATTCCCGGTGCCACGAAGGGCGACGTGCTGCGCGCGGTGCTGCCCGCGCCCGACCAGGCCGGTGGCAACGCCGGAAAGAACATCGTGCTGATGGGCCACCGCGACACCGTCTTCCCGAAGGGCGAGACGACGCAGCGCCCGTTCAGGATCGAGAACGGTCGCGCCTACGGGCCCGGCGTGGCCGACATGAAGGCGGGGCTGGTGATGAACGCCTTCGTGCTTGCCGCCTTCAAGAAGTTCGGCGGTGCGCCGGGGCCGATGGTCGGACTGTTCACCGGCGACGAGGAGATCGGCTCCCCGGAGGGCCGCGGCCCGATCGAGGCCGAAGGCCGCATGGCGCGCGCCGTGTTCAACAGCGAGCCCGGCAGGCCGAGCGGCAACGTCGTCACCGCGCGCAAGGGCGGGGTGTTCATGGTGATGGCGATCGAGGGCAAGGCCGCGCATTCCGGCGGCAATTTCGAGGCCGGCATCAGCGCGATCGAGGAGCTCGCGCGCAAGATCATCGCGATCCATGCGCTGACCGACCTGAAGGCCGGGATCACGCTGAATGTCGGCCTGGTGCGCGGCGGACAGTCGGTGAACACGGTCGCCCCGCATGCCGAGGGCGAGATCGATCTGCGCTATGTCGAGCCCGCGCAGCGCGACGACATCGTCGCCAAGATCGAGCAGATCGTGCGCACGGCGAACGTGCCCGGCACGCGCGCGACGCTGACGATCAAGGGCGAGTTCCTGCCGGTGAACCCGACCGCGGCGTCGAACGCGCTGTTCGAGACCTATGTCGGCGCCGCGGCCGATGCCGGGCTGAAGGTCGCCGGTGAGTTCTCGGGTGGGTGCGCCGATTCGGGCTTCACCGCGGCGGTCGGTGCGCCGACGATCTGCGGCGTCGGGCCAGTGGGCGGCAAGGCGCATTCGCCGGAGGAGTATCTCGAGATCGACACGGTGGTGCCGCGCGCCCAGGCGCTGGCGCGGGCGATCTGCCGGCTGCCGCAGGCAGGGCTGTAAAGTGCCGGGGGACCACGCTGGTCCCCCGGACCCCCTGCATCTGGGGCCCAATCTGCGGAGGGGGGTGTGGGGGGACGACCGTCGTCCCCCCACTGGTTTTTCAAAGCGTCGTCGGCCGAACCTCGCCGCGCTCGATCAGATACGCGCTATCCACCATCGGCTTGAGCAGATCGGGATTGCTCTCGGTGATCAGGATCGCGAGCTCGGGCTCGGCCTCGCGGAGCCGCATCAGCGTCTCGGCGTAGCGGCGCGCGAGCGCGGGAGCGAGGCCCTGGAACGGTTCGTCGAGCAGCACGAGCTTGGTGCCGGTCATCAGCGCACGGCCGAGCGCCACCATCTTGCCCTGCCCGCCCGACAGCCCGCCAGCCTTGCGATCCTTGAACTCGGCGATCTCCGGCAGGATGGCGTAGGTCTTGTCGAGACGCCGCCGCGTCTCGGCAGCCGACAGACCCGCCACCTCGGCCGGCAGGCGCAGGTTCTCCTCGACCGTGAAGGAGGAGAACAGCCGCCGCTCCTCGGGCGCGTAGCCGATCGCGAGCCCGGTGCGGCGATGCGCCGGCACACGGCTCAGGTCCTGACCCTCGAAGCCGATGCGCCCGCCCGAGAGCGGCACCAGCCCCATGATCGCGCGCAGCGTGGTGGTCTTGCCGGCGCCGTTGCGCCCGACCAGGGCGACGCGGCCGCTGTGGTCGATCGCCATGTCGACGCCGCGCAGCACGCGCGTGCCGGCGATCGCGACGCTGATGCTCTCAAGCGTGAGCATGCTTGGTCTCGACGCCGATCACCTCGCGCAGCACGGCCGGGTCGGCGAGCACTGTGGCAGGGGGCCCGGCGGCGAGGATCTTGCCCTGGCTCCAGACCGCCACCCGGTCGGCGTACCGCTCGACCACCTCCATGTCGTGCTCGACGAACACGGCCGTCACACCTTCGGCGCGCAGGGCCGCGACCAACGTGTCCATGATGCCGAACTTCTCGGAGGAGGCGACGCCGGAGGTCGGCTCGTCCATCAGCAGCACGCGCGGCTTCAGTGCCATCGCCATGGCGATGTCGGTGAGTTTCCGGGTGCCCTCGTTCAGCTCGGTCGCGCGCGCGGTCGCGACATCGGCGAGGCCGAACTGTTCCAGCAGACGCATCGCCGTGGTCGCGGTCTCGGCATCGAGCAGCGGGCGCAGTCCGCGCCAGAAGCGGCCGTGCGCCGCCACCTTCAGCGCGACATTCTCGATCACCGTGTGCTCGGTGAAGAGCTGCGGGATCTGGAAGCTGCGCGCAATGCCGCGCCGGACGATGCTGCGCGGCGGCAGGCCGGTGATCTCGGCGCCGTCGAAATGGATGTGGCCGGCCTGCGGGCGGAGATAGCCGGTGGTCATGTTGATGAAGGTGGTCTTGCCCGCACCGTTCGGGCCGATGATGGCGACGAACTCGCCGGGCGCGATGTCGAGATCGATCCCGTCGGCCGCCTTGACGCCGCCGAACGCGATCTTCAGCCCCTTGGCCGAGAGCAGCGGCGCGGTCATGCGCGGCGTCCCTTGCGCAGCACGAGGTCCTCGTAGATGCCCCAGAGCCCGCGCGCGGCGAACAGGATGATCAGCAGCAGCACCGCGCCGAGGATCATCTGCCAGCCATCCGGGAACGCGGCGGCGGCATAGACACGCACCAGCTCGTAGACGATCGCACCGAGATACGGCCCCAGCACGCTGCCGCCACCGCCGAGGATGGCGATGAACACGAGCTCGCCCGAGTGGGTCCAGTACGACAGCAGCGGCGTGACGTGCAGCGTGGTGCAGGCAATGATCCCGCCCCCCAGCCCAGCGAGCGCGGCCGAGATGACATAGGCAACGAGCAGCACGCGCTTGGCCGAGATGCCGGCGAATTCGAGCCTGGTCTCGCGCGTCTTGATCGCCGGCAGCGCCTGGCCGAGCGGCGAGGCGAGGAAGCGCGAGGCGAGCCAGCCGAGCGCGAGCGCGAGAGCGATCCCGCCGATCAGCATGGTCCACTCGTAATCGACACGTTCAAGTGCCATGCCGGCGATGGTTGGCCGTGCCACCCGAATCCCGTCCGTGCCCTTGGTGTACTCGTAGAGCTTCTCGAGCAACGAGTAGAACACCATCGAGAAGGCGAGATTGAGCATGCCGAAGAAGATGTCGCGGTAGCGCGCGACGAACAGCCCGACCGCCAGCCCGACGATCGTTCCCGCGGCAGCGGCGAGCGGCAGCAGCAGCAGCATCTCGCCCACATGCGGACGGGTGAAGGCGACCGTGTAGGCGCCGACGGCGATGTAGAGCGCGTGACCGAAGCTCACCTGTCCCGCGCGGAGCAGCAGCAGGATCCCCGTCACCGCCAGCCCCTTGGCCAGCGCGATGGTAAACACGAACTTCAGCCACGGGGCGCTGGCGGCGAGCGCAATGACCAGCGCGGCGCCGGCGAAGGCAGGCAAGGCGAGCCGCCGATCCATCAGACGCGCCTCAGCTCGGGCCGGCCGAACAGCCCGTGCGGCCGGACCAGCAGCACCGCGACCATGATGAGGTAGGGAATCACCACCTCGAACTCGGGCGCGAAATAGACCGCGACCGAACGGCCGAGCCCGATCAGCAGCGCGGTGAGCATCGCGCCCTCGATCTGCCCGAGCCCCGCGGTCGCGACCACGGCGAAGGACAGTACGATCATGTTCACGCCCACGCCGGGGACGAGGCTGGTGGTCGGCGAGGCGAGCGCGCCGCCGAGGGCAGCCAGCACGGTGCCGAAGGTGAAGGTGAGGAGATAGACGCGGTTCGCATCGATCCCCATGGCGGTGGCGGCCTCACGATCCTCGGTCACGGCGACGATCACGCGGCCCGTCAGCGTGCGGCGGAGGAACCACATCAGCCCGAGCAGGGTCGCGAGTGCGACGCCCGGCAGCAGGTAGAGCTGGTAGGCGGTGTAGATGATGTCGCCGACCTCGACCTGTCCCAGCACGCGCACGGGCGCGTCCTGGAAGATCGGCTGCACCCCCCAGGTCAGTTTCTGGATGTCCTCCAGGATCATGAACAGCGCGAAGGTGACGAGGAGCTGGAGCACGTGCTCCTTCACGTAGATGCGCGAGAGGATCAGCCGCTCGATCACCGGGCCGAGCACGCCTCCGACCAGCACGGCGGCGAGCAGCAGTGCGGGCAGTGCGAGCGCGGGGGCGAGCGCGGTGGTGGCGGCCCAGGTGCCCAGGGTCGCGGCGACGTAGCCGCCGATCGCGAAGAAGCTGCCGTGTGCCACGTTGAGGATGCGCAGCACGCCGAAGATCAGCGTCAGTCCGACCGCGACCATGAAGACCTGCGCCGCGTAGGCGAGGCCGTCCAGGATCGCGAGAAAGAGAAGAAGTGTCATGGATGGATCATGGGGGCCCGCGCGCCGACCAACGGGAGGCGCGCCCTCCAGGGGGGTCCGGGGGGCCTTGCGGCCCCCCGGATCTCCTCATGCCCGGTAGGGAATTTCAGCCGGCGCCCGCTGCACCGAGGCCGGCGTCAACAGCCGCACCCAATCAAGTCCCTTCGTGCCCACGGGGTTCATCGTCAGCTCGGGCGGGAACATCACCATCCGATCAATCACCGGGAACGGATACTCGTTCACGTGCTTGGTCATGCCGATCAGCATCGGCTCCAGCCCCTGGCCGTCCTCGCGGATCGTCATCGTGCCCGTCAGGTGCGCGAACTGAAGCCCACGCATCGTGTCCATGAGCTGCTCGCGCGACGGCCACGCGCCGCCGTTCGCCGCCATCGCCTTCTCATATCCCGCCTTCAGCCCATAGAGCGCCTGGGCCATGTGGAAGGTGGGATAGATCGGATAGAGATTGAACCGCTGCCGGTATGCGGCCGTGAAGTCCTTCAGGATCTGCGTGTCCTTCGCGGTCGGGTGCAGGAACCAGTGGTCGCCACGCCCGCCGACGATCACGCCCTCCGGCAGCGTCTTGCCGACACGCTCCAGGCTCGACTCAGCCAGCGGCAGCACGAAGGTCGAGCGCTCGAACAGGCGTCGCTCGGCGGCCTGGCGGATGAAGGTGTCGAGCTCGCCGCCCCAGCTCGTCGAGAAGATCACGTCGGGCCGCAGCGCCAGCAGGCGCGTGATCTCGGTCGAGAAGTCGGTCGCGCCGAAGCGCGGGAACAGCTCCGCGACGACGCGCACGCCCGGCTTCACGGCGTCCATTGCCGCCTTCCAGATCGCCCAGGAGTCGCGGCCCCAGGCGTAGTCCTGGTTGAGCACTGCGAGGGTCCGGAAGTCCGGCTTGACCTTGGCGACATAGAGCAGCGGCGCGACGATCTCGGGCACCGCGTTGGCCTGGGTGCGCACGCAGTAGCGGTAGGACGCTTCCTCGAAGATGCGCTGGGTACCGCAGTCCCACAGGATCGTCGGCATGCGCAGCTGCTCGGCGAGCGGCGCTACGGCCAGGCACGACCCGGACGAGATCGAGGCGAGCATCACGTCGACGCCCTCGTTCTGGACCAGCCGGCGGCACTCGCCGAGCAGGAAGTCCACGCCAGGTGCCTCGTCGATCACGATGCTGCGGATCGGCACGCCACCGATGCCGCCCGCGCGGTTGAACTGGTCGATCAGCAGGTCAGCGGCATTTCGGCCGGGCACACCGAACACGGAGGCCGGGCCGGAGAGGAAGGTCGAGATGCCGATCTTCAGCTCGCTGGGCCTCTGCTGGCCGATGGCCTCGCGCGGCAGCAGCGTCGGCAGCGCGACCGTCGAGGCAACCGCGGTCTGGAGTGCCGCGCGGCGTGTGAGCTTCGGCATCTGGACGTCTCCCTCAATCTTCCCTGGGCGCGTGTGCCACCCGTCACAGGACGGTATCGTGCCCGTGTCGGAGCGCCAAGGGGTTGATGACAGGTGCGATAAACCGCGTGCCCGAGTGGCGATTCTCTGCGACTCTGCCCCCCTCGCGAACGGAACGGGTGACGATGGCGACGATCAAGCGACTGGGCGTGCTGACCACGGGCGGCGACTGCGCCGGTCTGAACGCGGCGATCCGCGCGGTGACGATTCGCGCGGCCGGCACCTACGGGCTCGAAGTGCTCGGGCTGATCCAGGGGACCCACGGGCTGATGGAGGACCCGCCACGCTTCGTGACGCTGGATGGCTCCGTGAACGACCCGTCCCTGCTGCGCCAGGGCGGAACGATCCTGGGCAGCGTCAATCGCGGCGATCCCTTCTCCTTCCCGGTCCCGGGTGGCGGCAAGGAGGACCGCTCGCCCCTGATCTTCCGCGGCGTCGAAACGCTCGGGCTCGACGCGATCGTCGGCATCGGCGGCGACGGCTCGATGCGCATCATGCACCGGCTGATGCAGGCCGGCCGGTTCCCCTTCGTCGGCATCCCCAAGACCATCGACAACGACCTCGCCGCGACCGAATACGCGATCGGCCACCATACCGCAGTGGAGGTCGCGACCGAGGCGCTCGACCGGCTCCAGCCCACCGCCGCGAGCCACAACCGGATCATGGTGCTGGAGGTGATGGGCCGTGACGCCGGGCACATCGCGCTCTCGGCCGGCATGGCAGGCGGCGCCGACGTGATCCTGATTCCCGAGATTCCCTGGCGCGTCAGCGTCGTCGCCGAGGCGATCGCGCGGCTGCGCGCGCGCGGCCGCAACTTCGCGCTTGTGGTGGTCGCTGAGGCGGTTCCCTCGCCGGAGGGAGAAACGGTTCTGGCCGGACCCTCCGCAGCCGGCGCGATGCCGCGGCTCGGCGGCGTCGGCGCACGGATCGCCGCAACGCTTGAAAAAGCGACCGGTGCGGAAGCGCGCGTCACCGTGCTCGGTCACGTGCAGCGCGGCGGCAGCCCCGGCGCGCTGGACCGGCTCGTCGCCTCGTCGATGGGCGTGCACGCGGTCGATCTTGCGGTGCAAGGAAAGTTCGGACGGCTCGTGGTGTGGCGCGAGGGGAAGGTGGCGGATGCACCGGTGGCCGAGGCCGCCGTGGCGGCGCGGCCGGTCGATCCGCAGGGTGATCTCGTGCGGGCGGCGCGCGGACTCGGGATCTGTTTCGGCGATCAGTAGGACAAGGAAAGCGGTGGGGGGACCACGCTGGTCCCCCCACACCCCCCTGCATCCCTCAGGCACCTCGCGGGTTCTGCCGCTACGGGCGCCAGAGCCGATCGTCCGGCATCGGCATCGGGTTCGCCGCCTCCAACACCGCGCTGCCACGCAGCACCAGATCCTCCCGGAAATGCGTCGCCACGAGCTGGACACCGACCGGCAGTCCCTCCGCATCCAATCCCCAAGGCACACTCGCGCAGGGCTGCTTCGTCAGGTTGAACGGCCACGTATAGGGCGTCCAGTCGTACCACTCGGGATAGCGCACGGTGTCCGGCGTGTTCACGCCATGGCCGGCCTTGAACGCACCGAGTGGCAGGGTCGGGCACAGCAGCAGATCGAACCGATGGTGGAACGCCACCATCGCATGGATGAGGCGCGTCCGTTCCGTCTGCGCGAGCTTCTCGGTCACGGCGGCCAAGGCAAGCCCGCGCCGCCCGACATCCAGCAGCCCCGGATCGAACAGCGTCAACCGCTCGGCCGGCGTCGTCATCACCGCGATCGCATAGGCCGCCTCCCAGATCGTCACGAAGCCGGCGCGCATATTCCAGAGCGGCGGGTCCTCCCAGGTCACGGTCGCGCCAGCGGCTTCAAGCGCCTTGGCCGCACCCTCCAGCGAGGCCATCCTCACGTCATCCACCGGCGGGGCGAAGCCGAGCGTCGGCGAGACCGCGACACGCAGCCCCTTCACGCCCTCCGCCAGCACCGAAGGGTAATGCGGCGCCGGCACGGCGGAGGCGATCGGATCGCGCGGATCGGGCCGGCTCATCCACGCCAGCACGGCGGCACTGTCGGCGACCGTGCGCGACAGCGGCCCGGGCGCCACCAGATCGCCTGCAGGCGAGTCGTAGAGACCGGGCACACGGCCGGTGGTCGGCTTGATGCCGAACACGCCCGTGAAGCCCGCGGGCATGCGGATCGATCCACCCCCGTCACCACCTGTCGCGATCGGGCAGACCCCCGTGGCCACCGCCACCGCCGCCCCGCCCGAGGAGCCGCCCGGCGTACGCTCGGGGTTCCAGGGATTGCGCGTCACCCCCGTCAGCGGCGAGTCGTTCACGCCCTTCCAGCCGAGGTCGGGCATCGTCGTGCGCGCGAAGATCACGCACCCGGCCTCGCGCAGCCGCGCGATCATCGGCGCGTCCTCGGGCTCGGGCAGCGGCTCGCGCGTGCGGCTGCCCGACTGCTTTGGCATCCCCTTCGCGGCGTGATTGTCCTTGATCGCGAGCGGCACGCCATCGAGCGGCGACAGCGCCTCGCCCCTCGCCCAGCGCGCCGCACTCTCCCCGGCTGCCGCGCGCGCGCCCTCCTCGTCGAGCAGCCGGAAGGGGCAGAGTACGGGTTGCACGGCCTGGGCACGTGCGAGCGTCGCCTCGACCACCTCGACCGGCGAGAGCCGCTTGCTCCGATACGCCTCGGCAAGCGCCGCCGCGCTCATGCGGTGGATCTCTGTCACGCTGGCTCTCCCCTTCCCTGTCGCCCGCGTGCACTCTGGCCCGCGCAACGACGGAGGTGAAGCCCATGGAACTCGACATCCCCGAGGTGGTGGCGGAGGCGCGCGCGGTGCTCGACCAGTACGAGACGGCGCTGATGAGCAACGACATCCCGACCCTCGAAGCGCTGTTCTGGGACGATCCGCGCACCATCCGCTTCGGCGTCGGCGAGATCCTGGTCGGCATGGACGCGATCCGCCGCTTCCGCCGCGCCCAGACCGGTGGCTATCAGCAGCGCGAGCGGCTGGAGGTGCTGATCACCACCTTCGGGCGCGACGTCGCCGTCACCAACATCGTCTACCGGCGCGTCGCCACCGGCATGATCGGCCGCGAGACCAAGATCATGGCGCGGATTCCGGGCCTGGGCTTCCGCGTGGTCTCGGCACATGTGTCCCTGAACGAGGTCGGCACCCCCGTGCAGCGCTGACCGGCTTGCCGCACCGTGCGGCGGCGTTAGGGTGGCCCCGTTCCGGGTGCCTCCGTGCCCCAACGTCAAGGATCGAGGGTGATGCCCGACCATGTGGTGGTGATCGGCGCCGGCGCGGTCGGCGCGGCGACCGCGCTGACGCTCGCGCGCGAGGGCCATCGCGTCACGATCCTCGAACCAGGCGAACCGGGCGGGCAGCAGGCGGCAAGCTACGGCAATTCCTGCTGGATCAGCCCCGAGAGCGTGGTGCCGATGGGCGTTCCGGGGATCTGGAAGAAGGTGCCGGGGTTCCTCGCCGACCCGCTCGGGCCGCTGACGATCCGCTGGCGCTTCCTGCCGCGCCTCGCCCCCTGGCTCGCGGTGTTCCTGCGCGCCAACGCCACCGTGCCGAAGGTCGAGCGCACCAGCCGCGCGCTCGCGGCGCTGCTGCACGACGCGGTGGCGCGGCACGAGGCGCTGGCGGCGGAGGCGGACGCGTCGGCGCTGATCGCGCGCGTCGGCCACCTCTACGCCTGGCGCGACCGGGCGGCCTTCGAGGCGGATGCGCTCGGCTGGCGGCTGCGGCGCGACGCGGGGATTCGCTGGATCGAGCTCTCGGCCGAGGAGCTGCACCAGCGTGAGCCCGCATTGTCGCGCGACTACACCTTCGCGCTGCTGATCGAGAACGCCGCGCATGTGCGCGATCCGGGCGCGCTGGTGGCCGCCTATGTCACGGCCGCGACCGCGCGCGGGGCGACGCATCTGCGCGGCCGCGCGACCGGCTTCAAGGTCGAGAACGGGCGGCTGCGCGCGGTGGTGAGCGACGCGGGCGAGATCGCCGCCGACCGCGCGGTGATCGCCACCGGCGCGCACGCCAGGCCGCTCGCCGCCGCGCTCGGCGACCGCGTGCCGCTGGAGAGCGAGCGCGGCTACCACGTGGTCATCCGCGACCCGGAAGCCACCGTGCGCACCCCGGTGATGATCGGCGATGCGCGCACGCCACTGACCCCGACGGCGCATGGGCTTCGCGTCGCCGGGCAGGTGGAGCTCGCTTCGATCGAGGCCGCGCCGAACTGGCGCCGCGCCGAGGTGCTGAAGCGATTGGCGCTGCGGCTGCTGCCCGGATTGCCCCGCGACCTGCCGGCGGAGCGGCTTTCCTTGTGGATGGGCCACCGGCCGTCGATCGCCGACGGCCTGCCGGTGATCGGGCCCGCGTCGGGGTGCGCGGACGTGATCCACGCCTTCGGCCACGGCCATGTCGGCCTCGCCTCGGCGCCGAAGACGGCCGCGCTCGTCGCCGACCTGATCGCCGGCCGCGCGCCCGTGATCGATCCCGCCCCCTACAGAGCCGCGCGGTTCCGATGAGCGGCCAACGCTGCTGGTGGTGCGGCGAGGACCCGCTCTATGTCGCCTACCACGACCACGAATGGGGCTTCCCGGTCGCCGACGACCGGCGCCTGTTCGAGAAGCTGGTGCTGGAGGGGTTCCAGTCCGGCCTCTCCTGGCTGACCATCCTGCGCAAGCGCGAGAACTTCCGCCGCGCCTTCGCCGGGTTCGAGATCGACACCGTGGCCCGCTTCGGCGCAGCGGATGTCGCGCGGCTGCTGGGTGATGCCGGCATCGTGCGCCACCGCGGCAAGATCGAGGCCGCGATCGCCAATGCCCGCGCCGCGCGCGATCTGATCGAGCGGCACGGCTCGCTCGCCGCCTTCGTCTGGCGCTTCGAACCGCCGCCGCACGAGCGTCCGGTGCGCATGACGCGCGAGGCGCTGGCCGCGCTCGGCAGCACGAAGCACTCGGCGGCACTGTCGAAGGCGCTGAAGCGCGCGGGCTTCGGGTTCGTCGGCCCGACCACCGTCTATGCCTTCATGCAGGCCATGGGGCTGGTGAACGACCATGTCGAGGGCTGCCCGGCCGGCGAGGCCGCGCGGCGCGCGCGTGCCGCCTTCGTCGTCCCGCAATCGTCATCGGCCCCCGCGTAACCTGGGGCTGCGCGGAGGCGAAACCGTCCCCAGGTCATCGGCGTCATCAGCAAGGGCGAGCCGCGCGTGTCCAGCCGTCATCCGCAATCTGCGCCACGTCTCGATCCGGCGAAGTTCCGCGACCCGCGCGTCACGGCCAGGGGCGAGCCGCGGGCCGCCGTCGCGCTCGCGGGGCTGCGCACGCTCTGGTTCAACACCGGCACGCTCTGCAACATCGCCTGCCGCACCTGCTACATCGAGAGCAGCCCGACCAACGATGCGCTGGTCTATCTGACGGCGGCCGAGGTGGCGGGCTATCTGGACGAGGCCGAGGCCGCGGGCCAACCGCTTGAGGAGATCGGCTTCACCGGCGGCGAGCCGTTCATGAACCGCGACCTGCCGGCGATGCTGGCCGATGCGCTGGAGCGCCCCGCGCGCTACCGCGCGATCGTGCTGACCAATGCGATGGCGCCGCTGCGGCGGAAAGCGCGCGCGCTGCTCGCGCTGCGCGACCGCTTCGGCCCGGACCGGCTGATCCTGCGCGTGAGCCTCGACCACTACGAGACCGCGCATCACGACGTCGAGCGCGGCGAGGGCACCTTCGCCAAGGCGCTGGATGGACTCGCCTGGCTGGCGCGCGAGGGCTTCACGGTGCACGTCGCGGGCCGGGCCGCGTTCGGCGGTGAGGACGAGTCCACCCTGCGCGCGGGCTTCGCGGCGCTGTTCGCGCGCCACGCGATCCCGATCGACCCCGCCGATCCCGTGGCGCTGATGCTGTTCCCCGAGATGGACGCGGGCGCCGACGTGCCCGAGATCACCGAAGCGTGCTGGGGCATCCTGGGCAAGCGACCCGACAGCGTGATGTGCGCCTCGTCGCGGATGGTGGTGAAGCGCAAGGGGGCCGCCCGGCCCGCGGTCGTCGCCTGCACGCTGCTGCCCTACGACCCGCAGTTCGAGCTCGGGGCGACACTGTCCGAGGCGGACCGTCCCGTGCCGCTGAACCACCCGCACTGCGCGCGGTTCTGCGTGCTCGGGGGCGCGGCCTGCTCGCGCTGATCAGCCCGTGCCGAAACGCCGCGGGCGCAGCCCGGCGTGGAACCAGGTGATGAAGCTGTAGATGTCGAACACCGGCAGCCCGACCGCCTCGCTGAGCGCGGCCGCATAGGGCGGCATGTTGGTGCATTCGAGCACGATCGCGCCGACCTCCGGGTGGCGCGCGACCAGCTCGCGGCCCGCATCGAGGATGTCCGCGCGCGCGAGCGAGACATCCATGTCGTCCTTCTCGCCCTTGATCAGCACGCGGAAGAACTCGCGCCCCTTCTCGGTGCCGACGAAGGGAAGATCCTCCGGGCAGTTGGCGGCGCGCAGATGCGCGGGTGTGAGCGACTGCGCGCTCACCGTCACCACGCCCACGCGTTTGCCCGGCGGCAGCAGCGCCTGCACCATCGGCACCTGCATCAGGCTGGAGGTCGCGACCGGCACGTTCAGCCGCGCCGAGAGCTCGGCCTGGAACAGGCTGAGGAAGCCGCAATTCGTGGTGATCCCCTCGCAGCCGAGGGCAACGAGATCCTCGGCCGCGCGCAGGAAATCCTCGAACAGTCCGCGCGCGCCCTCCAGCACCACGCGCTCCGGGCTTGCCCCCTTCACCACCCGGAACATCACCGGAAACGGCCAGGTGGTGCCGTTGCCCATGTCGCCGGGGATGCGCGGGAAGCGCGCCTCCAGCATCAGGATGCCGAGCGGCACGCCATAGACGGCCTTGCCGCCGCGGGCGACGGAGGTCTCGGCTCGGAGCGACAGCGGCAGGGTCATGGCAAACCTTCGGTTGCAACTTGGCATGAGACACGGACAATACGCCCTTCATCCGTTCCTGGGAGGTTCCGATGACACCGACGCGCCGCCTCGTTCTCGGCCTGGCACTCGCCGCGGTCACCGCAGCCCCCGCATTCGCGCAGAGCTTTCCGGTGCAGGGCCGGCCGATCACCATCATCGGCGGTTTCCCCGGCGGTGCGGGCACCGACATCTACAGCCGCAAGGTGGCCGAGCCGCTGTCGCGGGCACTCGGCGTGCCCGTGGTGGTGGACAATCGCGTCGGCGCCGGCGGCAACATCGCCATGGACCACGTCGCCAAGGCCGCGCCCGACGGGCACACGATCCTGATGGGCACCTCGGCGATGCTGGCGATCAACCCGCATCTCTATGCGCGCATGCCGGTCGACACGATGAAGGACTTCGTGCCGATCATCGCGCTCGCGGATGTGCCGAACGCGCTCACCGTTTCGCCGCAGCACCGGCCGCAGTTCACCGACTGCAAGGCGGTGATCGCCGCGGCCCGCGCCAACCCGGGGAAGCTGAACTACGCCTCGACCGGCAACGGCGCCTCGACCCACCTCGCCGGCGTGCAGTTCGCGACCGCGGCCGGGCTCGACATGGTGCACGTGCCCTATCGCGGCGGCCCGTTCGCGATGACCGCGCTGCTCGCGGGCGAGGTGGACATCTTCCTGCACCAGACGGTGGCGCTGGTGGGGCCATACCGGCAGGGCCAGGTGAGGCTGCTCGGCGTCACCAGCAAGGAGCGGCTGAAGGCGTTCCCCGACGTGCCGACGATGGCCGAGGCCTGCGACCTGCCCGGCTTCTCCACCACCACCTGGTACCTGTTCGCGGCCCCGGCGGCCACGCCGGCCCCGATCGTGGCGCGGCTGGAGGAGGAGATCCGCAAGATCATCACGGACCCCGAGTTCGTCGCCTGGGTCGAGGGGCAGGGCATGACGTCGATGGGCCAGGGCCCTGCCGAGGCCAGGAAGATGCTCGAGGACGATCTCAAGATGTGGGCGGAGGTGGTCCGGCGCTCCGGCGCGCGCGTCGACTGACGCGGCCGCGCGCAATGGAGGCCGATCGGCTGCTCGACCAGCTCCGGGCGCAGATCGCCAACCGGGCGCTGTTCTACCTTGCCGCCTATGACGCGCTCGCCGACGCGGTCGGCGCCGAGCGGGCCGAGGCGGTGCTGACGCGCGCCGTGCGGCTGCGCGGCCGGGCGGTGGGCGAAGCGTTCCGGCGCTTCGCCCCGGCCGATATCGCGGGGCTGAAGGACGCGTTCCTCGGCGGGCTGCCGGGTGGCGAGGCGCTGTTCCGGCCGGACCTGCGCCGCTGCGATGAGAAGGCGCTGGAGGTCAAGTTCGAGACCTGCCCGTTGCAGCAGGCCTGGCGCGACGCCGGCGTGCCCGAGGCCAAGCGGGCCGTGCTCTGCCGGATCGCGGGCGCGGTAGATCTCGGCACCTTCGAGGCGGCGGGGTTCGCGATCGAGAATCGGACCTGGACGCCCGGTGCGCCCGGCTGCTGCCATCTGACGATCACGCCCCGCGACGGGCCCTGACCGGATCGGCGGCAGGACAGCGTTGACGCGCGGCGCCTGACTTGGCATTGTGCTGACATGTCAGTGCCAATGTCAGGCGACGGTCAGTGATCGTCGCTCTTGAGCCGCCGCCCCCGAGCCTGACCGAGCAGGCCACGGCCAGTCTGCGCCGGGCGATCCTGGCCACGCGCCTGCCCCCCGGCGAGACCGTCAGCGAAACCGCGGCGGCCACGCTCACGGGGCTCGGCAAGGCGCCGGTGCGCGCCGCACTCGCCCGCCTCGCGGACGAGGGGCTGGTCCAGCCCCTGCCCCGGCGCGGCTGGATGGTGAGCCCGATCACCGTGCGCGACATCCACGAGGTGTTCGCGCTGCGCGCGCTGCTGGAACCGGAGGCGGCACGGCTCGCCGCCGGGCGCGTCGATGCCGCGGCGCTGGAGCGGCTCGATGCCGTGGTGCGCTGCGGCTACGACCCGGCCGACCCCGAAAGCGCGCTCGCCTTCCTGGAAGCCAACCGCGCCTTCCACGTCGCGGTCGCCGAGCTTTCCGGCAATCGCCGGCTCGCGCGCATCCTCGGCCGGCTGCTCGACGAGGCGACGCGCATGCTGGTGCTCGGCCTCGCCCGGCGCGACCGCACCGGCGAGATGCGCGCCGAGCACGGGGCGCTGATCGCCGCCCTGGTCGCCGGCGATGGCGAGGAGGCGGCGCGGCTGGCGGCCTGCGAGATCGGCACCAGCCGGACGATGGTGATGGACGCGCTGCTGTCGCCCGAGGCGGCGACGCGCATCGCGACGTGAGGGGACAGGGGAAGGGCATGAACCAGATCACTACCGTCGCGCGCAACGCGACCCTGCAGGCGATGATCGAGGCGGTGACCGCGGCCGAACGCGGGCCGGACACCGGCCGGGAATGCCGGATCGCCGAGGCGATGGCGCCGTTCCTCGACCGGCCGGAACTGCTCGCCGGGTTCGATTGTCCCGGCTGCCCCGACCGCTACGTGCGCCACCTGCTGCACGAGGACCGCGACGCCGGCTGGGCGATGGTCGCGATCGTCTGGGAGCCCGGCCAGGCCAGCCCGGTGCACGGCCACCGCACCTGGTGTGCCTTCGGCGTGCACCGCGGCTGGGTCGAGGAGCGCTTTTTCGCGCTCGGCAGCAGTGGCAAGCCGGTGCGGACCCGTACCATTCCGCGCCCGATGGGCGCGACCAGCTGCGGGCCGGCCGATATCACGCTGATCCACCAGCTGCACAACGCCTCGGATGCGACCGCGATCTCCATCCATGTCTATGGCGTGCGCTACGACAGCTTCGGCGAGGGCGTGAACTGGGTCTACGCCGCCTGATCTTGCGGCGCGCGGCGGGGTGCGGCTTGCTGCGCTCATGCCCGATGACGTCCCGCTGACCGAGCTGCCGCCCTCGCTCTGGGCGGCAACCGCACCACCGCCGCCCGACACCACCGCGCTCGAGGGCGAGACGCGCGCCGATCTCTGCGTGGTCGGTGCGGGCTTCACCGGCCTCTCCGCCGCGCTGCACGCGGCCGAGGGCGGGGCGTCGGTGGTGGTGCTGGAGGCCGGTGCGATCGGCTGGGGCGCCTCGGGGCGCAACAACGGCCAGGTGATCCCGAATCTCTCGCGCATGGACCCCGACGAGATCGCGCGCCGCTTCGGCGAGAAGGGCGAGGCGTTCGTCGAGCTGATCCGCGACAGCGCCGCCCTGGTGTTCGACCTGATCCGACAGCACGGGATCGCGGCGGAGGCGGTGCAGAACGGCTGGCTCCAGCCCGCGCACCGGCCGAGCAGGATGAAGCTCGCCGAGTCGCGCGTGCGGCAGTGGGGCAGCCGCGGCGCCCCGGTCGAGCTGCTCGACCGCGACGCGATGGCGAGGCTCGCCGGCAGCGAGCACTGGCACGGCGGCTGGATGAACCGCACGGGCGGGCGGATCAATCCGCTCGGGCTCGCGCGCGGGCTGGCAGCGGCGGCGATGCGGGCCGGGGCACGGGTGTTCACGCATTCGCCGGCCGTCGCGCTGGTGCGCGAAGGCGGGACGTGGGGTGTGCGCACGCCGCGCGGACGCATCATCGCCGATCGGGTGATTCTCGCCACCAACGCCTATTCGGACGAGCTCTGGCCGGGGCTCCGGCGCGAGATGATCCCGGTCGCGAGCTACCAGATGGCGACCGTTCCGCTCTCCGACAATGTGCGCCGGACCATCCTGCCCGAGGGTCATGCGCTGTCGGACACGCGCGGCGATCTGCATTTCTTCCGTTTCGATGCGAACGGGCGGCTGGTGACAGGCGGGGCGCTGGTGATCGGCCGGAACTGGCGCGAGCGCATCGTCGCGCGCATCGGCGCCCGCGTCGCGCGCGTCTATCCGCAGCTCGGCGTGCCGCGGTTCGACCATGTCTGGTGGGGGCATGTCGGCATCACCGTCGACCGTGCGCCGCATGTGCACGAGCTGGCACCTGGCGTGACCACATGGATCGGCTGCAACGGCCGCGGCGTCGCGCTCGGCGTGGCGATCGGCCGCGAGCTTGCCCGTCAGGCTCTCGGCACGCCCTGGGAGCACTTGCCCATGCTGCGCGAGCCCCTCAAGCCGATCCCGGCCTACGGCTTCGCGCGCGCTCTCGCGCCGCTGGCGGTCCTGGAGCGTCGCTGGCGCGACCGCCGGGACTGATCCCGGGCTGCCAAAGGTTTGACCTTTGGCAGCCCGGGATCGCGCGCAGGGCTGGTGTGGCGGCTGCGCGCCGAGGAAACCTCATACCCGGCGCACGAAGGTGAAACCTTCGTGCGCCGGGTATGAAAAGCGGGATTGGGGGTGCGGGGGGAAGGCACGGGTCCCATCGCGGCAAGCCGCGATGGGGGCCCGCCGATGGCCCTTCACCCCCGCATGTTCTTCTCAACCGGCCTTAGCGACCGCGCGCTTGGCCATCACGCCGACGAGATGCGCGCGGTATTCCTTGCTCGCATGGATGTCGCCGTTCAGCCCTTCCTCGGCCGTGCCGACATCATGCAGCGCGTCCGGCGACCAGTTCTTCGCCAGCGCCTCCTCCATCGCCGTGTGGCGGAACACGCCATTCGCGCCGGCGCCGGTGACGGCGACGCGCACGCCGGCGGGGCCCTTGGCGACGAACACGCCGACCATGGCGTAGCGCGAGGCGGGGTTGGGGAACTTCACATAGGCCGCCTTCTCCGGGATCGGGAACTCGACCGCGGTGACGATCTCGTCCGGCGCGAGCGCGGTCGAGAACATGCCGGTGAAGAAGTCGTCCGCGGCGATCTTGCGCTTGTTCGTGTGCACCGTCGCACCGAGCGCCAGCACGGCGCCGGGATAGTCGGCAGCCGGGTCATGGTTGGCGATCGAGCCGCCGATCGTGCCGCGGTTGCGCACCTGCGCGTCGCCGATGTGCTCGGCCATCGCGGCGAGCGCGGGGATGGCCTTCTTCACCTCGGCGGAGGCGGCGACCGCGGCGTGCGTGGTCATCGCCTTGATGGTGACGGCGCTGCCCGAGACCGAGATGCCGACGAGATCCTTGATCCCCGAGAGATCGACGATCGCGGAAGGCTTGGCCAGGCGCTGCTTCAGGGTCGGGATCAGCGTCATCCCGCCCGACATCACCTTCGCGTCGGGGTCGGACGCGAGCAGCTTGACCGCATCGGCGACCGAGGATGGGCGGTGATAGGCGAAATCGTACATCGGTCCTCTCCCCTCACTCGGCCGCCATGCGGGGCCGATTGGCGTTGATGATCTGCCACAGCTTGTGCGGTGTCGCCGGCATGTCGAGATGGCGCACGCCGTAGTCCTTCAGCGCATCGACGACGGCGCCGATCACCGCCGGCGGCGAGCCGATCGCGCCGACCTCGCCGCAGCCCTTCACGCCGAGCGGATTGTGCGTGCAGAGCGTGATCGCGGTGCCGACCTTGATGTTCGGCAGGTCGTCGGCGCGCGGCATGGTGTAGTCCATCATGCTGCCCGAGAGCAGCTGGCCGTTCTCGTCATAGACGCAGGTCTCGAGCAGCGCCTGGCCGATACCCTGCGCGACACCACCCTGGATCTGGCCTTCGACGATCATCGGGTTGATCACCCTGCCGACATCATCGACCGCGCAGAAATTCACCACCTGTACGACTCCGGTGTCCGGGTCGATCTCGACCTCGCAGATGTGGCAGCCGCCGGGATAGGTGAAGTTCTTGGGATCGTAGAACGCCGTCTCCTCCAGACCGGGTTCGAGTTCCTCGATCGGGTAGTTGTGCGGCACATAGGCGGCGAGGCTCACCTCGGCGAGCGCCTTGGCGCGGTCGGTGCCGGCGACCTGGAACTTGCCGTCCTTGAACTCGATGTCGTCGGCCGAGGCTTCGAGCAGATGCGCGGCGATGCGCTTGCCCTTGGCGATGATCTTCTCGGCCGCCTTCACCATCGCCGACCCGCCGACCGCGATCGAACGCGAGCCGTAGGTGCCCATGCCGAACGGGATCTTGGCCGTATCGCCGTGCACGATCTCGACCTGGCTCATCGGCACCCCGAACTGATCGGCGATCAGCTGGGCGAAGGTGGTCTCGTGGCCCTGGCCGTGGCTGTGCGTGCCGGTGAAGACGGTGATGCTGCCGGTGGGGTTCACGCGGATGTTCGCCACCTCGTAGAGACCCGCGCGCGCGCCGAGCGAGCCCACCACCGCCGAGGGCGCGATGCCGCAGGCCTCGATGTAGGTGGAGATGCCGATGCCGCGCAGTTTGCCGCGCTTCTTCGCCTCCGCCCGGCGTGCCTCGAACCCGGCCCAGTCGGCCGCCTTCAGGCACGCCTCCAGCGTCGCGTTGTAGTCGCCGCTGTCGTATTGCAGCGCGACCGGGGTCTGATACGGGAAGGCGCTCGCGGGGATGAAGTTGCGCCGGCGGATCTCGACGCGATCCAGCCCCATCTCGAGCGCGCAGATGTCCACCAGCCGCTCCAGCAGGAAACTTGCCTCCGGCCTGCCCGCGCCGCGATAGGCATCGACCGGGACGGAGTTGGTGAACACCGCCTTCACCTCGGCGTAGATCGCCGGGGTCGTGTACACGCCGGCGAGCAGCGTGGCGTACAGATAGGTCGGCACGCAGGGCGCGAAGGTCGAGAGATAGGCGCCCATGTTGGCCTGGGTGTGCACGCGCAAGGCCAGGAACTTCCCGTCCTTGTCCATCGCCATCTCGGCCACCGTGATGTGGTCGCGCCCATGGGCGTCCGACATGAAGCTCTCGGTGCGCTCGGCCGTCCACTTCACCGGGCGCTTCACCTTGCCGGCGGCCCAGGTGACGATCGCCTCCTCGGCGTAATGGTAGATCTTCGAGCCGAACCCGCCGCCGACATCGGGGGCGACCACGCGCAGCTTGTGCTCGGGGATGTGCAGCACGAAGGCGCCCATCAGCAGGCGGATCACGTGCGGGTTCTGGCTGGTGGTGTAGAGCGTGTAGTCGCCCGAGGCGGGATCGAACTCGCCGACCGCGGCGCGCGGCTCCATCGCATTCGGGATCAGCCGGTTGTTGACCAGCTCCAGCCTGCCGACCTTGTGCGCCTTGGCGAAGGCGGCATCCACCGCGTCCTTGTCGCCGAGATGCCAGTCGTAGCAGATATTGCCGGCGACCCCGTCATGGACCAGCGGTGCGCCAGGCTTCTGCGCGGCCTCCAGGGTCGGCGCGGCAGGGAGCACCTCGTAGTCCACCGAGACGAGTTCGGCCGCGTCGCGCGCGGCCCCCTTGCTCTCGGCGATCACGACCGCGACCGGGTCGCCGACATGCCGCACCTTGCCGACCGCCAGCACCGGGTGCGGCGGCTCGGCCATCGGGCTGCCGTCCTTGTTCTTCACCTGCCAGCCGCAGGGCAGGCCGCCGAGATTGTCGGCGGCCATGTCCTCGCCGACGAACACGGCCACCACGCCGGGCGCGGCCTTCGCCGCGGCCGCATCGATGCCCTTGATGCGCGCGTGCGCGTGCGGGCTGCGAATGATCACCGCGTGAAGCTGGCCCGGACGATTGATGTCGTCGGTGTAGTTGCCCCGCCCGGAGATGAACCGCAGGTCCTCGCGCCGCCTGACCGCTGCGCCGATGCCCTCGAACCCCATCTGAACGCTCCTGTCGTCCCTGTTGCGTTGCTGCTGTGAGCGACGCCTTCCATCGGTTCTTGGCGCGCCGGAAGGCGCGCGATCGGCGCCGCTACTCGGCCGCGCGGGGGAGCTCCTTCACCTTGCCGTGCATCACCTGCTGGGCGGCCGCGATCGCGCGGACGATGTTGTGGTAGCCCGTGCAGCGGCAGAGATTGCCCTCCAGCCCCTCGCGGATCTCGCGGTCGGAGAGGCCCTGGGGGTTGCGCTGCACCAGGTCGATCGCGCTCATCACCATGCCGGGGGTGCAGAAGCCGCATTGCAGCGCGTGATACTCGCGGAAGGCCTCCTGCATCGGGTGGAGTGTGCCGTCCGGCGCCGCCAATCCCTCGATCGTGACTACCTCCGCGCCCTCGCACTGCACCGCGAGCATGGTGCACGCCTTCACCGAGGCCCCGTTCACGTGCACCACGCAGGCGCCGCACTGGCTCGTGTCGCAGCCGACATGCGTGCCGGTCAGCCGCAGGTGCTCGCGGAGCAGCTCGACCAGCAGCGTGCGGTTCTCGACCTCCGCGCTGGCAGGCTTGCCGTTCACGGTCAGTGAGACCTTGGGCATCCGACGTCTCCCCTCTGTCGCGAAAGAGCCCGCGCGGATGCACGGGCCCGGTCCGTTCCGGCCGGGAGTGTCGCCACCCCCGAGCCGTGTCGTCAAGCCGCTCGCGCGACCGGCTGCACCGCGGGATCGTGCAGGTGGCAGGCGGCGAACTGGCCGGGCGCCACCACCTTCAGCGTCGGCTCCTCGACCTTGCAGCGGTCGAAGGCGTGCGGGCAGCGGGTGTGGAAGCGGCAGCCCGAGGGCGGGCGGATCGGGCTCGGCACGTCGCCCTTCAGGATGATGCGGTTCCGCTTGGTGGTCGGGTCCGGCACCGGCACCGCCGAGAGCAGCGCCTCGGTGTAGGGGTGCTTGGGGGCGGCGAACAGCGTCTTCTTGTCGGCGATCTCGACGATCTTGCCGAGATACATCACGGCGACCCGGTGGGTGATGTGCTCGACGATCGCGAGGTCGTGGCTGATGAACAGCAGCGACACGCCGAGCTCGTCCTGGAGGTCGGACAGCAGGTTGACGATCTGCGCCTTCACCGAGACGTCGAGCGCCGAGACCGCCTCGTCGCAGATGATCAGGTCCGAGCCCGGGGCGAGGGCGCGCGCGATGCCGATGCGCTGGCGCTGCCCGCCCGAGAACTCGTGCGGGAACCGGTTCATCGCGTCGCGCGGCAGGCGCACCTTGTCCATCAGGTCGGCGAGCCGATCGTCGAGCTCGCCCTTGGAGGTGGCGAGGCCGAAATTCGTGATCGGTTCGGCCAGGATGTCGCGCACCTTGAGCCGCGGGTTGAGCGAGGAGAACGGGTCCTGGAACACCACCTGCATGCGCCGGCGCAGGGGCCTGAGCCGGCGCGCCGGCAGGTCGTCGATCCGTTCGCCGTCGAGCAGCACCTGGCCGGCCGTCGGCTCGATCAGGCGCAGCACCGTGCGTCCGACGGTCGACTTGCCGCACCCGGATTCGCCCACGAGCGACAGCGTCTCGCCGCGGTTGATCGAGAACGACACGCCATCCACGGCATAGACGTAGCCGGAGATGCCGGAGAGGAAACCGGATCGGATCGGGAAGTGCTTCTTGAGGTCGTTGACCTCCAGCAGCGGCCGCGCTGCGGGCTTGGCGGGAGCTTGTGTCATGCGGCGATCGCCTCGCGCGGCGCGTGGTGGCAGGCGACGAAATGCCCGGGCGCCTTCAGCTCGACGCCCGGCGCCACCTTGCGGCAGAGGTCGGTGACGTTCGGGCAGCGCGAGGCGAAGGCGCAGCCCTCGATCGGCCTCTTCAGGTTCGGCACGATGCCGGGAATCTCGGAGAGGCGGGTGCGCCCGCGACCCTCCAGCGACGAGCCGAGCTTCGGCACCGCACCGAGCAGACCCTGGGTGTAGGGATGACGCGGGCTGCCGAACAGGTCGGCGGCGCGCGCCTCCTCGACCTTCCGCCCCGCGTACATGACGACGATCCGCTCCGCCATCTCGGCAACCACGCCGAGATCGTGCGTGATCAGCAGGATCGCCGCGCCGACCTTCGACTTCAGTTCGCCCATCAGCTCCAGGATCTGCGCCTGGATCGTCACGTCGAGCGCGGTGGTCGGCTCGTCGGCGATCAGCAGTTGCGGGTTGCAGGCGAGCGCCATGGCGATCATCACGCGCTGGCGCATCCCGCCCGAGAGCTGGTGCGGATACTCCTTCACCCGCCGCCGCGCCTCGGGGATGTGCACGAGCTCCAGCATCTCGATCGCGCGCGCCTCGGCCGCCTTGTCGTCCATGCCCTGGTGCAGCTTCAGCGTCTCGCCGATCTGCCGCCCGACCGTCAGCACCGGATTGAGCGACGTCATCGGCTCCTGGAAGATCATGCTGATCTCGTTGCCGCGGATGTCGCGCATCTCCTTCTCGGAGAGCTTGAGCAGGTCGCGGCCCTTGAACCGCACCGAGCCGGTGATCTTCCCCGGCGGCTCCTGGATGAGCCGCAGGATCGACATCGAGGTGACCGACTTGCCGCAGCCGGACTCGCCCACGACCGCCAGCGTCTCGCCGCTCGCGATGTGGAACGAGACGCCGTCCACCGCGCGCACCGTGCCGTCGATGGTGCGGAAATGCGTGCGCAGGTCCTCGACCTCGAGCAGACGCTCAGCCATCGCCCCCTCCCCTCAGATGCGCTTCGCGAGGCGCGGATCGAGCGCGTCGCGCAACCCGTCGCCGAGCAGGTTCACCGACAGCACCGTCAGCGACAGGAACAGCGCGGGGAAGAACACGATGTAGGGCGCCACCTGCCAGAGCGCGCGGCCCTCGGCCATGATGTTGCCCCAGGACGGGATGATCGGCGGCGTCCCGGCGCCGATGAAGGACAGGATCGCCTCGGTGATCATCGCCGAGGCGCAGATATAGGTCGCCTGCACGGTGAGCGGCGCCAGCGTGTTGGGCAGGATGTGGCGCACGATGATGCGCGGGGTGGTGGTGCCGGCCGCGATCGCCGCCTCGACATAGGGCTGCTCGCGCAGGGACAGCACGACGCTGCGCACCAGGCGCGAGACCCGCGGGATCTCGGCGATCGTGATGGCGATGATCACGTTCTGCACCGACCCCCGCGTCGCCGCCATCAGCGCGATCGCGAGCAGGATCGGCGGGATCGACATCAACCCGTCCATCACGCGCATGATCACGCCGTCGAGCACGCGGATGAAGCCCGAGATCAGGCCGATGATCAGGCCGAGCAGGGAGGCGAGGATCGCCACCGCGAAGCCGACGATCAGCGAGACGCGTGTGCCGTAGATCACACGCGTATAGACGTCGCGCCCCAGCATGTCGGTGCCGAACCAGTACTCGGCCGAAGGGTGCCGCACGCGCCGCGCCGGTGCCAGCGCCTGCGGGTCGATGCTGGAGAGCAGCGGCGCGAACACGGCCGCGAGCACCATCAGGAACAGCAGCGCGCCGCCGAAGGCGATCGCCGGGTGGCGGCGGATGAAGGTGCGGATCCGGCCGCGCCGCTTCTCGGGCGCGAAGATCTCGACCTGGGCGGGAGCGGCCGCGACGGCCGTGTCGGGGCTCAATAGCGGATCCTCGGGTCGAACACGGTGTAGAGCAGGTCGATCATCAGGTTCACCAGCACGTAGACGAAGCTGAACAGCAGCACCACGCCCTGGATCACCGGGTAGTCGCGCCGCAGGATCGCATCGACGGTCAGCCGGCCGAGGCCGGGGATCGCGAACACGCTCTCCGTCACGACCGCGCCCCCGATCAGGAGCGCAATGCCGATGCCGACGACCGTGCTGATCGGCACCGCGGCGTTCTTCAGGGCGTGCAGGAAAAGGATCGGGCGGGTGCCCAGCCCCTTGGCCTTCGCCGTGCGAATGTAGTCCTGCGCCAGCACCTCGAGCATGGTCGCGCGGGTGATGCGCGCGATCAGCGCGATATAGACCGAGCCGAGCGCGATCGTCGGCAGGATCAGGTTCTCGAGGAAGGGCCAGAAACCGCGCGCGATCGGGGTGTAGCCCTGCACCGGCAGCCAGTCGAGTTCGAGCGCGAAGATGTAGGCGAGCAGATAGCCGATCACGAACACCGGCACCGAGAAGCCGAGCACGGCGAACACCATCACCGCGCGGTCGATCCAGCTCCCGGCCTTCCAGGCCGCGATCACGCCCATCGGCACCGCGATCGTCACCGAGAAGAGGATGGTCAGCACCATCAGCGCCACCGTCGGCTCGATGCGCTGCGCGATCATGTGCGTGACCGGCAGGTTCGTGAAGATCGACGTGCCGAGATCGAAGTTCACCAGCCGCCAGAGGAACTCGGCGAACTGCACGAAGAACGGCCGGTCGAGCCCGAGGGCGGCGCGAATGCGCTCGACATCCTCGGGAGTCGCCTGATCGCCCGCGATCACCGCCGCCGGGTCGCCCGGCGAGAGGATCAGCATCGAGAACACGACAAAAGCCACCACCAGCATCACCGGAATGGTGGAGAGGATCCGCCGTGCGATATAGGCCAACATCGCTGATCCAGTGCTCCCCTGCGCCTCAGGCCTTCGCCACGCCCCAGAACAGCGGCAGCGGCGCCTTGACGATGCCGCTGACGCTCCGACGCCACGCCTGATAGGCCATGAACAGCCCGGTTGGAACCCAGGTCATGAACGCCATCGAGGCGCGGTTCAGCTCCGCGACCGCCGCCCGCTCCTCGGCCGGCGTCGCGGCGGCGAACCAGGCCTCGCGCAGCCGCTCGATGCCGGGATCGTTGGGCCAGCCGAACCACGCGCCGTCGCCGTTGGTGCGCAGCGCCGTGTAGCCCGCCGGGCTCGCGCAGTCCACGCCCGCGTGCCAGGTGTGGAAGATGTTCCAGCCGCCCTCGGCCGGCGGTGCCCGCACGGCACGGCGGCGCGCCACCGTGCCCCAGTCGGTCGCGACATAGTCGACGACGCAGCCGAGCTCGCGCAGCAGCCGGTGCGTGACCTGCCCCATCGCCTTCAGCGGCGCGACATCCTCCGCGACCAGCAGCGTGATCGGCTGCCCGTCATAGCCGCTCTCGGCCAGCAGGCGGCGCGCCACGTCGTGGTCGCGCGGCCCCGACAGGATCTCGCCGCCGGCATCCGAATAGAGCGGCGTCTCGGGGGTGAAGAACGAGGGCGCGCGGCGCCAGAGCACGTCATCGTCGCCGACCACGGCGCGCATGTAGTCGGCCTGATCGACCACCATCGCGATCGCGCGCCGGGCGCGCACATCGTTGAACGGCGGGTGCAGATGATTGAAGCGCAGGCTGCCGATGTTGCCGAGCGGATCGGCGATGTCGAGGCCGATCTGCCGGTTGCGCCGCAGCACCGGCGCGTGGTCCGGCGCGACCTGCTCCCACCAGTCGAGCTCGCCGCTCTGCAACGCGGCGACGGTCGCCGCCGGATCCGGCCGCGCGATCCACTCGATCCGGTCGAAGGCGATCCGCTTGCCCCCCGCGATCCAGTCGGCCGGCTCGTCGCGCGGCTCGTAGCGCTCGAACCGCTCGAAGGTTGCGCGCGCGCCAGGATCCCATTCGTCCTTGCGGAACCGCATCGGCCCGGAGCCGATCACCTCGTCGATCTGCGTGAACGGATCGGTGCGCGCGATCCGCTCGGGCATGATGAAGGCGCAGGGCGCGCCGATCGCGCCGAGCGCCTGCAACAGCCGCGGATAGGGGGCTGAGAGGCGCAGCCGGACGGTACGGTCGTCGAGGGCGCTCAGCTCCTCGCGAAGCGCACGGATCGCCTGCCCCATGGGGTCGCGGACCATCCAGCGCTCCAGGCTCGCCACCACATCCGCCCCGCGCACCGGCTCGCCGTCATGGAAGCGCAGGCCGCTGCGCAGACGGATGGTCCAGGCCAGCCGATCGTCCGAGATCTCGTGCGCCTCGGCCATCTGCGGCTTCGGTTCCAGCCGACTGTCGATGCCGTACAGCGTGTCCCAGACCAGCATCGCGGCGTTGCGGACGACGTACTGCGTGCCCCAGATCGGATCGAGATTGGCGAGCGGCGCATGCGGCGCGAAACGCAGCGTTCGCGCAGGCGAACCCTGCGCCCGCACCGCCGGCGCGGCGAGCGTGGTTGCGGCGAGGGCCGCCGCGGTCAGCCCGGCCGCGGCGCGCCGTCCGATCACCGTGGTTCCGTCCCGCGTCGTCGCCCGCTCCGTCGCTCAGGCCGTCTTGGCCATGTTGTAGAACAGCACCACCGGGCTCTTGATCAGGCCGGTGACGTTGCGCCGCATCGCCGAGGGCGAGAGGAAATGCCCGAGCGGCACATGCGGCACGACCTGGAATGCCTCCACCTGGATCTCGGTGGCGATGCGCTTCTGCTCGGCGAGGTTCGGCGCATCGAACCAGGCATCGCGCAGCGCCTCGATCTTCTCGCTCGTCGGCCAGCCGAACCAGGCATTGAGGCCGTTGGTGCGCATCCCCACGGCCGCGGCCGGGTCGAACCAGTCGGGTCCCGCCCAGGTCGTGTGGAACACGTTCCAGCCGCCGCGGTCCGAAGGCTCGCGGCTCGCGCGCCGCTGCACCACGGTGCCCCAGTCGGTCGCGACGAACTCGAGGTTCATCCCGAGCCGGCGCAAAAGATCCGCCGTCACCTGGCTCTGTGCGGCGATCGTCGGGAAGTCGCTCGCGTGCAACTGCACGACCTTCTGCCCGCTGTAGCCCGCCGACTGCAGGGCCGCGCGCGCGCGTTCGATGCTGCGCACCTTGAGCGCGTCGGCGCCGGCTTCCGTATGCATCGGGCTGCCGTTCGACCAGTAGGAATAGCTGGTGGAGAACATCGACGGATCATCGCCGACCACCGCCTTGAGATAGTCCTCCTGGTTGACCGCGAGCAGCAGCGCGCGGCGGATCTCGGGGTTGTCGAACGGCGGATGCAGGTGGTTGAGCCGCATCATGCCGACGGTGCCGATCGGATCGCGGTTCACCACCTCGATGTTGCGGTTGCGCGCCAGCACCGGCAGCAGGTCGTGCAGCGGCAGTTCCCAGAAATCCACCTCGCCCGATTGCAGCGCCGCACCCGCGGTCGCCGGGTCGGTGATGATGTGCCACTCCATCCGCTCGGCGTTGGCGAGCTTCCCCCCCGCGGTCCAGTCCGGCGGCTCCTGGCGCGGCACGTAGCCGTCGAACTTCGCGTAGGCGACACGCGAGCCCGGGTTCCACTCATCGGGCAGGAACCGGTACGGGCCCGATCCGACAAAGGAGGTGATGGCGGTGAACGGATCGGTGTTCGCGACACTCTCGGGCATCACGAAGCACGGGCTCGCGTTCGGCTTGGCGATCGCCGACAGCAGGTGCGAGAACGGCCGCTGCAGCTTGATGCGGAAGCGCTTGTCGTCCAGCGCCTCGATGCTGTCGTGGCGCTTGGCGATCTCCTGGCCGAAGCCGTCGCGCGCCCACCAGCGCTTGATGCTGGCCACACAGTCCTGCGCGCGCACGGGCTCGCCGTTGTGGAAGCGCTGCCCGTCGCGCAGCGTGAAGATGTAGGTCCTGCCGTCATCCTCGATCTGCCAGCCATCGGCCAGCTGCGGCTTGACCTGGAAGTTGGAATCGACCGCCAGGATGGTGTCGTAGACCAGGAAGCTGTGCGTGCGGGTGATCGTGGCGGTGGTCCAGACCGGATCGAGGCTGGTGAGGTTCGCCTGCGGCACGATCCGCAAGGTGCGTGCGGCCGTCGCCTGACCATGCACCCTCGGTGCGGCGAGCGCGACCGTGGTCGCGGCCGCCGTGCCCATGAACGTCCTGCGTCGCATGCGAACCTCCCCGTGCCTGTCCGATCAGCTCTTCGCCACGCCCCAGAAGAACGGAAGCGGGCCCTTCTGGATGCCCGTCACGTTCCGCCGCCAGGCCTGGTAGCCGAGATAGAATCCGTTGGGGATGTAGACCACGTCCGTCATCGCCGCACGGTTGATCTCCTCGTAGGCCGCCTTCTCCTGCTCGGGCGTAGCCGCCTCCAGCCACTTCGCGACCGCGGCCTCGGTCGCCTCGCTGGTCGGCCAGCCGAACCAGGCGCCGTCGCCGTTGCCGCGGATCGCGTTGTAGGAGGCGGGCGCGATGCAGTCGGCCCCCGCATGCCAGGTATGGAAGATGTGCCACCCGCCCTGGCCTGGCGGTGCCTTCGACGCGCGCCGCTGGCCGACCGTGCCCCAGTCGGTGGCGACGAAATCGACGTTCATGCCGAGGCTGCGCAACAGCGCGTTGGTCACCTCGCCCATCGCCTTGAGCGGCGCCTGGTCCTGCGCGACCAGCACCGTGATCGGCTGGCCGTTGTAGCCGGCCTCGGCGAGCAGCCGCTTCGCCCCTGCGATGTCGCGCGGTCCCTTCAGGACCTCGCCGCCCGCCTCGGTGTAGGCGGGCGTGCCGGGCGTGAAGAACGACGGCAGCCGCTTCCAGAGGTTGTCGTCCGAGCCGACGATCGCGCGCATGTAGTCTTCCTGGTTGAGCGCCATCTGGATCGCCCGTCGCGCGCGCACGTCATTGAACGGCGGATGCAGATGGTTCAGCCGGAAGCTGCCGATGTTGCCGAGCGGATCGGCGATGTCGACCTCGATGTTGCGGTTGCGGCGCAGCACCGGGATCAGGTCGGGCAGCGGCGTCTCCCACCAGTCCACCTCGCCGTTCTGCAGCGCGGCCGCCGCGGTGGCCGCGTCCGGCAGGATGTGCCACTCGATCCGGTCGACCAGCATGCGCTTGCCGCCCGAGAGCCAGTCCGGCGCCTCCTCGCGCGGCACGTAGTCCGCGAACCTCTCGAACACCGCGCGCGAACCCGGCACCCACTCGTCGCGCTTGAAGCGCATCGGCCCGGAGCCGACGATCTCGGTGATCTGCTGGAACGGATCCGTCTTGGCGATCCGCTCCGGCATGATGAAGGACATCGGCGTGTTGTTCTTGCCGAGTGCGAAGATCATCTTCGGGAACGGCGACTTGAGCCGGATGCGGAAGGTGCGATCGTCCACCGCCTCGATGGCGTCGAGCCGCGCCCGGATGAGCTGCCCCATCGGATCGCGCGGCATCCAGCGGATCAGGCTCTGGACAACGTCCTTCGACAGCACCGGCTCGCCGTCGTGGAACTTCAGACCCGCGCGCAGCCGGAAGGTCCAGACCTTGAACTCCGCGTCGTGCTCCTCGCCCTCGACCATCTGGCGCTTGGGCTCGAGCCGGCTGTTCACGCCGTAGAGCGTGTCCCAGACCAGCGCCGAGCCGTTGCGCACGACGTATTGCGTGCCCCAGATCGGGTCGAAATTGGCCAGATTGGCCTGCGGCACGAACCGCAGCGTGCGCGCCGCCGCCCCCTGCCCGAGGGCCGGTGCCGAAAGCCCTGTCGCTGCCGCAGCCGTCATGCCGGCTGCCGCCCCGATAAACGTCCGTCGCTTCATTCGGTCCCTCCGCTCTCCCTGCGGTTGCAACCGGGACCGGCGTCTCCCAAACGCACGCGGTCCGCGGTCGAAACGCCGTCGCAGCCCGCGTGCGCCACCGACGGCCGTCGGGGGCAGCCTAGCGCCCGCGCGCGCGACCGCAAGAGGGTAGCGCGAGGCGTCGCCGCCGGGACATCACGGCTTGCGGACCGGCGCGCGGTCGTGCCTCAGCCGATCGAGACGCCCCAGAAGAGCGGGATCCCGCCCGGCTGCATCGCGCCCGAGAGCGTGCGGCGATGCGCCATCGGCAGGAAGTACTGGCCGAGCGGGATGTAGGGGACATCCTCCATCGCCTGGCGCTGGAGATCGGCGGCGATCCGGCGCTGCTCCTCCAGGCTCGTCGCCTCGAACCACGCCTCCCGCAGCGCCTCGATGCGCGGGCTCTCGGGCCAGCCGATGAAACCCGCGCTTCCATTGCCGCGCAGCAGGAGGTGGCCGGCAGGGTTGATGTGGTCGAGCCCGGCCCAGGAGGAGAAGTAGCCACTCCAGCCGCCGCGCGCGGGCGGCTCGCGCGAGCCGAGCCGGCGCACCACGCTCGCCCAGTCCATGGTCTGGTAGTCCACGGTGAGCCCGGCCTTGCGCAGCATGTCCGCGCCGACCTCGCTCATCGCCGCGGTCGCTGGCACGTCGGTCGCGGCGAGCAGCACCACGGGCTCGCCCGCATAGCCGCTCTCGGCCACCAGCCGGCGCGCGCGGTCGAGGTCGAAGCGCATCGCCTCCAGCCCCGCCTCGGTCGCAAGCGGCGTGCCCGGCGCGAACACGCCCACTCCGGTGCGCCAGAACCGCGCATCCGTCCCCGCGATCGCGGCGCCGAAATCCGCCTGGTTCACCGCCGGCAGCAGCGCGCGCCTGAGCCGGGGGTTGTCGAAAGGCGGCTGGAGGTGGTTGGGCCGGAACGTGGCGATGAAGCCGAGCGTGTCCGGGATCGTCACGACAACGTCGCGTTCGCGCGCGAGCATCGGATGCAGATCGGCGGTCGTGCGCTCCCACCACGCGACCTCACCCGCGCGCAGGGCTGCCGCCGCGGTCGCCGGATCGGGAATGATCTGCCACTCGACGCGATCCACCAGCACCCGCTTCGGGCCCGCGGTGAAGGAAGCCTCGCCCTCGGCGCGCGGGACGTAGCCGTCGAAGCGCTCATAGACGACGCGCGCACCGAGCACGAACTCGTCCGCACGGAAGCGGAACGGACCCGAGCCGACCACCTCGCCCGGGCCGAACGGCCGCATCGGATCGGCGGACGCGATGCGCTCGGGCATCACGAAGCAGGCGATGCTGCCCGGCTTGGCCAGCGCATCGGCCAGCATCGCGAAGGGGCGCCTCAGCCGGATCGCGAAGCGGCGGTCATCGAGGGCGGCGATCTCCTCGGCGAGCGCCAGCACCCGCCCGCCCATCGCGTCGCGCGCGCCCCAGCGGCGGATCGAGGCGACGCAATCGGCCGCGCGGACCGGCTCGCCATCGTGGAAGCGGAGCCCTTCGCGCAGGGTGAAGGTCCAGCGCAGCCCGCCATCCTCGACACCGTGCCCGGCCACCATCTGCGGCTGCGCCCGATACTGCGCGTCGATGCCGTAGAGCGTGTCCCAGACCAGGAAGCCGTGGTTGCGCGTGACATAGGCCGAGGAGGCGACCGGATCGAGCACGGCCAGGCTGGCATGCGGCACGAAGCGGATCGTGCGCGCGGGCTGCGCGAGCGCCGGCGCGGCCAGCGCCGCCAGCCCCGCCTGCATCAAGGTTCGACGCTTCATGGCACTCCACGCCGGTTTGGTTGGCGCGGACGGTGCCCGAGCGCCGAGCCCACCGCAATGGGTTCTGCGCGACCCGGACGGTTACGCGCGGCGCACGTTGAGCGGCAGCACCATCCCCTTGAGCACGCCGGTGAGCGACCGGCGCCAGGCCGAGGAGACGAAGTACTGGCCGATCGGCCAATAGGGCAGGTCCTGCCAGAACTGCGCCTGGATGCGCCGGCCGATCGCCCTCTGCGCCTCCGCCGTCGGCGCCTCGAACCATTCGTCGCGCAGCGCCTCCAGCGCGGCGCTCGTCGGCCAGCCGAACCACGCGCCGTCGCCGTTGGCGCGCAGCAGCAGGTGGCCCGCCGGCGAGTTGAAGTCGATGCCGGCGAACAGCGCGATCAGCGCATTCCATCCGCCCTGGCCCGGCGGCTCCTTGCGCGCCCGGCGCTGGAGCAGCGTGCCCCAGTCCATGGTCGCGTCGTCCACCGTCAGGCCGCATTTGCGCATCATGTCGATCGCGACCTGGGTGAGGTTGAAGTTGTTGACGATGTTGGCGGGGTCGAGGAACACCACCGTCTCGCCCCGATAGCCGGCGGCCAGCAACGCGCGCTTCGCCGCCTCGGTGTCGCGCGGACCGGTCAGCACGCCGATGCCCTCGTCGTTCGCCATCGGCGAGTTCACCGGGAAGCAGCCGACGCCGTCGCGCCAGAGCGTCCGGTCGGGCCCCATGATCGACTGCATGAAGTCGGCCTGGTTGATCGCCGGCAGCAGCGCGCGCCGCTTCGCCGGATCGTCGAAGGGCGGATGCAGGTGATTGGGCCGCAGCGAGGCGACCAGGCCGGAGGTGTCCACCACATCCACCACAACGTCGCGGTTGCGCTGCAGCACCGGGCGGAGATCGTTCGGCACCGCCGACCACCAGTCGATCTCGCCGGTCTGCAGCGCCGCGGCCGAGGTCGCGGCATCGGTGATGATGTGCCACTCCATGCGCTCGAAATGCGCGTGTTTCGGCCCCGAGGTCATGCTCGGCGTGCCCTCGCGCGGCACGTAGCGGTCATAGCGGCGGTACACGATCCGGCTGCCGACCACGCGTTCCTCGGGCACGAGCCGGTACGGGCCCGAGCCGATCACCTCGGGGATCGCGGTCGCGGAATCGGTCTGCGCCAGCCGCTCCGGCATGACGAAGCACGGATACGACGAGGGCTTGCCGAGCGCATCCAGCATCGGCCCGAACGGGCGGTTCAGCCGGATCTCGAAGCGGCGGTCATCGAGCGCGCGGATCTCGGCCAGACGCTGCGCGAGCGCCTGGCCGTGCGCGTCGCGCGTCATCCAGCGCCGGATCGAGGCGACCGCGTCCTTGGCCCGCACCATCTCGCCGTCGTGGAAGGTGGGCCCCTGGCGCAGCGTGAACACCCAGCGCTTGCCGTCCTCCTCGACGACATGTCCCTCGGCGAGCTGCGGGTGCGGGCGGAGCTGCTCGTCCACGCCGTAGAGCGTGTCCCAGACCATGTGGCCGTGGTCACGCGTCGGGTAGGCGGTCGTCACCATCGGGTCGAGGATGGTGACGTCCGCCTGCGGAATGTATTTCAGCACCCGCGCCGCATCGCCCTGCGCGAGCGCCGGCGCGCCCAGCGGTGCGGCGGCGAGCGCGGCGGCCCCCTGCAAGGCGGTGCGGCGACGGAGCATGTCAGACCCTCCTGACGTTCCAGAACACGGGAATGCCGCCCGGCTGCATCACGCCGGTGACCGAGCGGCGATGCGCGAGCGGCTGGAAGAACTGGCCGAGCGGGATGTAGGGCACGTCCTCGAACATCTGCTTCTGCAGCTCGGCTGCGATGCGCTGCTGGCTCTCGAGGTCGGGCGCCTCGAACCAGTCCTCGCGCAGCTGTTCGAGCTTGGCGCTCTCCGGCCAGCCGATGAAGCCCTGCCGGCCCTGACCACGCAGCATATGGTGCCCGGCCGGGTTGAGATGATCAAGCCCGCCCCAGTTGGTGCAGAACACGCTCCAGCCGCCCTGCTCAATCGGCTCCTGGCGCGCGCGGCGCTGCACCACAGTGCCCCAGTCCATCGATTGGAAGTCGATGTTCACGCCCAGGCGGCGGAACATATCGCCCGCCACCTGGCTCAGCGCCTGGAGGCTGGCGATGTCGGTGGTGGCGAGCAGGACGATGCGCTCGCCGTTGTAGCCGCTCTCGGCGATCATCCGCTTGGCGAGGTCGATGTTGTTGGCGAACGCCTCCATGCCGGCGGTGTTCGCGAGCGGCGTGCCGGGCGTGAAGGCGCCGACACCGGTCTTCCAGTATTTCGGATCGGTGCCCATCACGGCCGTCATGTAGTCGGCCTGGTTGACCGCCCGCACCAGCGCCTGGCGGAACTTCGGGTTGTTCATCGGCGGATGCAGATGGTTCGGCCGCATCACCGAGATCGAACCGAGCGGATCGGGCAGCATCACGTTGATGTTCCGATTCCGTTCGAGAACCGGGATCAGGTCGGCCGTGGCGATCTCCCACCAGTCGATCTCGCCCGATTGCAGCGCCGCGCCGGCGGTCGCGAAGTCGGGGATGATGTGCCACTCGACGCGATCGAAATGCACGACCTTCGGCCCGGCCGTGCCCGAGGGCTGCCCGGAGGGACGGGGCACGTAGCCGGCGAACTTCTCGTAGACGACACGGCTGCCCGAGACGAGCTCGTCGCGCTTGAAGGTGAACGGCCCGCTGCCGATCATCTGCTCGGGGCGGATCTGGGTGAACGCATCGGTCTCGGCGATCCGTTCCGGCATGATGAACGGCACGTTGCTGGTCGGCTTGGAGAGCGAGTCCAGCATCAGGCCGAAGGGTCGCTTCAGGCGGATCTCGAAGCGCCGGTCGTCGAGCGCCTTCATCTCGTCGGTCAGCGACGCCAGCCGCGCGCCCATCGGATCGCGCTTGGCCCAGCGCGCGAGCGAGGCCACGCAGTCGCGCGCCCGCACCGGCTCCCCGTCGTGGAACCTCAGCCCCTCGCGCAGCGTGAAGGTCCAGCGGCGGTCGCCGTCCTCGACCGTGTGGCCCTCGACCATCTGCGGCTGGGCCTTGTACTGGTCATCGAGCCCGTAGAGCGTGTCCCACACCAGGAAGCCGCTGTTGCGGGTGACGTACGCGGTGGTCCAGATCGGATCCATCACCGTCAGGTTGGCGTGCGGAATGAACTTCAGCGTCCGCGCCGCCTGGCCCTCGACCAGCGCGGGTGCCGCGACCGTCGCCGCCGCCGCGCCAAGAAATGTGCGTCGCCTCATCGTTTCGTGTCTCCCTAGCCCGTTGCGGGTCTGCCCGCGAGCATCGCGCGTCCGCCGAGGTGCTGTCCAGAAGCCGCGATCACGGCCGAGCCGGGCCGTAGCCGAACGCGACGGGCGGCGGGTCGGCGGTTTCGATCCACACCGCCTTGGTGCGCGTGTAGGCGAGCAGCGCCTCGACCCCGGAGGAGCGTCCGTGGCCCGAGGCCCCGAAGCCGCCGAACGGCACCGAGACATGGATGGTGCGGTAGCCGTTGACCCAGAACGTGCCCGCCCGCACGGCGGCCGCGACCCGGTGCGCGCGGCCGACATCGCGCGTCCAGACCGCGCCGGCGAGGCCGAACCGCGTGTCGTTGGCGAGCCGGATCGCCTCGGCCTCGTCGTCGAATGGGATCGCGGCGAGCACCGGGCCGAACACCTCCTCCTGCGCGATCGTGGCGGATGGGGACACCCCGGCGAGCAGCGTCGGCGCGAGCCAGAACCCGCCGGCGGGAACCCCGGCGGGAGCCGTCCCACCGGACGCGAGTCTCGCCCCGGAGGCCACGCCCTCGGCCACCATCGCCGTCACCTTGGCGTGCTGGCGCGCGTTCGCGATCGGCCCCATCTCGGTCGCCGGGTCGAGCGGTAGGCCGAGGCGGATGCGAGTCGCCCCCTCGGCCACGCCGGCGACGAACCGGTCATGGATCGACCGCTCGACCAGCAGCCGTGACCCGGCGACACAGGACTGGCCGCACCCGGCGAAGATCGCCGCCTGGGCGCCCCGCACGGCGGCGTCGAGATCGGCGTCGGCGAAGACGATGTTCGCGCTCTTGCCGCCGAGCTCCAGCACGCATGGAATCCCGCGCCGCGCGGCTGCGGCACCGATCACCGCACCCGCCTCTGGCGAGCCGACGAAGGTCACCATGTCCACCCGCGCGTCCCCGAGCAGCGCCGCACCGGTGCCCGGCCCGTAGCCCGGCACCACCGAGACGACGCCGCGCGGCACGCCCGCCCCCTCGGCCAGCGCGCCGAACGCCAGGCTGGTCAGCGGCGTCAGTTCCGAGGGCTTGAGGATGCAGGCGTTCCCGGCAGCCAGGATGGGGGCCACGTTCCAGCCGGCGGTGAACAGCGGCGCGTTCCAGGGCGTGATCGCCAGCACGACGCCCTGCGGCTCGTGCCGCACCGTCACGTGATGCGAGGTCGGCACGGGGATGACCCGGCCCTCCAGCTTGTCGGTCCAGCCGGCCCAGTAGCGCAGCATGTCGGCCACCGCGGCGACCTCGCGGGCGCAGTCGCGCACCGGCTTGCCGCTGGTCGCGGCTTCCAGGGTCGCGAGCGGCTCGGCGTGCCGCGCCACCGCCTCGCCCCAGGCCCAGAGCGCGCGGCCGCGCGCCGCCGGCGCCAGCGCCGCCCAGGCGCGGAAGCCGCGCGAAGCGGTCTCGGCGGCGTGCGCGGCGACGCGCGGGCCGGCATCGCGGTAGGTGAGGATGGTCTCGCCGGTGGCGGGATCGATGAGCGTGACCGGCTCGCCCTCGCCGGGAACGAGCGCGCCGTCGATCCAGGACCCGGGCGCGCCCGCACCCAGCAGCGTGGCGAAGGCGCGCTCGGTCGCGGCGCGCGCGGAGAGCGCCGGCGCGTCATGCATCGCCCGCCTCCGCCTGCCAGAGCTCGGCGGCGACGCGGTTGAAATCCGCGCCGTCCGGCACCGCGCTCGCCCGCATCCAGAGCCGGCCGACCTCCTCCATCAGCGTGCCGGTGCCGCCGACGCGCTCGGCAAGTTCGAGCGCGAGACGCACATCCTTGCGCATCAGCCCGGCGGTGAAGCCGGAATCGAAGCTTCCGGGCAGGATCCAGCGCGGGAAGTTCACCTCGGTCGCGGCGCTGCGGCCCGAGGCGCCGTTGATCACGGCGAGCGCCGCCTCGGCCTCCACCCCCGCCCGGCGCGCGAGCCTGAGCGCCTCGGCCGCGGTCAGCAGATGGGCCGCCACCAGCAGGTTGTTGGCGAGCTTCGCGACCGCCCCCGCACCCGACGCGCCGACATGCACCACCTTGGCGGCGATCGCCTCCAGCGCCGGCATCGCGCGCGCAAGCGCCTCCGCCTCGCCGCCGACCATCATCGTCAGTTTGCCGGCGCGCGCGCCGTGCGGCCCGCCCGAGACCGGCGCGTCGAGCCACGCCAGCCCCGTGGCCGAGAAGCCGGGGGCGAGCGCGCGCGGCGTCTCGGGCGCGACCGTGGAGGTGTCCACCACCACGCCATCGGCCATCATCCCGGCGGCGGGCAGCGTCGCTGCGACCGCGCGCACGGCGTCGTCGTTGGGCAGGGACAGGATCACCACCTCCGCGCCCGTGGCGGCATCCTCGGCGACCGCGAGCCCGGCCGCCTCGGCCGCCTTGCGCCGCGCCGGATCGCGGTCCCAGCCCTGCACCGCCTCGCCGCGCTCGGCGAGCCGCTCGGCCATCGCGAGCCCCATCGCGCCGAGCCCGATCACCGCCACCTGCATGCAATGTCTCCTGCGGCTAGATGCAGAGCCCGCCGTCCACGTGCAGCACCTGGCCGGTGATGTAGCCCGCCTCGGGCGAGAGCAGGAAGGCGATCGCGGCCGCGACCTCCGCCGGCTCGCCCTTGCGGCCGAGCGGGATCTCGGCCTCGGCGGCGCTGGAGGCACCGGCGGCAAGTGCCGCATGCGCGCCCGCGTCCTTGCGGATGAAGCCGGGACACACCGCATTCGCCGTCACCCCGCGCGGGGCGAGGATGATCGCGAGCGACTTCACCATCGCCTCGACGGCCGCCTTCGCGGCGGCCGAGGCCGGGAACATCGGCACGCGCGGGCGGAAGACGTGCGCGACGAAGGAACTGACCGCGACGATCCGCCCGGCCCTTGCGCCGTCGAGCAGCGGGAGCGCGGCGGTCGCGAGGCCGAAGAACCCGGTCGCGATCGGCGCGTGCGAACGGGCGAGCACGGCCTCGTCGAGCTCGCCCCAGGGCGTGCGGTCGGCGAAGCCGGCATTCGCGACCAGCGCGTCGAGCCCGCCGAACGCGGCGACCACACGCGCGATCAGCGCGGCCGGAATTCCCGGCTCGCCGAGATCGCCGAGCATGATCTCGACCGCCGCCCCGGCCGCGCGCGCCTGCCCGGCCACCGCGGCGAGCGCGGCCTCATTGCGTCGCGTGTGCAGCGCCAGCGCCACGCCGGGCGCGGCCAGTCTCCGCGCGGTCGCCGCACCGATGCCGGTCGCCGCGCCCGTGATCAGGATGGTTCTGGGTCGATCGCTCATGGATGCATGGTAGGGATGTTGCGGCGCACACAACAGCCGGGCACTCTCCTGGTCTCCCACGGAGCTGCCTCCATGCGACGCCTCGCCCTCGCCCTCCTGCTCGCGGTCTCGCCGCTCGCGGACCGCGCGCCCTCCGCCCAGACACTGCGCATCGCCTACCAGGGTGACGTCGTCTCGATGGACCCCTACGCGATGAACGAGACCTTCACCACGGCGTTCCTCGCGCACATCAACGAGCCGCTGGTGCGCCGCCTGCCCGATCTCGCGCTCGAACCCGGGCTTGCCGAGCGCTGGGAGCGGGTGACCGACACGCTCTGGCGCTTCCACCTGCGCCGCAACGTCACGTTCCACGAGGGCGAGCCCTTCACCGCCGCGGATGTCGTGTTCAGCCTGGAGCGGGTGCGCAAGCCGGGCTCCGCGATGCTCGCGCGGGCCGCCTCGATCAAGGCGGTGAACGCGGTCGATCCGCACACGGTCGAGATCGAGACCGACGGGCCGGCGCCGACCCTGCTCGCCGACCTCACGAACATCCTGATCCTGTCGAAGCGCTGGGCCGAGGCGAACGGGGCCGAGGAGCCGGTCGATATCCGCGCGCGGCGCGAGAACCATGCCGCGCGCCACGCGAACGGGACCGGCCCGTTCCGGCTGCAAAGCTACGCGCCGGGCGAGCGCACGGTACTCATCCGCAACGATGCCTGGTGGGACCGGATGGAGGGCAATCTCCGCGAGGTGGTCCTGCAGCCGGTCGGCTCCGACCCGACGCGCGTGGCCGCCCTGCTCTCCGGCCAGGTCGATCTCGCCTGGCCGATCCCCGTGCAGGACATCGCGCGCGTCTCGGCCGCGCCGGGGATCCGCGTCATGGAGGGGCTGGACCTGCGCACGATCTTCCTCGGCATGGACCAGTCGAGCGAGGAACTGCGCTACTCGTCCGTGAAGGGGAAGAACCCGCTTGCCGATGTCAGGGTGCGCGAGGCGATGTACCGCGCGATCGACATCGAGGCGATCCGTGCACGGCTGATGCGCGGGCGGGCGACGCCGACCGCGCTGCTGAACGGCCCCGGCATCGAGGGGTTCGACGCGGCGCAGAACGCGCGCCGCCCCGCCTTCGACCTTGCCCGCGCCCGTGTGCTGATGGCCGAGGCGGGCTACGCCGAGGGGTTCGAACTCGGCATGCACTGCCCGAACAACCGCTACGTCAATGACGAGCAGATCTGCCAGGCGGTCGCGCAGATGCTGGCGCGGATCGGCATCCGCGTGACGCTCACGGCCGAGCCGGCGGCGCAATATTTCGGCCGCGCCCAGCGCCGCGACGTCTCGTTCTACATGCTGGGCACCACGCCGCCGACCTATGACAGCTTCTCGACGCTGTTCGGCCTGCTGATGTGCCGCGAGGAGACGGCGCGCGCGCGCGGCTGGCCGACCATCCGCGGCCAGGGCCAGTTCAACCACGGCGGGTTCTGCGACCGCGAGGCCGACGAGGCGATCGCCGCGGCGCGTACCGAACTCGATCCGGCCAGGCGCCGGGTGCACTTCGCCGCCGCCTGGCGCGTGATGATCGACCGCTACGCCTACATCCCGCTGCACCAGCAGGCGCTCGCCTGGGGCATGCGCGAGGGCGTGACGCTGCGCCAGCGCCCCGACGACGTGCTCGATCTCCGCTTCGTCCGCGTGCAGTGAAGACCGTCGTCGTCGGCGCCGGCGTGGTCGGCCTCGCGGCCGCCTGGCAGCTCGCGCGCGCGGGCCACGCGGTCACGGTGGTCGAGGCAGGACCGATCCCGAACCCTACCGGCGCGAGCTGGGACGAGCATCGGCTCTGCCGCCTGCCCTACGGCGACCAGCACGGCTACGCGCAGCTGATGGCGCCGGCCATGGCGGCATGGGAACGGGTCTGGGCCGCGCTGGGCGAGCGGCACTATGCCGAGACCGGCTGCCTCGCGCTCTCGACCGCCGTGGGCGACTGGACCGACCGGTCGCGCGCCTCGCTCGCCGGCCTTGGCCTGCCGCATCGGGTCATGACACCCGACGAGGTGGCCGCGCGCTGCCCGTTCCTGCGGGTGGACGACGCGCGGTTCGGGCTCTGGACCGAGGGCGGGGCGCTGTTCGCCGACCGGATCACCGCCGGGTTCGCGGCACTCGCGCAGGCGGCCGGTGCGGCCTTCCTCGCCGAGACCCCGGCCCGCACGGTCGATCCCGCCGCCGCGCGCGTCGCATTGGCGGACGGCCGGAGGGTCGACGGCGATGCCGTTCTCGTCGCCGCCGGCGCCTGGACCAGCCGGCTCGCGCCCTGGGTCGGCGAGGGCCTGACCCCGCTGCGGCAGGTGGTGGTCTATGCAGAGCCACCGGCCTCGCTTGCGGAGGCGTGGCGGCAAGCGCCGATCCTGCTCGACATGGGCGGACCGCGCGGCATGTACGCCGCCCCACCGGTCGCCGGGCGGCGGCTGAAGCTCGGCTGCGGCGCGCTGAACGCGCCGGGCGATCCCGACACGCCGCGCACCCCCTGCCCGGAGGACGGTCCGCCCGTGCTCGCCGCGTGGCGCGAGCGCCTGGTGGATCACCACGCCTACCGCCTCCTTGAGGCGCGCATCTGCTTCTACGCGAATGCCACGGACCAGTGCTTCCGCATCGCCCGCTCGGGCCGGGCGGTCGCGATCACCGGGTGTTCGGGCCACGCCTTCAAGTTCGCCGCCCTGCTCGGCGAAGGGCTCGCATCCGCGCTTGCGGGCGACGAGGCGCCGCTGCGCTGGATCGCCGGCGAGGCAGCGGCCTACGCGCGCGCGGCCTGACCGAGCCGGCCGAGCCGATCCGCGCGCACCACGCGCGCCTCGCCGCGGCGGACCGTCACACCGATCCGATCCAGCCATTCGAGCAGCACGATCGCCATGTTCCGCCCGCACCTCGCGGCGTCGCGGAACGGGCCGGGGCGTACCAGCCCATCGGAATCCCGCGCGGCGAGCAGCGCTGCGGCGAGGGTCGGCAGCACCGTGCCGGCGAGGAAGCGGCCCGGTGCGACCTCCACCGCCTCGCCGAGCCGGGCGAGGCGGCGCAGCGTGGCGAGCGCTGTCCGGGCCTCGATCCCGGCTTCCGCGGCGAGGTCATGGGCAGCGCGGGGGCGAAGGGCCGCCGCGACAAGGGGGCCGAGGAGCGCATCCGCGCGCACGCGCTCGGCCGGGGCGAGCGACGGCGCGTGGTCCGGCAGCCGCCAGAGCGGCCCCGCGCGCGCGATCCGCCCCTCCACGGCGAAGCGGTCGAGCGTTGCCTCCAGCAGGTCGGGCGGCGGGCGGTTGGGCAGGGCAGCCCGCAGCGCCGCCGCGCCGAGCCCGGGCGACTCGGGCTGGGCGGCGTGATGCGCGGCGAGCGCCGTCTCGATCGCCACGGCCAGCGCCGTCCAGGCCGGCGGCGCGACCGCCCAGCGGCCGAGGCGCACCGCCCCAAGGTCACGCCAAAGCGCCTCGGAATCGTCGAGGTTGCGCGCCCGCGCGAATGCGTCGGCATCGACCCAGCCAGGGGGGAGCGCGAGCAGGGCGGCGGCCGCCTGGGCGTTCGGCAGGCCCAAGGCGTCGAGCTGCGCGAGCCGCGCGGGCGCGCGCCGGTCGCGCGCGGGCGGCGCCGGGTCCAGCACCACGCCGCCGCAGAGCACCGCGCCCTCCGGGCCGCGCAGCAACACGCGATCGCCGGCGAGCAGCGGCAGCGCCCGGCCCAGCAGCAGCGCCGCCAACCCCTCGCCGAGCGCTTCGAGCCGGACCGACACATGGGCAGCGCCCGCGTGGAGCGTCCCGGCGCGCGGCAGCCGGCCGGCCAGCCCGACCAGCCGCGCGTCGAGCCGCAGGGTCGGCACATGCAGCCGGGGCGCGACGATCCAGTCGCCGCGCGCGACCACGCCGGCGGCGATTCCCTCGCCGGCGAGATTGACCGCGACCCGCGCGCCGGCGAGGGCCGCCTCCACCGGCCGGTCGTTCGCGCGCAGGCCGCGCACCCGCGCCGGGATGCCGGCGGGCGAGACCACCACCGCGTCGCCCACCGCCAGCCGTCCGGCGGAGAGAAGCCCCGCCGCCACCACGCCGGCGCCGTCGATCACGAAGGCGCGGTCCACCGCCAGCCGCGCCGCACCGCGCGGCGCCGGGACCGGTTGGCGCAGCGCCGCGATCGCGGTCCGGAGCGCGTCGATCCCCTCGCCCGTCACGGCCGAGACCGCCAGGATCGGCGCACCAGCCAGCCCCGTGCCGGCGAGCAGTGCCCGCATCTCCTCGGCGACCGCCGCGATCCGCGCGGGCTCGGCCCGGTCCGCCCGGGTCAGCACGACGATCCCGCGCGCCACGCCGAGCAGGTCGAGCACGCGCAGGTGTTCATGCGTCTGCGGCCGCGGCCCCTCGTCGGCGGCGACGCAGAACAGCACCGCCGCGATCCCGCTCACACCGGCCACCATCGTGGCGAGGAAGCGTTCGTGTCCGGGCACGTCCACGATGCCGACCCTTGCCTCGTCCTCCCCCGCATAGGCGAAGCCGAGATCGATGGTCATGCCGCGCCGGCGCTCCTCCGCCAGCCGGTCGGTCTCGACCCCGGTGAGCGCGCGCACCAGCGTGGTCTTGCCGTGGTCAACATGCCCCGCTGTGCCGAGGATCACACCGCAACCTCACCCAAGCGTGCCATCCGCGCCATCCTTCCGCCGCGACCCGGGGATGGTATAGCCCCGCCGGGTCCCAACGCTCAGGAGCACCATGTTCAGCGTCGTCCAGATCTCGGACAGCCATGTCTCGCCGCGCATCACCCATTTCAACGCGAACTGGGAGGCCGCACGCGCCCTGCTGCCGCGGCTTTCGCCCGATCTCATCGTCCATACGGGGGACGCGACGCTGGACGGCGCCGACATGGAGGCCGACTGCGCGATGGCCGCGGCAGGGCTCGCTGACCTGCCCGCGCCGCTGCGGGTGGTGCCGGGCAATCACGATGTCGGCGATCTCGGCGCGGCCACCCAGCCGCCGACCGCGGCGCGGATCGCCCGGCACGAGCGGCATTTCGGCCCGTGCGTCTGGACCGAGGACCGGCCCGGCTGGCGCCTGCTCGGGCTGAACAGCCAGGTGATCGGCGCCGGCGACGGCGGCGACGAGGCGCAGCGCGCGGTGATCGAGGAGGTGATCGCCACACTCGGGCCGCGCCGGCTCGCGGTGTTCCTGCACAAGCCGATGTTCCTCGATGCCGTCGAGGAGGGGCCGGTCGGGTACTGGGCCGTGCCGCCGGATGTCCGCGCGCCGGTGCGCCGTCTGCTCGATCATCCGAACCTGCGGCTGGTCGCCTCGGGGCACCTGCACATCGCCCGGCTGACCACGCACGGCCCGGCCACGGTGGCGTGGTGCCCGGCGACCTCGTTCACCCTGGGCGGCAAGCTGATGGCGGATGCGCGCGGCGGCGACCGGCGCCTCGGCGTGATGCGCCACGTGTTCCGCGAGGACAGCGTCGAGACCGAGGTGATCGCGATCCCGGACTCCCGGCACCTCGTGCTCGACGACATGATCGATGAGATCTACCCGCCCGCCCCCGCCGCCGCGGGGTCGTGACGCCGCCCTGATCCTGCCGCGACCCGCTGGCAGGCACGCGGCATGACGGATGCCCCGATCGCCGAGCGGCTGCCGCTGGCCGCGCAGATGCTGCGCTTCGGCGTGGTCGGCACGATCGGCTTCCTGGTCGATACGGCGACGGTCTATCTCGCGCATTTCCGCTTCGGCCTCGACCTCTACTCGGCCGGCGCGCTCGCCTACCTGACCGCCGCGACCACGACCTGGTTCCTCAACCGCCACTTCACCTTCCCCGAGGCGCGCACGCAGCAGGCCGGGCGGCAGTGGCTGCGCTTCGTGGTCACGCAACTGGCCGGCTTCGCGCTCAACCGCGGCACCTATGCGGCGCTGATCGCGACGCTCGCCGTCGCGCGCGCCGAGCCGGTGATCGCGGTCGCGGCCGGCTCGCTCGCCGGCATGACGGTGAACTTCCTCGCCGCGCGGTTCCTGGTGTTCCGCGAGGGCGCGCGATGACCGTCCCGACGCCGCAGAGCCTCACCGCAGCCGCTGTCGCGCCACGCATCGCCGTGCTGATCCCGTGCTTCAACGAGGAGGCCGCGATCGGCAAAGTGGTGGCGGATTTCCGCGCCGCGCTGCCCGAGGCGGCGATCCACGTCTACGACAACAACTCGACCGACCGCACCGTCGAGGTGGCACGCGCCGCCGGCGCCGTCGTGCGCAACGAGACGCTCCAGGGCAAGGGCAACGTGGTGCGGCGGATGTTCGCCGACGTGGAGGCCGACATCTACGTGCTGGTCGATGGCGACGACACCTACGAGGCGGCCGCCGCGCCGGGCATGGTGGCGCTGCTCCGCGCGCAGGGTCTCGACATGGTGACGGGCGCACGCCGTGGCGGCGGCGAGGCGGCCTATCGCCCCGGGCACCGCTTCGGCAATCGCGTGCTGACCGGCCTGGTCGCGGGCGTGTTCGGCAACCGCGTCAGCGACATGCTGTCGGGCTACCGCGTGTTCTCACGCCGCTTCGTCAAGAGCTTCCCCGCGCTGGCCGGCGGGTTCGAGACCGAAACGGAGTTCACCGTGCACGCGCTCGAACTCGGCATGCCGATCGGCGAGGTGCCGACCGCCTACAAGGAGCGCCCGCCCGGCTCGGCGAGCAAGCTCAACACCATCCGCGACGGGGTGCGCATCCTGCGCACCATCCTGGTGCTGGTGAAGGAGGAGCGGCCGCTGCCGTTCTTCGGGCTCGCCGCCCTTGCGCTGCTGCTCACCGGGCTCGGCCTGTTCGTGCCGGTGCTGCTGACCTACCTGGAAACGGGTCTCGTCCCGCGCCTGCCGACGGCGGTGCTCTCGCTCGGTCTCGTGCTGCTGTCGTTCCTCTCGCTCGCCTGCGGGCTGATCCTCGACACGGTGACGCGCGGGCGGAAGGAGGCGAAGAGGATCGCCTATCTGGCGATCCCCGGCCCGCTCTCACTGGGCGACGGAGGGCCTGCCGTGCCGTGCTGACGCCGCCGATCGGCGCGGCGCTGACGCCCGGGATGCCCGTCGAGGCAATGATCCTGGTCGGCGAGCGGACTTTCTGGCAGTACATCACCCAGTCGCTGCTCGACAGTTTCCCGCCTGCGTTCCGCGAGCAGTGACCGCCCCGACGATCAGGAGTGTCCGCCATGGCCGAGCGTCTGCCCACGCTGTTCTGCGACGGCATCATCGAAGCGAACGTCACGCATGGCGTGGTGCGGATCACGCTCGGCCAGGTGATGGGCGACGGCAAGGCCGTGGCGTGCGGTCAGCTCATTCTGCCGCTCGCGCAGATCGCCGGCACAGCGAACGCGATGGCCAATCTGGTCAAGCAGGTGCAGGAGCGGATCCAGGAGGCGGCAAAGGCGCAGGCGGCGCCGGAGGGCGGGCAGACGCCCTCGGCCTTCAAGTTCTCCTGATGAACGGCCCAGTGCGGGAACGATCGGTGGCGTGAACCGCCCTCACCCTGTCCCTCTCCCGCATGCGGGAGCGGGAACGCAACGATCCGACAGGGTTCCGTCTCCCGCCCTGGTGGGAGAGGAGCCGGCTGACGGGCACGCCGACCCGCTCGCGCTCTACATCCACTGGCCGTTCTGCCTCAGCCGCTGCCCGTACTGCGACTTCAACGCCCATGTGCGCGAGCGGATCGACGAGGCGCGGTTCCGCGACGCTCTCCTCGCCGATCTCGCCTACGAGGCCGCGCGGCTCGGCCCGCGCCCGCTCGCCTCGATCTTCTTCGGCGGCGGCACGCCCTCGCTGATGTCGCCGGCCACCGTCGCCGCGCTGATCGAGGCGGCGATGCGCGCCTTCCCGCCAACAGCCATGCCCGAGATCACGCTGGAGGCGAACCCGACCAGCGTCGAGGCGGGCAAGCTCGCCGGCTTCCGCGACGCCGGCGTGAACCGCATCTCGATGGGCATCCAGGCGCTCGACGACGTGGCCCTCGCCTTCCTCGGCCGCCGCCACACCGCCGCGCAGGCGCTCACCGCGCTCGAAACGGCACGCGCGCTGTTCCCGCGCGCCTCGTTCGACCTGATCTACGCGCGTCCGGGCCAGACGGTCGCGGCGTGGCGCGGGGAACTCCGCCGCGCGCTCGGCTTCGGACTCGATCACCTCTCGCTCTACCAGCTCACGATCGAGCCGGGCACGCCCTTCGCGCGCCTTGCCGCGCGCGGCGAACTCGTGCTGCCCGACGAGGAGACGCAGGCCGCGCTCTACGAGGCGACCGAGGCCGAGGCCGTCCGCGCCGGGCTCGCGCCCTACGAGGTCTCGAACTACGCTGTGCCGGGTGCTGAGAGCCGGCACAACCTCGCCTATTGGCGCTACGACGACTACGCCGGCATCGGCCCGGGCGCGCATGGGCGCATCCCCGTCCAAGGCGCGCCGACCGCCACCACACGCGTGCGCGCCCCCGAGGCCTGGGCCGAGGCGGTGGAGCGGCAGGGCCACGGCGTGCGCGAGGAGGAGCCGCTCGCGCCCGAGACGCGCGCGCGCGAGGCATTGCTGATGGGGCTGCGGCTCGCGGTCGGGGTGGAACCGGCGCATTTCCGTGCGCGTACGGGCATCGCTCTGGACGCCGCGCTGGAGCCGGACGCTCTGGCCGCCGCCGAGGCAGAGGGGCTGGTCGCGCGCACGGATGCCGGCGGCTGGGTGGCCACGCGGGCGGGGCGGCTCCGCCTGGATGCGCTGCTGCCGGTACTGGTCCGCTGACGCGGCTCAGAACTGCGCCGCAGCCGCGGCGATCGCCTCGCGCATGCGGGTGCGGCGCATCAGATCCTCGAGGTCGCGCACGCCGGACAGCTCGGCGCGGCGCAACATGTCCGCGAACACATGCGCCGTGGCGATCGCATCGCCGAGCGCATCGTGTCGGCCGGCAACGACCAGCCCGCACCGTGCCGCCAGCGCATCGAGACTGTGGTCGGTCTGTTCGGGATCGAGCCACTGCGACAGGCGCAGGCTGCACAGCACAGGCATGTCGAACACGACGCCCGCGCGCGTCTCGGCGCAATGCAGGCAGGTGAGATCGAAGGCGGCATTGTGCGCCACCAGCACGGCATCGCCGACATAGGCGCGGAACGCCGCCACCGCCTCGGGCCAGGCGACGGCGTCGCGCACCATCGAATCCGTGATGCCGTGGATGGCGGTGCTCGCCGGCGGGATGGGGCGGCCCGGGTGGCAGAAGGTGGCGAAATGGTCGGCCTCGTTCACCTGCCCGTGCTCGAGCCGCACGGCGCCGATCGAGACGATGCGGTCACCCCGCGAGGGCCGGAGCCCGGTCGTCTCCAGGTCGAACACGACGTAGCGGCAGGCGGCGAGCGGGCCCTCCGGCAGGCGCAGCCCCTCGACCAGCCGGCGGCGGCGCTCATCGGGGTGCGGCGCCAGCAGCTGCGCCGCGGTCGCTTGCATCAGCCGCCGCAGCCAGCCGCCAAGCCCCTCGCCCATGCGTCCGTCCCCCCATCGGCAGCGCGCACCAGAGTCCCGCGGCCGCACGGGCCTCCGGCGGCTACTCTAGCGAACCTGTCGGCTGCCCGGGAACGAACGCAGCGCCGCGGGCGCGCTTCAGCAGACCGGGGCTGCGCCCGACGATCGGCGGACGCCCCTTCCGCCTCAGTGCAGCCCGCAGCCCAGCAGGCGGGCCGTGCCCGGGTGATCCGGCAGGCGCTCGGACGCCTCGCGCACAAGGCGCGCGGCCGCGCGCAGGATGGCATCACGCGTGGCCGTGAGCCCGAGCGCCTCGGCCTCCTCGGCAAGGGCGCGCAGGCAGGCGAGCAGCCCGTCCGGCGACGGTCCTGGCGGTGTCTGCGGTTCGTGTGCCATGCCCTGCCTCTCCCCCTACGATTGTATTCTGCCGCGCTCCGCTCGCGTCGGGAAGGCAGTTGCGTCCCGACATTGCGCGCTCCGGCCGATTTGACGCAGGCTTTGCCGGGCGAGGAAGCGGCGCGGGGCGGCACGGCATGAGCGGCTACGAGGCGACCTATGCGGCCTGGCGGTCGGATCCGGCTGGCTGGTGGCGGGACCGGGCGCGGCTGATCGACTGGGAGTGCCCCCCGCGTGCCGCCTTCGACCCCTCGCTCGGCGTCTATGGCCGCTGGTACCCGGGCGGCCGGCTGAACACCTGCTTCAACGCGCTCGACCGGCATGTCGCGGCCGGGCGCGGGACCAAGCCCGCGCTGATCTGGGACAGCGCGATGACCGGGCGCATCGAGTCGTTCACCTACGCCGAGCTCACCGAGCGGGTGGCGCGGCTTGCCGGCGCGCTCGCCGCGCGCGGGGTGGCGAAGGGCGACCGGGTGATCGTCTACATGCCGATGGTGCCCGAGGCGGTGATCGCCATGCTCGCCTGCGCGCGGCTGGGCGCGATCCACTCGGTGGTGTTCGGCGGCTTCGCCGCGGCCGAGCTCGCGAGCCGCATCGCGGATGCCAAGCCCAAGGCGATCGTCTCGGCCTCGTGCGGACTCGAGCCGGGCCGGGTCGTCGCCTACAAGCCGCTGCTGGACGCCGCGATCGCGCTGAGCCCGCACAAGCCGGATTTCTGCCTGATCCTCCAACGGCCGGAGCGGGTGTGCGATCTGACCCCCGGCCGCGACGAGGAGCTGCGCGCCGCCGAGGCCGCCGCGGCGCCGCACGCCTGCGTGCCGGTCGAGGCGACCGATCCGCTCTACATCCTCTACACCTCCGGAACGACCGGCCGGCCCAAGGGGATCGTGCGCGACAATGGCGGGCACGCGGTCGCGCTCGCGAACTCGATGTCGATGCTCTACGGGGTGGCCGCCGGCGACGTCTATTGGGCGGCCTCCGATGTCGGCTGGGTGGTCGGGCACTCCTACATCGTCTACGGCCCGCTGCTCGCCGGCTGCACCACGATCGTCTACGAGGGCAAGCCCGTGGGCACGCCCGATGCCGGCGCCTTCTGGCGCGTCTGCGCCCAGCACGGCGTGAAGGCGATGTTCACCGCGCCCACCGCCATCCGCGCGATCAAGCGCGAGGATGCGGACGGGCGGATCATGGCCCGCCACGACCTCTCGCGGCTCGAGGCGCTGTTCCTCGCCGGCGAACGCTGCGACCCCGACACGGTCACCTGGGCGGAGAAACTGCTCGGCAAGCCGGTGATCGATCATTGGTGGCAGACCGAAACGGGCTGGGCGATCACCGGCGACTTCCGCGGCCTCGGCCTGTTCCCGGTCAAGCCCGGCTCGGGCGGCAAGCCCTCCCCCGGCTTCGATCTGCGCGTGCTCGACGAGGCCGGGCGGGAGGTGCCGCACGGCACGATCGGCGATCTCGTCGTCAGGCTGCCGCTGCCACCCTCCTGCCTGCCGACGCTCTGGAACAACGACCAGGGCTTCCGCGACGCCTATCTGAGCCAGCACCCGGGCCACTACACCACGGCCGATGCCGGGATGATCGACGAGGACGGCTATGTCTGGGTGATGAGCCGCACCGACGACATCATCAATGTCGCGGGGCACAGGCTCTCCACCGGCGCGATGGAGGAGGTGCTGGCCGCGCACCCCGATGTCGCCGAATGCGCCGTGGTGGGGGTGAAGGACGCGCTGAAGGGCCAGGCGCCGCTCGGCCTCGTGGTGCTGAAGGCGGGTGTCGTCAAGGACGAGAAGACCCTGGAAGCGGAGCTCGTGGCGATGGTGCGCGAGCGGATCGGGCCCGTCGCCGCGTTCCGCACCGCCCGCGTGGTGCCGCGCCTGCCGAAGACGCGCTCGGGCAAGGTGCTGCGCGCGACCATCCGCAAGATCGCCGACGGGCAGGACTATGTCGTGCCGCCGACCATCGACGATCCGGCGAGCCTGGAGGAGATCCGAGGCATTCTCGGGCAGGTTGTGTGAATGGCCACAAACGTATCAAAAGAGAGAACCTGTGACCAAAAATGTACTTGACGTTTTTCGCTGTCCAACGGAATGATCGGAGTATCCGCGGGGGAGCGGTTGGGTTTCCTTTCGATGGGGGCACTCGGTATGATGATGCGTTTGGTCACGTCCGCCGCCGTCGCGGCAGGGCTGTGGGTAAGTGCAACCGCGGGTCCGGCGGCCGCGTCCACGATCACCATGACGAACTACAGCTTCGCGGCCGGGTCCCAGTCGGTGACGATCACCCAGCCCAGCGGAGCGATCGGCACCGTCAGCGCCGGCCTGTTCAAGCTGAACACCTCGGCCGGCGACTGGCTCGCCTTCTGCGTCGACATTTTCAATGTGCTCGTGAAGCCGACGGTGTATGGGCTGGGTCCGCTCACCTCCGCCGGCGACAGCACGCCGGCCGGCCCGCCGGTGGACTATCCGCTGACGCTCACCCAGCAGAAGCAGATCCACTGGCTCGCCGACCAGGCGATCACCGAATACGGGAACAGCACGCTGACCGCGGCCAAGTCCGCCGCCTACCAGGTGGCGATCTGGGACGTGGCCTACGGCAGCGCCTTCGCGCGCACGATCAACAGCGCCACGCAGACCGCGCTGAACTCGATCGTGACCGCGCTCGGATCGGCCGACCTGTCCGGGTACTGGGTGCCGCTGGCGCTGACGCCGCAGGCGAACAGCCAGGGCCTGGTGAAGGGACAGAAGCTGGTGACGAACACGCCCGTCCCGGAGCCGGCAACCCTCGCGCTGCTCGGCGCAGGGCTCGTGGGCCTCGCGGCCTTGCGGCGGAGCCGGCGCGTCACCCGCACGGCGCACTGAAACGATCGCCGCACCGGTCAGGCACATCCGACGAAGGCGGGCCATGAAGGCCCGCCTTTTTCGTGTCAAAGATAGCGCACGAACACGAACCCGCCGACCAGCAGCACCAGGAAGGCGATCGTGAACAGCGTCAGCCGCTTCTCGATCACCGCCAGCACCGGCGGCCCGAACTTCGCCGCCACCAGCGCGACCATTACGAACCGCGCCCCGCGCGACAGCACGCTCGCGACGAAGAACGGCACCAGCGCCATCTGCACGGCGCCTGAGGCGATGGTGGCGAGCTTGTACGGGATCGGCGTGAACCCGGCGATCGCCACCACCATCCAGTCGTATTCGAGGTAGAGCGCGCGGAACCGCTCATAGGCGTCGTGCATGCGGTAGAGCTCGATGATCGGCACGCCGATCGCCTCGAACAGGCCCCAGCCGATCAGGTAGCCCGCCACGCCGCCGAAGGCCGAGCCCAGCGTGCAGATCAGCGCCGAGGACAGCCAGCGATCGGGCCGGGCCACCGCCATCGGCGCGAGGATCACGTCGGGCGGGATCGGGAAGACCGAGGACTCGACGAAGGCGATCACGAACAACCACACCCGCGCCTGGGGATGGGCCGCGAGCGCCAGGACGCGCCGATAGAGCGTGTGCAGGAAGGGCAGTTCCACGGCGGGTCCGCGTCGATCGAGAGGGCGGGCGCGGGATGCCACGCGACCGTGTCATCGGCAAGGCGCATGGCTCACGTCACCGCTATCGATTGGACGCGTCTCACCGCTCGGCTAGGCTCGCCGCCGCATGCCCGTCCGGCTCCTGCTGCTCTGCGCCGTGATCCTCTGTGCGCTCTCGATGGGGCTGCGACAGAGCTTCGGGCTGTTCCTCGCCCCGATGACAGCCGCCCAGGGCTGGACCGCCTCGGCCTTCGCGCTCGCGATCGCGGTCCAGGTGCTGCTGAACGGCGTCTCCCAGCCGATGTGCGGCAATGTCGCCGACCGGATCGGCGGGCAGCGCGTGCTGATCGGCGGCTGGCTGCTCTATGCGGGCGGGCTCCTGGTGATGGCGCTCGCCTCCTCGCTCGCGGTGTTCTTCCTCGGCGCCGGGCTGGTGATGGGGGTGGCGGTCTCGGCCGCCGGGTTCCCGATCGTGATGGCGAGCCTGTCGCGCCTGTTGCCGCAGGACTGGCGCGCGCGCGCCACGGGGCTCGCGACCGCGGGCTCGTCCTTCGGCCAGTTCTCGGTCGTGCCGCTGGTGCAGCTCGGCATCGACGCCTTCGGCTGGCAGGGCGCGCTGTTCGCCATGGCGGCGACGGCGATCGCGGTGATCCCGCTCGCGCTGCCGCTCGCCGACCGGCCCGCCCCGCCGACCGAAGGCCGCCCGGTCGGCGCCAGCGTGGCGCTGAAGGAGGCGCTCTCGACCGGCTATTTCTGGTGCCTGTTCTGGGGCTTCTTCGTCTGCGGCGTGCATGTCTCGTTCCTGACCGTGCACATCCCGGGCTTCGTCGCGTCCTGCGGGCTGCACCCGTCCTGGGGCGCGACTTCGATCAGCCTGATCGGCCTGTTCAACATCGCGGGCTCGCTGCTCTCGGGGGAGCTCACCGGCAAATGGCGCCGGCGCGAGCTGCTGATGCTGATCTATGCCGGCCGCGCGGTGGTGATGACCGTGTTCTTCGTCGGGCCCAAGACCGAGCTGACGCTGATGCTGTTCAGCGCGGCGATGGGCGTGCTCTGGCTCTCGACCGTACCGCCGACGGTCGCGCTGGTGGCGCGGCGCTTCGGCACGCAGTGGCTGGCGACGATCTTCGGCCTCGTCTTCCTCGGCCACCAGATCGGCGGCTTCTCGGGCGCCTGGCTCGGCGGCGTGATCTGGGACCGCACCGGCAGCTACGACCTGATGTGGATCATCGCCATCCTCGCCGGCGCCTTCGCCGCCGCCGTGCACATCCCCGTGCGCGACCCGCTCGTCCCCGTGGCGGCCCGCGCCGCCTGAGGTTCCGCCCCGGCCGCGCCTCGGCTAGGGTCGGGCCGCAGACTCGCAGTCCGGGGGATCTCCGTTGCGCCGCTTCCTGCTCGCTGTCGCTGTCCTGCTCGCGCCTCTTGCCGCATCCGCGCAATCCGAGCCCCACGCTTGGCTCTACGGCGCCTGGAGCGGCGGGCACACCCCGCCCGTACGCGGCGGTCCGCCGGCCACCTGCCTCGCCCAGCCGAGCGTGATCTTCACCCGCGACATCATCCTGCATACCACCCTGCTCGATCCGCTCTACCAGCAGCGCATCATCGAGACCGTGCGCGCGACACCCAATGGCGTGGAGATCCGACTCCGCCCGGTCCAGCGCAGCGGCGGGCCGCTCGGCGCGACCGCCGGGGTCGGCTTCGGCTGCGGCGGCGATCCGAACCTCTTGCGCGTGCAGCGGCTGGAGGGTGGCGAGATCGCGTTCCCGGGCTGCGTCGATTTCCCCTCCCCCCTCGTCTCCTGCGCCGGACACTGACCATGGCGGCGCCCCGAATCGCCCTGATCCACGCGCTGCGTCTCTCGCCCCCCGCCATCATGGAGGCATTCCAGCGGCTCTGGCCCGAGCCGTTCCTGATGAACCTGCTGGATGACAGCCTCTCGGCGGACCTCGCGCGGGAGCGCATGATCACGCCGGCGATCACGCAGCGTTTTCTCGATCTCGCCGCCTATGCGCGGCGCACCGGGGCGGATGCGATCCTGTTCACCTGCTCGGCCTTCGGCCCGCCGATCGAGGCGGTGAAGGCGGCGCATCCGACCATCCCGGTGCTGAAGCCGAACGAGGCGATGATCGACGCCGCGCTGGAGGCCGCACCCTCGGGCCGGATCGGGCTGGTCGCGACGTTCCGGCCGACCTTCGACTCGATGCGCCCGGAATTCGCCGCGGCCGCCTCCGCGCGCGGGATCGCGCTCGACCTGCGCGAGGGCTTCGCCGAGGGGGCGATGGCGGCGCTGGAGGCGGGCGACGGCGCCACGCATGACGCGCGCGCGGCGGACGCCGCGCAAGGGCTCGGCGACTGCGAGGCGATCGCCCTCGCTCAGTTCAGCCTCGCGCGCGCGGCACCGGCGGTCGCCAAGGCCACCGGCAGGCCCGTGCTGACAACGCCCGACAGTGCGGTCGAACGGCTGCGGTCGCTGCTCGGGGCCTGAGCGCGCCGCTACGCCGGCAGCGTCACCGTCGCCGTCAGCCCACCGCCGCGACGGTTCGCGAGCGTCAAGTCGCCGCCATGGGCGCGCAGGATCGTGCGCGCGATCGGCAGGCCGAGCCCCGCGCCGCCGGTCTCGCGCGAGCGGCTGCGCTCGACGCGGTGGAACGGCTGGAACACCCGCTCCAGCTCGTCCTCGGGAATGCCGGGGCCATCGTCCTCGATGGTGATCCGGATCGTCCCGCCCGTGGGCGGATCGAGCCGCACCCGGCACATCCCGGCATAGGCGACCGCGTTGCCGATCAGGTTGCCGAGCGCCCGCTTCAACGCGACCGGCCGCGCCGTCACGGTGCGATGGGCCGGCGCCTCCAGCGCGACCACGTCGCGTCCGGCGACGTCGTTCGCCTCGTCCGCCACCGTGCGCAGGAGCGCCGCGAGATCGAGCGGCACCGCCTTCTCCGAGGCCGCATCGTCGCGCGCGAAGGCGAGCGTGGCTGCGACCATCGCCTCCATCTCGGCGAGATCGGCGAGCATCTTCGCGCGCAGACCCTCGTCCTCGACGAACTCTGCGCGCAGCCGCATGCGCGTGATCGGCGTGCGCAGGTCATGCCCGATCGCCGCCAGCATCGTGGTGCGGTCCTCGACGAAGCGGCGGATCCGGTCCTGCATGGTGTTGAACGCCGCCGCCGCCTGCGCCACCTCGCGCGGGCCGCGCTCCGGCAGTGGCGGGGCACCGACATCGCGCCCCAGCCGCTCGGCGGCGGCCGCGAGGTCGCGGATCGGCGCGGTCAGCCGCCGCACCGCCCAGAAGGACAGCCCCGCCACCGCCGCCGTCATCACCGCGAGGGCCGCGAGGAAGGTCGGCGAGGACCAGGGCTGCGCCGGTGGCGCGCGCGCGACGACGTTCAGCCACATCCCGTCCGGCAGGCGGATCGCCGCCGCCATCGCCCCGCCGGGCCCCTCGCCGACCAGGACCTCGCGCGGGCGCATCCGCGGCGGCCCGCCCATCCGCCCGAGCGCCTCGGCGAAGCGTTCGCCGGCCCGGCCTGGCGGCAGCGTGCCCGGCCGCACCAGCGGCACCGGATCGATCGAGGCGGAGAATCCCTCCGGCAGGTCGGCGGCCTCCAGCGCCTCAACCCGACGCGCGGGCGGCGCCGTCACCACCGCGCGCCAGAGCGCCCAGGTGCGCGCCATCGCCTCGCGCCCCTGTGCTGCGCGCTGCAGCCCGACGCGGTCGAAGGCATGGATCGTCAGGCCCACCACCTGGGCGGCGAACAGCCCGAGCAGCAGCACCAGGAAGGTGCGTCCCGCGATCGAGGCGGGCCAGAGGCGCAGCGGGACCCTCACACCCGCTCCACCGGCACGGCCAGCACATAGCCGCCGCCGCGCACGGTCTTGATCAGGTCCGGCGCCTTGCCGTCGTCGTCGAGCTTGCGCCGGAGCCGGCTGACCGCGACGTCGATCGCGCGGTCGAACGGCCCGGTCGAGCGGCCGTGCAGCAGGTCCATCAGCATCTCGCGCGTCAGCACCCGCCCCGCCCGCTCGGCGAGGATGCGCAGCAGGTCGAACTCGCCGCCCGTCAGCGCGACCTCGGTGCCGGACGGATCGAGCAGGCGGCGGCGCGCGGTCTCCAGCGTCCAGCCGGCGAAGCGGAAGGTGGCACCGGGCTCGGGCGCCTCGGGCGCCGCCCCCTCGGCCCGGCGCAGCACGGCCCGGATGCGCGCGAGCAGTTCGCGGGGGTTGAACGGCTTCGGCACGTAGTCGTCGGCGCCCAGCTCCAGCCCGACGATCCGGTCGGTCTCCTCGCCCATTGCGGTGAGCATGACCACCGGCAGCCGTCCATGCGCCTCGCGCAGCCAGCGGAGCAACGAGAGCCCGTCCTCGCCCGGCAGCATCAGGTCCAGCACCACGAGCGCATAGTGGCCGTTCGGGATGGCGCGGCGCAGTTCGCGTCCGTCGCGCGCCGTGCTGACGCGGAAGCCGTGCTTCTCGAGGAACCGCGCCAGCAGGTCGCGGATCTCGCGGTCGTCGTCCACCACCAGGATGTGCGGTGCAGGCTCGGCCATGGGGCGGTTGTGACGCGCGAGCGCCGCCGCGGCAACGCCCGGAGTGTTGCGGCGGATTGCCGGGTCCAGGCCTGTCACGCTTCGTCACACTTCGTGGCACTTCGGCCGGCCGGCCGACACACGCGCGCAAGCCAGCGGCGCGAAGCTGCCCGCGGTCCCGATCCCGGGATGGTCACGACGGAGGACGAGAATGAGCCGGATCTTGAAGGTGGTGTTGGTGGCAGGCGGGCTGGCGACGGCCGGGCTGGTCGGCTACGGCGCCGGCAGCATGGGCGCGTTCGCCCAGGGCGGGCCTGGCCCCGGCCCGGGCATGGGCATGGGCATGGGACCGGGTGCCGGCGGCGGGCCGGGCATGATGATGGAGCGTGGCGACGGCCCGCGCGGCCCGTGGGCCGAGGGCCGCGGCGCGATGCGCGGCGAGCGGGGCGAGCGCGGCTGGCAGCGCGGCCAGCACCACCACCGTGGCGGGCCCTTCGCCGGGTTCTTCATCAACCGCGACAACAAGAACCTGAGCAACGATGACGTGAAGAAGATCGCCGAAGCGGGCCTGCTCTGGTTCGGCGAGCGCAACTGGCGCATCGGCGACGTGACGGACGCGGGCAGCCGCACCGCCCGCTTCACGCTCACCACCGACAATGGTGGCGTCATCGCCACCTTCGAGATGGACCGCAACACGGGTCGCGTCCGCCGCGTCGGCTGATCGCGGCCGGTCCACCTTTACGCCCGGGGCACGCGGCGGCAGTCTCCGCCGCGTGTCCGCCCCGCCTCTCCCGCCGGCCGAGCGTGCCGCGCTGCGCCGGCTCTATGCCCGCGAGCCCGGTCTCGCCGCGATCGAGCGCCGCGCCGGGCCTCTGCCCTGGCGCACCCGCGAGGCGGGCTTCGCCGGCCTGCTCGCCGCGATCGTCGGCCAGCAGATCAGCAACCTCGCCGCCGCCGCGATCTGGGCCCGGCTGCGGGCGCTGCTCGCCACACCGCCCTGCCCGCGCGCCTTCCTCGCCCTCTCCGATGACGCCCTGCGTCAGGCCGGGCTTTCGCGCCCCAAGATCGCCTATGCGCGCGGCCTCGCCGAGGCCTTCGCCGACGGCCGGCTCGATGCGGACGCGCTCGCCGCCATGCCCGACGAGGAGGCGATCGCCGCGATCGCGGCGCTGAAGGGCTTCGGGCGCTGGTCGGCCGAGATCTACCTGCTGTTCGCGCTCCAGCGCCGCGACGTCTTCCCCGCCGCCGATCTCGCGCTCGCGGCGAGCCTCGCCGACCTGCGCGGGCTGCCGGAACGGCCGAGCGAGAAGGCGCTGCGCGCGCTGGCCGAGCCCTGGGCGCCGTATCGTGGCCTCGCCGCACGCCTGCTCTGGCACCACTGGCGGCACGTCAACGGGCGTGCCGCGTTCGATTCGTGAAAGGACCGACCATGGACGAGAGCCCGCATATCCGCACCGAGCGCCCCGAGCCCGAGATCGCCGTGGTCGTGTTCGACCGTCCGGCCAAGCGCAACGCCTTCGATCTGGCGATGTGGCGCACGCTCGGCGCCGTGATGCGCCGGCTCTCCGACGACGAGACGCTCCGCTGCGTGGTGCTGCGCGGCGCGGGTGCCGAGGCGTTCAGCGCCGGCGCCGACATCTCCGCCTTCGAGGTCGAGCGCGGCAGCCGCGAGAAGGAGGATCGTTACGGCGAGGTGCTGCACGAGACCTTCCAGAACCTCCGCACGTGCCGTCACCCGACGGTCGCCATGATCCGCGGCGTGTGCATCGGCGGGGGTGCCGGGATCGCGACCATGTGCGATTTCCGCGTCGGCGGCGAGTCGATGCGCTTCGGCATCACCGCGCGCAATCTCGGCATCTGGTACCCCTACGCGGAGATGGACCCGGTGCTGCAGATCGCGGGCTATGCCGTCGCGGCCGAGATCTTCATCGAGGGGCGCATCTTCAACGGCACCGAGGCGTATCAGAAGGGGCTCCTGTCGCGCGTCGTGCCCGACGATCAGGTCGAGGCGGAGGCGATGGCGCTCGCCCGACGCATCTCTGAGGGCGCGCCCCTCTCGGCGCGCTTCCACAAGCGCGCGATGCAGCGGCTGCGCGGCCCCCTGCCGATCACGCCGGAGGAGGAGGCCGCCGTGAACGACTTCACCCGCACGGAGGACTACCAGAACGCCTATCGCGCGTTCCTGGCGAAGCGGAAGCCGGTGTTCGAGGGGCGCTGACCCGGGCATCGCGCCCGCAGCATCTCGTTAACCACGCAGTGGCACGATGGCGGTTCGGCATCCCTCCAGCCCTGGGGACGCGCCTTCGCATGACCTCCCCGGCTCCCGCCGCGCCGCGGGCCCTGCTGACGGATTTCCAGCCCGCCACGTTCCTGGAACGCGGCGCGACGGTTCCGTTCACCTCGCCGCTGCTCCAGCAGGCCCGGATCCGGCTCGGCGCCGGCGGGACGCGCGAGGTCGTGCTGCGCAACCCGTCGGGCGGACCCGGCTGGTATGTCGGGCCATGGGACGGCGTGGTCGAGCTCGCGCGCGTCACCGTGCATGACCGGCTGGTCTACAAGCGGATCGAGGAGACCGGCGCGATCACCCCGCTGGAGATCCGCCGTGCGGCCCGCACGGTCTCGGCCGAGGGCTACGGCGGCCAGGCGGCGAAGGCCGCCGCCGTCGCGGCGATCGAGGCCGAGGAGCGCGAGTGGCGCGGCAGCTACGCCACCCTGCTCGCGACCTTGCTCGGCCAGGCGGGCCTCGCCGGCTCCGACCTGATCGCCAAGGCGCATTCGCGCCAGGAGCTGATCGAGCTTGCCCCCTCGCTGCTCGCGCCGATCGCGCCGCGCCTCGGTCTCGCGCCGGGGGTGATGGCCGAGACGCTCGAGGAGCTCGCCACCGTGCTCGCCCGCATGGGCGGCGCGGCCGACCGGCCGGCCCAGACGCCGCGCGACCTCGCCGCCGCGCGGCGCCTGCTCGCCGAAATCCGCACGCTTGCGGCCGAGGACACGCGCGCCGACCCCGATGCTGTGCGCGCCATCCTCGGCGTGGGCGACATGACCGTCACCCTCGCCGAGGACGCGCTCGGCCGCGCGCGCGCCGAGGCGACGCGGCCCCAGGCTCTCGTGATGGCCTGGGGCGAGAACCGCGCCGCCACCAAGGCCCGGCTGACGCGCGCCGAATGGCTGCTGGACGGGTGGGCCACGCTCGTCTCGATCTGGGACACCGCCGGCGAGCAGCCGCCCGGCAGCCAGCGCCACGCCCTGCCCGAGATCCATCTGCTGCTGCCCATGCTCCCGCGCGAGGTCACCGGCGGCACGGTGCAGCCGGTCGCGCCGCCGAACTACGCGCGCAAGGTGGTGCGCGGCGCGGAATGGCTCGCCGAGCTGGCCGACGCCGACGTGATCGCCCGTAACGAACGCGCGCTCGCGCGCACCGTCGCATGACCATCGCACCCGACACCGTGCGCGCCGAGATCGCGACCTCGCTGCGCAACGCGCCGGAGGGACGGCTGCGCGCGGTGATCGCCGTCATCGATCGCCACCCGCGCCGCGCCGAGGTCGAGGATCTGGTCGAGCTCGTACGGCCCCGCCTCGCCGGGCTGCACATCCCCCGGCCGCTCACGCCGCAGCGCGCGCTGGTGGTGCCGTTCGAGGGGTTGCTCGCGGGCGGCGATATCGTGCCGCGCGATGGCTTGCGCATGCCGCGCGCGGTGCTGTCGCCCCTGTTCGCGCTGGTGCGGGAACGGATCGATCCCGCCGCCTGGACGGAGGCCGAGCGTCTTGCCGAGGGCCGGCGCGCCGACGATACCCCGGCCGTCATGGCGGTCGGGCGGCGGCTCTGGCCCGGCGCGGTCGAGGCATTGGAGGCGTTCCGCGACGATCCGCGCGGCATCGGCCGGGCCCTCGCCGCCGCCGGCCACGATGCGCAACTGCTCGCCGATTGCCTCGCCCGGATCCTCCCGCTGATGCGGCTCGGCGAGGCGATGGCGGCGGCCCTGCTGCCGCGCAACGGCGTGGCCCTCGATCCCACCCTGCCGACGGCACCGCATCGTGGCCTGCTGGTCGGCTGCGTCCAGCGCGACCCGGCCCTCTTCCGGCTGATCGCCGCGGCCATGCTGTTCCGCTCCGAGTTCCCGGAATCCGTGACGCGAATCATCCGCGACATCGCCGCTAGGCTAGACCGGCCGGCCGTGTTCGGCGTGGTCGGCGAAGTGGCGGACGCGCTGAAGGCCGATCTGGAGGCACCGGTGACCGGTCCCGGCCTCGCGTCCGAACGGCGCGGCCAGGCGGCGATGCGGCTCGTGACGATCGTCTCGGTCCTGGAAGGCATGCCGCGCTTCGACGCGCTGGCGATCGAGGCCGGGCGCATCCTCGGCGGACAGTTCACCGCCACCGTGCGCGACAGCGTGATCGCGCCGCTCACCGCGCTGGCGCGTCAAGGCAGCGCCGAGGCCGATGCCGTGCGCGCGCTCGAGACCGCGGCGCATGCCGCGAAGCGCATCGAGGCGGCCGGACGGCTCACTGGCGCGACCTCGGCGTTCAAGGAGGCCTTGGCGGCCGCGCGCCAGCCGGTGGCCGCGCTGATGCGCAGCGCGGCACAGGGGTCCGTCGGCGGGATCGGCCGGGCCGAGATCGCACGGCTCGCCGAGATCCTGCTCGGCTCGGACGAGGCGATGGCGCTGCTGACCGAGGCCGGCTGACGCGCAGGCGCCCAGCGCGCATCTTCGCCCGGTTCGACGTTGCGCTATCCGAACGATCCGACCTCGTGGGCGATCGCCGCCGACCCTTCGCGCACCAGCGCGAACCAGCGCCGCATCGGGCCCAGGATCTCGGCGTGCTCGGCCTCGTAGGTGGTGGCCGCGCGCGGACCGGCCGGCTCGCCGAACTCCATCGCCGCGGCCGGATCGGGCAGCGACGGGAACACGTCCTCCAGGAAATCGACAGCGGCCGGCACATCGAGCCGCAGGATGCGCGCGACCAGCGCTGCTCGCGTGACGCCGTGGCGCGGGCTGAAATCGGGGATGCGCGCGGCGAGCAGCCAGATCCGGTGGATCGCGGCGATGCGCAGCGCATGCATCGCCACCAGCCGATCCGACGCCCCCTCGCTGCGCCACGCCGCATCGAGGGCGAGCCCGTCGGCCTGGAGGCGGCGGAACAGCCGCCGCACCGGCGCGGCAAGGTCGAGCGCTTCCAGGGCGGAGGCAACCGCCGCGAGCTGCTCGCGCCGGCCGGGCCGGGTCGAGCGCTGCGCACGGTCGAACCAGGTGCCGGGATCGAGGGTCGCGACATAGCCGCGCAGGATGTCGAGATCGCCGGCCGCGCGCGCGGCCGCCGCCATCGCCATCGCACGGCCGAAGCGAGGGCTCCTCGCGCGCAGCTCGGCGAAGGTCTCCGGTGCCCGCGCGATCGCCTGGCCGAGCCCGTGCAGCGTGTTCGCGAGCCAGCCAAGCTGATGCAGGATCGCATTGTTCGGGATCGCGCGCAGCTCGCGCGGATGGCTGATCATCGCCGGCCCGCCCAGCCCGTCGGTCTGGCGCTTGGCCGGGCGCGAGCCGGTGGGATCGAGCAGCGCGGGGCCGAACGCGCCGAGCAGCGCCGCATAGCCGGGATCGAGCACCAGCGCCTCGACGGCGGCGCGCATGGAGCCGAAGAACTCGGCCGCGTAATCGGCCTCGGTGTAGATCGGATCATCGGCCGTCGCGGGCGGGACGAACAGGTGCTCGGCGATCCGCGCCACCGAGGCGGTCGCGAGCGCCGGCGTGCCGAACAGCAGATACCCGTCCGAGCCCTGGAAGCTCGACTCCTCGCGCACCGACAGCCCGGCCTCGGCGAAGCGCGCGCGCGAGTGCACGGGCGCGAGATATTCGAGCCGATCCGCGAGGCTGGTCGGGTGCGCCCCGCGGCCGATCGACTCGCCATGGGTGTTGAACAGCACCAGGTCGAGCCCGCCGAGATCGAAACGGCGCAGCGTCTCGGCGAGCTTCAGCCGCAGCCGCTCGATCAGGAACGAGGCGGCGGGCTGGCCGACGAACCGCCCCGAGTCCGAGTAGCCGAATTGCAGGCAGAGCCGTCCGAGACGCCTGAGATAGGCGCGGAAATGAGGCGAACGCAGCGCCTCCTCGAGCACGCGCGCGCCGTGCTCCAGCCCCTCGGGCGTCTCGAACAGCGGGCTGATCTCGACCCGATCCTCCACACCGAAACGGCGGGCGAGCCAGAGTGCGGCGAGCAGCGTGTAGCCCGTCTCGGTCTCGGCGATCAGGAACCGGATCGGCTGCGACCCGTCGATGTGCTTCAGGATCTGCGCAACCGTCATCATCAGCCGCGCCGCGGAGGACTGCTCGGCGAGGATGGCGCCGAAATCCACCGGCACGGTCTCAACCGAATCGAGTGCCGCGTTGATCGCGGCGACCAGGCCGCGCCGGCGCGCGCGATCCTCCGGCGCGGCATCGAAGCCCAGGCGGTGGCGCAGCGCGTTGTGCACCTGCTGCGCGTTCAGCCGCACATGCGTGTGGGCCAGGGACAGCCCGTGCGAGACGAGGCCGGCGCGCGCGACCACGAGCCCGAGCCGCGCCGCCTCGTCGGCCTCGGCGATCGCAGCGTCGAACTGGGCCTGCACGGCCTCGATCCCGGTCAGCGCGGTCTCGCGCCCGGCGATCAGGGCGCGAGCGAAACGCTGCACCTCCTCCGGCTCGGGCGTCGTGCCGACGGGGCAGAGGGTGAGCTGCCGGTCGGTCTCGGCCAGCGCGGCGGCGAGCGTGTCCGCAAGCGGGCCGGGCGGGACGGCGGCGGCGAGCCGCGCCAGCCCCATCGCCTTCATGCGCAGACGGAAGCGGATCGTGTCGGCCCAGCCGATATCGGTGCGCCCGTCGGTGTCGTAGCCGACCCAGGAGGCCACCAGCACCGGCGTGGGGTTGAGCGCCATCCAGCGATCGGGCCACGTCCGCCGCGCCGCGGCGACCAGGGCGGAGACCAGCGCATCGATCGCATCGCGCGCATGCGCGATCGCGCCGGCGGCCTGGGCGAACTCCTCCTCCAGCGTGATCGGCGCGGGGCGGTGCGCCGGCGGCGCGGCGTGGCACGCGCTCTCGTCATGCGCGGCGCGCGCGAGCAAGGCGGCCGCAGGGAACGGCATGGAGAAGGTCGGGTGCGCGGTGAACACCGCCGCATAGCGCGGGCGCTCGACCGCGGCTCGGAAACCGGCCCAGGGCACCGGGCTGTCGGCGGGGTCTGGGCGGACGATGCGCGCGGCAATGCGATCGAACTGATCGGTTCCGGTCTCGCCGACATAGCGCGCGAGACGCTGGGCCCGGTCGCGGAACGCCTCGTCGGCCAGCCGGCGCAGCGCCGCGGCGAGCGAGGCCTCGTTCAGCGCGCCGTCGTCGATCCGCCGGCTGATGCCGAGGGCGACGGACAGCACCGGGTTGCCGAACGGATCGGTCGCGGCGGCGGCGCGCGCGCGCGCGGTCAGCCCGAGCAGGTCCTCGACCGCGGCATCGAGAAAGGGGGTCGGGGCGGTGTCCACGGGAGGGCATTGTGCACCTGCGAAGGCGGCGAATGCCAGCACCCGTTGACCCCGGACCGCACGCCGATACCGTTCGCGCGCCACAGGCGGAGGGCAGCGTGAGCGAGGGTTCCGAGTCGGACTACGTGATCGTCGGCGGCGGCAGCGCGGGCTGCGTGCTGGCCGCGCGGCTCTCCGAGGATCCGTCGGTGACGGTGACGCTGCTCGAGGCCGGGCCGGAGGACCGGCACCACTGGATCCACATCCCGGCCGGCTATGCCAAGCTGTTCATCTCGGGCCAGTTCGACTGGAAATACGAGACCGAGCCCGATCCGGAACTGCACGACCGGCGCATCAAGTGGCCGCGCGGCAAGGTGCTGGGCGGGTCGGGCTCGATCAACGGGCTCGTGTTCCTGCGCGGCAGCCCCCGCGACTACGACCGCTGGGCGCAGGCGGGCGCGCGCGGCTGGTCCTACGAGGCGTGCCTGCCCGCCTTCAAGGCGATCGAGACCTGGGAAGGGCCGCCGTCGGCGCTGCACGGCACGGAGGGGCCGATCCGCAACGGGCCCACGCGCGACCTCTCGCCGGCCGGACGCGCCTTCGTCGCCGCGTGCCAAGCGGCAGGGCAGCCGGCCTGCCCGGACTTCAACGGCGCCTGGTACGAAGGCGTCGCGCCCAACCCGCTGAACGTGAGCGGCGGGCGGCGCATCAGCTCGGCGCGCGCCTATCTGAAGCCGGCGCGGTCGCGGCCGAACCTGCGCGTGCTGACCGGCGTGCGCGCGCATCGCATCGCGATCGCCGAGGGCCGGGCGCGCGCGGTGGAAGGCCGCGGACCGGGCGGGGCGGCGCGCTGGGCGGCGCGGCGCGAGGTGATCGTGAGCGCCGGTACGATCGAGAGCCCGAAGCTGCTGATGCTGTCGGGTATCGGCGACGCGGCGACGCTGGCGGCGTTCGGCATCGCGCCGGTGCTCGACGCGCGCGGGGTCGGGCGCAACCTCCAGGACCATCTCGTGGTGCGCATGCCGTTCCGCACGCGCGCGGCCGGCACGATGAACGAGTACACCGCCTCGTGGCTCGGCTATCTGCGCATGGGCGCGCGCTGGCTGTTCGCGCGGCGCGGCCCGCTCGCGGTCGGCGCCTCGGAGGCGTCGCTGTTCGCCCGCGTCACCCCCGGCGCCGAGGAGCCGGACCTGCAGATCCAGTTCATCAATTTCAGCTTCACCACCCTGGCCGAGGGGCTGCATCCGCATCCCGGCATCGCCTTCGTGGTCGGGCAGTGCCGGCCCGACAGCCGCGGCGAGATCACGCTCGCCTCGGCCGATCCGGAAGCGCCGCCGCGCATCATCCCGAACTACCTCACCGCACCCAACGACCTGCATGTCACCGTAGAGGGCGTGAAGCTCACGCGCCGGATCGTCGCCAGCCAGCCGCTTGCCGGGCTCGTAGAGGAGGAGCTGCTGCCAGGCCGCGCCGTGGCGAGCGATGCCGCGATCGCGGACTGGGTGCGCTCGGCCGCCTCGACCGTCTATCACCCCTGCGGAACGGTGCGGATGGGCGACGATGACGCGGCGCCGCTCGACACGCGGCTGCGGGTGAAGGGTGTCGCGGGGCTGCGCGTGGTGGATGCGAGCGTGTTCCCGCTCGTGCCGTCGTCCAACATCCAGCCGGCGGTGCTGATGGTGGCGGAGCGGGCGTCCGCGATGATCCGCGAGGATGCGCGCGGCTGACCGTCAGCCGAGCGCGCGGATCGCGGCGCAGACCTGATCGACCTGCGCGTCGGTCAGTTCCGGGAACATCGGCAAGCTGAGCACCTCGGCGGCTGCGCGTTCCGTCTCGCGGCAGGCGGCGGGGCCGAGGGCGACGCGCCCGCGATAGGCCGGCTGGGCGTGCACCGGCATCGGATAGTGCACGTTGGTGCCGATGCCGCGCGCGCGGAACTGCGCCTGCACGCCAGCGCGGTCGGCGCAGCGGATCACGTATTGATGGAAGACATGCGTCGTGCCGGGCCGGCGCGCCGGCGGGGAGAAACCTGTGCCCGCGAGCGCCGCGTCGTAGCGCGCGGCGATCGCCTGCCGACGTGCATTCGCCGCATCGAGATGCGCGAGCTTCACGGCCAGGATCGCCGCCTGCACCTCGTCGAGCCGCGAGTTCACGCCCGCGAGGTCGCTGATGTAGCGCTCCTTCCAGCCGTACTGTCGCAGCGCCGCGATCCTGTCCGCGAGCGCCGTATCGTCGGTCGTCAGCACACCGCCATCGCCGAGCGCGCCGAGGTTCTTGGTCGGATAGAGGCTGAACGCGGCGGCGCGGCCGAGCGTGCCCGCCTTGCGGTTGCCCACCGTCGCGCCGTGGCACTGCGCGCAATCCTCGATCACGGAGGCGCCGTGGCGATCCGCGATCGCGATGATCTCCGCGATCGCCGCGGGCTGGCCGTAGAGATGCACCGGGATCACCGCGCGGATCGGCGGCAGCCCGGCGGGCGGGTCGCGCAGCACCGCCTCCAGCTCTGCCGGATCCATCGTGTACGTCGCCGGATCGATGTCGATCAGCACCGGTGTCGCGCCGATCATCTCGATCGCCGCGACGGTCGCCACGGCCGTGTGCGACACGGTCGCCACCGCGGAACCGGGGCCGATGCCGAGGCCGCGCAGGATCAGCGCCAGCGCGTCGGTGCCGTTCGCGACGCCGATCGCGCGCGCGGCACCCTGCCAGCGCGCGAACGCCTCCTCGAAGGCCGCGCACTCGCGGCCGAGGATGTACCAGCCGGACTCCAGCACGCGCGCGACCGCCGCATCGATCGACGCCTTCAGCGCGCGGTAGGACGCGCCGGGATCGGCCTGCGGCACGGTGACGGGTGGGGTCGGAACGTTCATGACACGGTCTTTCAGAGATAGCGGTCGAGACGTGGGCGGAACCAGGCGAGCGTGCGGCGGAGCCCGTCGTCGAGCTTCACGCGCGGCATCCAGCCGGTGGCGGCGCGGAAGCGGGAGTCGTCGGCGACATAGCTGCCGATGTCGATCTTCGCCCGGTCGGCCGGGAAGTCCTTCACGACATAGCGCCCGCCGCCGTTCGCCGCGACCAGTGCCTCGGCGAGATCGCGGAGCGAGACGGGCGGCGCGCCGCCGAGATTGTAGGCGCCCGCCGGCGCATCCGCCGCAGCCAGGAAGGCTTCCGCCACGTCATCGGCATAGGCGAGGTCGCGCGTCTGCTCGCCGCCCCAGACCTCGAACGCCTCGCCCTCCAGCACGCGCCGCACCCAGAGGCCGAGGAAGGTCTGGCGGTGGTCCTTCACCCTGAGCCCCGGCCCGTAGCAGTTGGTGAGGCGCAGCGAGACCACCGGCCGGCCATGCACCTTGCGCTCCAGCAGCCAGTACTGCTCGGCCGCCCATTTGCTCACCGCATTGGCGTCGGGCGGGTCGATCGGATGGTCCTCGTTGACGGGCAGCGCGCGCGGCCGGCCATAGAGCTGGCGCGTCGAGGCGTGCACCACCCGCGCCGCCGGCGCGGCCGTCCGCGCGGCCAGGATCAGCCGCAGCGTCGCATCCGCGTTCTGCGCGAGATCGCCGCGCGGATCGGCCTGGCTGCCCATGTGCGAGGTCTGCGCCGCGAGATGGAAGATCGCCGCCGCGCCGGCGAGCGCGTCCTCCAGCGCGTCGTGCCGCAGATCGGCGCGGATCACCCGCAGGTCGAGCCCTTCCAGGTTCGCCGCGTTCGCGCCCGTCTCGGGCAGGAAGGCGTCGATCACCGTCACGCGGGCGCCGCGCGCGACCAGCGCCCGCGCCAAGGCCGAGCCGAGAAATCCCGCACCGCCGGTGATGACAGCCCCGGCCCCCGTCCAGTCCATGCCCATCGTCCCTCGGCCCGGAGTCACCACGGCGGCATGGCCGATTGATGGCGCATCAGCGCTCGTCGCGGCCGCGGCTCGCGCTCATGATCTCGGCGAAGCCGAACAGCAGCAGCAGCACGCCGAGGACCGCCTGGATCGAGGCGAGTGCGCGCGCCGCCGGGGCGAAGGGAACGACGTCGCCATAGCCGATGGTCGAGAGCGTCACGACCGAGAAGTAGAGCGCCTCGGCGAAGCTCATCTCGCGCGGCTGGCCGGCGAAGCTCAGCAGCGGACCGGGGGTCGCCTCGTCGACCAGCCGGTAGATGCAGGCGAAGACGATCACCAGCAGCGAATAGAGGGTCAGGAAGGCGAAGGTCGGGATCAGCAGGCGCCGGATACGGGCGAAGAACGTCTCGAACAGCAGCGAGGCATCCAGCAGGAAGGCGACGACGTCGCGGCTCGCCGCCGCGACCACGAGCGAGACCGCCGCCATGGCGACAAGCAGGATCGCCTCCTCCGCGGCGCGGCCAGGCGCGACCTCCGGCACCGCGAAGCTGGCGGCGCCGATGAGCGTGATCGGCACCAGCCAGGCGAGCAGGCGCGGGAAATGGGCCGTCTCGCGCAGCCGTTCGCTCGCGACCAAGGCAGCGAGCGTGGCCCGGTGGCGCCCGGCGGAGGCAAGGAAGGCAAGCACGGGCAGGATGAAGCCGAGATAGCCGACCGGGGTGCGCACGTGCGCGAAGTTGCTTTCGGAGAAGAAGGTGAACAGTGTCGCGTAGACCGCGAGCCCGTTCGCCAGCGCGACCGCGAAATGCAGCCCGCCGGGGAACAGGACGTAGAAGAAGCCGAAGCCGGCTGCCGCGGTCGCAAGCAGGAGGGCCGCGAAGCTCGGGTCGCTGGGCCGCGCGGCAACGCCGACCAGCAGCGCGAGCGCCGCCGTGAAGGCGACCGCGCGCCACCAGCGCCGATCGATCCTGGCCGTGCGGTTCACGGGTCCGTCCGACCTCCGGGTGGTCGAAGGCCGATGCGTGGGATCCGCGGCACACCGTGCCGCAGCGGTGGTTCCAGCTTCGCCACTCCAGCACGGGCCCCGAGCGCGGCGCCGATCATCCCCATCCCTGGCATCGCAAACGGCGCCGCGCCAGAAGGCGGCGGGCCTACTCGCCGTCATGGATGCCGGCGAGCATGGCCGATTGATGGCGGCGGAACGCCGGAGATCGGTGACATTGCAATCCCTCGGACGGGACCGCACATCGAGGCAGCCAGCGGCGGCGAGCATCGAGCGGGGAGGCAGCCCGATCACGGGCGGGACGCGATGGACTGGATCTTCACGACCATCTTCATCGGCGCCGCGCTGATCGTCCTCTCCGTCTTCACCAGCCTGATCGCCTTCCGGTTCGGCACGCCGCTGTTGCTGTTCTTCCTCGGCATCGGCCTGCTGGTCGGCGAGGACGGGCTCGGGCTGCAGTTCGACGATGCCGCGAGCGCCTATTTCGTCGGCAGCCTCGCCCTGGCGGTGATCCTGTTCGATTCCGGCTTCAGCACGCGCTGGCGCACCTTCCGCCAGGCCGCCGGCCCGGCGGTCGTGCTGGCGACGCTCGGCGTGCTGCTGACGACCGCGCTGCTGGGGGCCTGCATCCATTACATCTTCAGCGCCCCCTGGCCGGAATCCCTGCTGATCAGCGCGATCGTCAGCTCGACCGACGCGGCGGCGGTGTTCTTCCTGCTGCGCACCGGTGGCATCACGATCAAGGAGAGCGTGCGCGCCACGCTGGAGGTCGAATCGGGCTCGAACGACCCGATGGCGGTGTTCCTCACCGTGCTGCTGGTCGAGCTGGTCGCCGCGGGCGGCGGGGTGGAGCGGCTCACCACCGACCTGCTGGTCGGTTTCGTCACCCAGATGGGGCTCGGGCTCGCCTTCGGTGTCGCCGGCGGGTTGTTGATCGTGCAGCTCGTCAACCGGGTCGAGCTGGAGAACGCGCTCTACCCGATCGTGGTGCTCGCCGCGGCGCTGGTGCTGTTCTCGCTCACCGGCGCGCTCGGCGGCAGCGGCTTCCTCGCCGCCTATGTCGCCGGGCTGGTTGCCGGCAACCGGCGGATGCGCGCGCTCCAGAGCCTGCGCCGGTTCCAGGAGGGCATGACCTGGCTCGCGCAGATCGCGATGTTCCTGATCCTCGGCCTGCTCGCGACCCCGTCGGAGTTCCCCGCCGCCGCGCTATCTCGACCGCGAGATCGGCGCGTTCATGCTGGGCCGGCTCGGCGGGTCGGCCGAGATGGGCGATCGCGTGCAGTGCGGGGACGCCGAGCTGGTGGTGCGCGAGGTCGATGCCCAGGGGCGCATCACCGAGGTCGGGCTCACGCTCGGCGAGGAGGCCCAGGCCTGGCAGTTGCCGCTGTTCCTGAGCGCGCGCGAGATGCTCGCGCTCGCGCGCCGGCTGCTCGGGCGCCTCATGCGGCGGTGACGCGCGCGGGCTCCGCGGGCTGCACGCCGAGGCCGAGGATGCGGTTCACCGCCTCCTCCGCGGCGTCGGCGAAGGGCGAGAGCACCGCATCCGCGCCGATCCCCTTCAGGCGCGCCGCCTCGACCGGGTAATTGGCGGTGAGCGCGATCCGGCCGCGGAACCCCGCATGGCGCAGCGCCGAGACCAGCGCATCGTTGGTGTCGGCATAGCCCAGCACCCCGACGGTGTGCGGCACGGCGACCACCACCCAGGTCGCGGTCTCGAGCGGCAGGTGCGCGACGAAGATCGGGTCGCTGACATCGCCGTAGATCGCGGGCCAGCCGCGCCGCTGGAAGGCGCGCACCGCCTCGGGATCGAAATCCACGCCGAGGAAGCCCACGCCGCGCTCGGCGAGGCGCTCGGCGATCGCGGTGCCGTAGCGGCCGAGGCCGCAGAGGATGATCGGCCGATGCGGCGCCTCGTCCGCCTCCGCGAGATGGTCCTCGCGCACCGCGCGGCGGCGCTCGAACGGCGAGAGGTAGCGCTCCAGCCAGCGGTACAGCGTGGCGGAATAGACGATCATGTAGGTCGAGAGCCCGATCGTGACGATGCCGACCAGGGTGGTCAGCCCCACCGCCTCCAGCCCGACATGGCCGAGCGCGTGGCCGAGCGCGATGAAGACGAGGCTGAACTCGCTGATCTGCGCCACGGTCAGCCCCGCGAGGAAGCTCGTGCGCTTGCGGTACCCCATCACGCCCATGATCGCCATGACGATCAGCGGATTGCCGACCAGCACGAAGACCGAGAGGATCGCCGCCTCGCCCAGCCGGTCGGCGATCGCGGCGAAGTTGAACAGCCCGCCGAGCTGGAGGAAGAAGAACAGCAGCAGGAAGTCGCGCAGGGAGGCGAGGCGCGCGGCGATCGCCTCGCGCACGCTGGTCGAGCCGAGGCTGACGCCCGCGAGCAGCCCGCCGAGCTCCTTCGACAGCCCCACCGCATCGGCGGCCGCCGCGCCGACCGCCGCCCAGCCGATCGCGAACACCACGAGCAGTTCGGGCTCGCGCGCCATCCGCGTCAGCAGCGGCTCGGCGAGGTAGCGCATGAACAGCCCCGCCACCGCCACCAACGCCACGCCGCCGCCGAGCGCCGAGGCGAGCGCCAGCGCCCCGCCCTCGCCGGCGGCGGCATCGAAGGCGGAGAGCACGATCATCGCGACCACGACGCAGATGTCCTGCACGATCAGGAAGCCGAGCGCGATCCGTCCGTGCAGCGCATCGATCTCGCGCTTGTCGGACAGGAGCTTCACGATGATGATCGTGGAGGAGAAGGTGAGCGCGACCGCGACATAGAGCGCCTCGACCGCGCCCATCCCCAGGGCGAGGCAGATCACGAACCCGCCGATCGAGGTGAACGCCACCTGGCCGAGCCCTGTCGCCACGGCGACGCGGCCGAAGCTCCGGATCAGGCCGATGTCGAGTTTCAGTCCCACCAGGAACAGCAGCAGCGCGATGCCGAGCCGGGCGAGCGTCTCGATCACGATCCCGCCGGTGACGATGCCGAAGCCCGAGGGGCCGACCAGGATGCCGACGGCGATGAAGGACACGATCAGCGGTTGCCGCGCGGCGACCCCGATCAGCCCCACCACCGAGGCGATCGCCAGCAGCGCCGCCACCTCCTCGAACACCGACACGCCCGGCCCCTCCGCTCACGCTCACGCTCACGCGAGAGGCTAGCGGTTGGGCGTCGCGTCGGGAAACCGTAAGCTCGCATCCATGCGCGCACCGGACGGACCCTCGACCCTGCGGGACCTGGTGGAAGGGCTCGCCCGGCACGGCGACCGGCCCGCGCTGGTGCAGGTGCGCGACGGCAAGGGCGAGGCGCTGAGCTATGCCGCGATCGGCGCGCGCGCGCTGGCCCTCGCCGGTGCCTTGGCCGCGCGCGGCGTGAAGCCGGGCGAGACGGTCCTGCTGTTCGGGCCGAACGGGCATGACTGGGTGGTGGTACGGCTGGCGCTCGGCGCGCTCGGCGCGATCACCGCGGCGCTCGATGATCTCACGACCGACGACGAGCTGAAGGTGCTGGTGCCGGACAGCGGCGCGCGGCTCGCGTTCTCAGCCGCTGCACACGCGAAGCGGCTTGCCGCGGTCGATCCGACGCTCGCGCTCGTCACGCTCGATCCAGGCGAAGGGCTGCCGCGCTGGACCGACTGGGAAGCGGGCGAGAAGGCCGAGCTGCCGCCGATCCGGCCCGAGGATCCGATGATGCTGGTCACCACCAGCGGCACCACGGGCCGGCCGAAATCGTTCCTGCTCACCCACGCCAACGTGCTGCACAACGTGCGCGCGCTGGCCGCGCAGGGGATCGTGACGCGCGAGGACCGCGCGCTGCTGCCCTTGCCGCTGCACCATGTCTATCCGCTGACCGTCGGCATCCTCACGCCGTTCGCGCTCGGCACCACGGTCGTCCTGCCGGAGAGCGTGACGGGGCCGCACATCGTCGCCGCGCTCAAGGAGGGGCGCTGCACGGTGATGGTGGCGGTGCCGCGGCTCTACGCGGCGCTGCTGAACGGGCTGATGGCGCGCGTCGCGCAGCAGCCCGCGCCGAGGCGGCTGATCTTCCGCGCCCTGTTCGCGCTGTCGATGGTCCTGCGCCGACGCTTCGGGCTTCGGGTCGGACGGCGCCTGTTCGGCTCGATCCACCGCAACCTCGCACCGGATCTCTGGCTGATGGCCTCGGGCGGGGCGGCCTTCGAGGCCGAGCTGATCTGGCCGCTCGAAGCGCTCGGCTGGCAGGTGCTGTCCGGCTGGGGGCTGGCCGAGACCGCCTCGATCCTCACCAACAACCACAAGGACAAGGCCCGGATCGGCTCGGAGGGCTGGCCGCTGCCGGGCGCGGAGCTGCGCGTCGCCGAGCCCGACGAGAAGGGTGTCGGCGAGCTGCAATGCCGCGGCCCCTCGGTCTTCGCCGGCTACCGCGACAACCCGGAGGCGAACGAGACCGCGTTCACGCCCGATGGCTGGTTCCGCACCGGCGATCTCGGCTTCATCGACCCCGACCGCTACGTGCACATCGTCGGCCGGGTGAAGGAGATGATCGTGCTCGGGGGCGGCAAGAACGTCTTCCCCGAGGAGCTGGAGAAGCACTACGGCGCCGATCCGGCGATCAAGGAGATCGCGGTGCTGGAGCGCTCGGGCGCGCTCGTCGCGCTGGTGGTGCCGGACGAGCCGGCGATCGCGGCCTCGGGCTCGCCGCGCATCGACGATGCGGTGCGCGTCGCCCTCGGCACGGCGGCGCAGCGCCTGCCCTCATATCAGCGGCTCGCGGGCTACGCGATCACGCGCGAGCCGCTGCCGCGCACGCGGCTCGGCAAGATCCAGCGCTTCCGCCTGCCCGCGCTCTACGACGCCGCGAAGGCGGGCCGCTCCGCCTCCGCCGCGCCGATGACGGAGGAGGAGCGCGCGCTGCTGGCTGACCCCACCGCGCGGGCAATGTGGGAAGTCCTGACTGCGCGCTTCCAGGGCAAACTGGTCGCGCCATCGCAATCGCCCCAGCTCGATCTCGGCATCGACAGTCTCGGCTGGGTGGAGATCACGCTGGAGGCCGAGGGCCGGCTGGGCCTCCGCTTCAGCGAGGACGACTGGGGCACCATCGCCACGGTGCGCGACATCCTGGAGCTGGCGGTCAAGCGCGCCGCGGAGGGCGCGCCGGCGCGCGCAGCCGAGCCGCCCGACCTCTCCTGGCTGGAACCGCCCTCGGGCGCGCATGCGGTGGCGGGGAAAGTGCTGGCGGCCGCCAACCGCGTGCTCTGCGCGGCACTGTTCCGGCTGCGCGTCCGCGGGCGCGAGCACGTCCCGGACGGGCCGGTGATCGTCGCGGTCAACCATCTCTCCGACATCGATCCCGCGATCATGGCGGCCGCCCTGCCGAAAGCCGCGCTCGCGCGCATCCGCTGGTCGGGCGAGCGGTCGCGGCTGTTCGTCTCGCGCATCGGCCGGTTCCTCGCGCGCGCCGCGCGCATCTTCCCGGTGGACGAGCGCCAGCCCGCGACCACCCTCGCCTACGCGAAGGAGGCGTTGGCACGCGGCGACTGCCTGGTGTGGTTCCCGGAGAGCTGGCGCAGCCCCGACGGCACGATCCAGCGTTTCCTGCCGGGTGTCGGCGAACTCGTGCGCGCGACGGGCGCGGCGGTGGTGCCGGCGCGGATCATCGGCACCTTCGAGGCGATGCCCCGCACCGCGCGGTTCCCCAAGCCGCATCCCGTGCGCGTGGCGTTCGGCGCGCCGATCCCGGCCGCGACGCTGATCGAAGGCGCCGCGAGCGCGCAGGAGATCGCCGATCGCGTGCGCGAGGCGGTCGCGCGCCTGGAGCCTTGACACATCCGCAACGGCATGGCCCATCGCCGCCACCCCCTTGCGACGGACCGCACCGATGTCTCGCCAGATCGACGCCGTGATCTTCGACCTGGGCGGCGTGCTGATCGACTGGAACCCGCGCCACCTCTACCGCAAGCTGTTCGACGACGAGGCGGCGATGGAGACCTTCCTCAGCGAGGTCTGCGCGCCCGCCTGGAATCTCGAACAGGACCGCGGCCGGCCGTGGGCGCAGGCGATCGCCGAGCTCTCGGCACGGCACCCCGACAAGGCCGAGCTGATCGCCGCCTATCGCGGGCGGTGGCACGAGATGCTCAACGGCCCGATCGCGGGCACGGTCGCGATCCTGGAAGAACTTGACGACGCCGGCACGCCGCTGTTCGCGCTCACCAACTGGTCGGCCGAGACCTACCCCTACGCCGAGCAGCTCTACGGCTTCCTCGGTCGGTTCCGCGCCGTCGTGGTCTCGGGGCGGATCGGCCTGATCAAGCCCGATGCCGCGATCTACCGCCACGCCATCGCCCGGTTCGGGGTCGCACCGGAACGCACCGTGTTCATCGACGACAGCGCGAAGAACGTCGCCGGCGCCGAAGCCGTGGGCCTGCGCGCGATCCGGTTCACCGGCCCCGACGCGCTGCGCCGCGACCTCGCGGCCCTCGGGTTGCCGCTCGGAGGCTGACCGGCCATGACCGTGCTGCAGAAGCTGATCGAGCAGATCATCCTCGCCAGCCGCTACATCCTGGTCGTGTTCTACATCGGCCTCGCGGTCGCGCTCGCGGTGTTCGCCGCCCAGTTCCTGGTGAAGCTCGCGGGCCTGGCGCTCCAGTTCCCGGCCAAGGACGACAACGTCTTCCTGCTCGGCGTGCTGCAGCTGATCGACAAGGCGCTGGTGGCCGGCCTGATCGTGATGGTCATGCTGTCGTCCTACGACAATTTCGTCGCCAAGCTGGAAAGCGAGGACACCCAGCGTCAGATCGGCTGGCTGTCGAAGCTCGACCCGGGCAGCCTGAAGATCAAGGTCGCCTCCGCCATCGTCGCCATCAGTTCGATCCACCTGCTCCAGGTGTTCCTGAACACGGGCACCTACACGACCGAGGAGATCTTCTGGAAGGTGATCACGCACATCGTGTTCATCGCCTCGGCAGTCTTCCTGGGCGTGCTCGACCGCATGACCGACAAGGCCGCGGGGAAGCCGGCGAAGGCGGAGTGACGGACCGTCATACCCGGCGCATGAAGGTTTCACCTTCGTGCGCCGGGTATGGGGTTTCCTTTGGCGCGCAGCCGCCACACCAGCCCTGCGCGCGATCCCGGTCTGCCAAAGGTCAAACCTTTGGCAGCCCGGTATCACTCGCCGCCGCGCGCGAGGGCGGCCCGCACGCGCTCGAGCAGCCGCCGATCCTCCCCGGCCAGCAGGGCGAGCACGCGCCTGAGCGCGCCGCGCGCCTCGTGCAGCTGGTCCAGGAGGTCGAGCACCACGTCCACCCCCTCCTCGTTCACGCCGAGGTCCTGCACGAGATCGCGCACCAGCAGCGCGCGGGCGAGATCGGCCTCGGAGAGTTCGCGCCGCACATAGCCGGCCTCGATCCACGCCTCCAGCGTCGCGGCGTCGAGCCGGGCGCGCAGGCAGAAGGTCGCGCGATCCATCGCTCAGCCCTCCAGTCCGGCGCGCGGATCGTGCCGGCGCCCGGCCTCCCAGCCGCGCAGGAACTGCTCCAGCGCGGCATCGGGCTTGGGCGGCAGGACGACCTTCAGCGTGACGATGCAGTCGCCGCGCGTGCCGTCGGGCCGCGCGACACCGCGGCCGCGCAGCCGCAGCACCGAGCCGGTGTTGGACCCCGGCGGCACCGTCAGCATCACCCTGCCCGCCGGCGTCGGCGCCTCGACCTTCGCCCCCAGCACCGCCTCCGCGAGCGACACGGGAAGTTCGTAGCGGATCGTGTCGCCCTCGCGCCGGTAGAGCGGATGCGGCATCACGGCGAGCTCGACCAGGGCGTCCCCCGGCGGGCCGCCATTGATGCCGGGCAGGCCCTTGCCGCGCAGACGCAGCACCTGGCCGTCGGTCGCACCGGGAGGAATCTTCAGGTCGATCACGTCGCCGCCGGGCAGGCTCACGCGCGCGGTCGCGCCGTTCACCGCATCGAGGAACGGCACGGTGAGCCTGAGCGACAGGTCGCCGCCCGGGAAGGCGAATCGCTCGCCGCCCTCGCGCTCGGCGAACAGGTCCTCGAACAGGTCCTCGATGCCGGAGCGCGCGGCGCGCGGACCGCGCCGGGTGCGGAACGGTCCGGCGTCCGCGGTGGCGTGGTCGCGGAAGAACGGACCGCGCGGGCGCTCCTGGCCCTCGGCGTCGATCTCGCCGGCATCGAAGCGGCGCCGCTTCTCGGGGTCGGACAGCAGATCGTAGGCGGCCGAGACCTCCTTGAAGCGCGCCTCGGCGCTGCGGTCGCCCGGGTTCAGGTCCGGGTGCAGCTTCTTGGCGAGCTTGCGATACGCCTTGCGGATGTCCTCCGCCGTCGCGGTGCGCGCCACGCCAAGGGTTTCGTACGGGTCCTTGGCCACGGCGCTACCCCGCGGCTTCCGCCTTCAACACGCGGCCCGCGACCACGTCGAGGCGCGACAGCAGCGACGGATCGCGCTTCGCCGGCGCGGTGACGATCGCGTTCTCGAGCGCGGTGTGGCAGCCCTCCGGGCAGAAGCCGCGCCGCTGGCCGAGCACGGGCACCACCTGCTTCAGCAGCGCACGCGCCTTGGCGGCGTTCTCGAACAGCACCTTCACCACCAGCTCCACCGTCACGTGGTCATGCTCGGGGTGCCAGCAGTCGTAGTCGGTCACCATCGCCACCGTCGCGTAGCAGAGCTCGGCCTCGCGGGCGAGCTTGGCCTCCGGCATGTTGGTCATGCCGATCACGTCGCAGCCCCAGGCGCGGTAGAGCTCGGACTCCGCGCGGGTGGAGAACTGCGGGCCCTCCATTACGAGATAGGTGCCGCCCCGCTTGTGCGGCAGGCCGAGCGCGCGGCAGCCCTCCTCCAGCACGTCACCCAGGCGGCGGCAGACCGGGTGCGCCATCGACACATGCGCGACGCAGCCGGCGCCGAAGAAGGATTTCTGCCGCGCGAAGGTGCGGTCGATGAACTGATCGACGATCACGAAGGTGCCGGGGGCAAGATCGGCGCGCAGGCTGCCGACTGCGGAGAGCGACAGGATCTCGGTGCAGCCCGCGCGCTTCAGCGCGTCGATATTGGCGCGATAGGGCAGATCGGTCGGGCTGAGACGGTGGCCGCGGTCGTGACGCGGGAGGAACACGCAGGGCACGCCGGCGAGCCGGCCGAACAGCAGCTCGCCCGAGGGCAGACCCCAGGGCGTGCGGACCTCCCGCCACTCGGCGTTCTCCAGTCCCTCGATGTCGTAGATGCCCGATCCGCCGATGATGCCGATCACCGGGGACGGCGCGTCCTCCTCCGCCATGGCCTCGTTCCCCAACAGGAAAGGGCCGCCCCGAACGGGGCGACCCCACAACCTTGGCCGGTTTCGCCCCCACGAGCTGGCGCGAAGCCGCCAAGCCAGCCCTGCACGCGCTCGCGATGCATACAGGGCGAGCCTGCGTGCGTCGGGCTCAATGCTTCAGGTCGGCCCAGATCTTGCGCTTCACGCCATAGGTGAGCCCCGCGAGCACGATCAGGAACAGGATCACGCGCACGCCCATCGCGCGGCGCTGCTCGAGTTCCGGCTCGGCCGCCCAGGCCATGAAGGTCGTGACGTCGCGCGCCATTTGCTCGATCGTCGCCCGCGTGCCGTCGGGGTAGTCGACCATGTCGGGCCAGAGCGGCTGGGCCATCGCGATCCAGTGGCCCGGGAAGTACTCGTTGTAGTGCATCCCCTCCATCGGCTCGACGCCGGCGGGCGGGTTCTCGCGATAGCCGGTCAGCAGCGCGTAGAGGTAGTTGGCGCCGTTCTCGCGCGCCTTGGTGATCAGCGAGAGATCGACCGGATAGGCGCCGTTGTTCGCCGCGCGCGCGGCCTGCACGTTCGGGAACGGGCTGCGGAACCGGTCGGACGGACGGCCAGGGCGCTCGAACATCTCGCCGTCGTCGTTCGGCCCGTCCTTGATCATCACGTCGGCGGCGATCGCGCGGATCTCATCCTCGGAGAGCCCGATCCCCTCGAGGTTTCGGTAGGCGAGCTGCTTCATCGCGTGGCAGCTCGCGCAGACCTGCTTGTAGACCAGGAAGCCGCGCTGCGCCGAGGCGCGATCGAAGGTGCCGAAGAGCCCGCCGAACGACCAGGTCTGCGACGGGATCGCGACCGACGGGCCCGCCGCGTGCACTGGTGCGGCGAAGGCGAGCGCGGCGGCCGCCAGAGCGAGACGAAGCATGCGCATCACGCCTTCTCCATCGGCTTGGACGCGGCGGCCGCGGGCACCGGCCCGCCGCCCAGCACGCGCTGGCTGATGCTCGCCGGCAGCGGCAGCGGCCGCTCGAGCTTGCCGAGCACCGGCAGGATCACGAGGAAGTAGAGGAAGTAGTAGGCCGTGCCGACGCGCGAGAGCACCACCCAGATCCCCTCGGCCGGCATCGCACCGCAATAGCCGAGCAGCAGGCAGGCGGCGACGAACACCCAGAAGAAGGGGCGCGCCAGCGGACGGAACTTCATCGAGCGCACCGGGCTGGTGTCGAGCCACGGCAGCACGAACAGCACGAAGATCGAGGCGAACATCAGCACGACGCCGCCGAGCTTGTCCGGCACCGCGCGCAGGATCGCGTAGAAGGGCAGGAAGTACCACTCGGGCACGATGTGCGCGGGCGTGACCAGCGGGTTGGCCGGGATGTAGTTGTCCGGGTGGCCCATGAAGTTCGGCGCGAAGAAGACGAAGAAGGCGAACACGATCAGGAAGATCACCAGCCCGAAGCTGTCCTTGATCGTGTAGTAGGGGTGGAACGGGATCGTGTCCTGCGGCCCCTTCGGCTCGATGCCGAGCGGGTTGTTCGAGCCGGTGATGTGCAGCGCGACCACATGCAGGAACACCACGCCGACGATCACGAACGGCAGCAGGTAGTGCAGCGAGAAGAACCGGTTCAGCGTGGGGTTGTCGACCGAGAACCCGCCCCACAGCCAGGTCACGATGTCCGGCCCGACGATCGGGATGGCGCTGAACAGGTTGGTGATGACGGTCGCCCCCCAGAAGCTCATCTGGCCCCAGGGCAGCACGTAGCCCATGAAGGCCGTCGCCATCATCAGCAGCAGGATGACCACGCCGAGGATCCACAGCAGTTCGCGCGGCGCCTTGTACGAGCCGTAATAGAGGCCGCGGAAGATGTGGATGTAGACGACGATGAAGAACATGCTCGCGCCGTTCATGTGGATGTAGCGCAGCAGCCAGCCGTAGTTCACGTCGCGCATGATGCGCTCGACGCTGTCGAAGGCGTAATCGACATGAGGCGTGTAGTGCATGGCGAGGAAGATGCCGGTGACGATCATCACCACCAGGCAGACCATCGCCAGCGCGCCGAAGTTCCAGAAATAGTTGAAGTTCTTGGGCGTCGGGAACTCGGCATACTCCTTGGTGAGCATGCTCGGGATCGGCAGGCGCTGGTCGATCCAGCGCACCACCGGGTTCTTGAAGTCGCTCTTGTGCAGGCCGACCATCGCTTGTGCCTCAGCCGATCCGGATCGCGGTGTCGGAGGTGAAGGTATAGGGCGGGATCGCCAGATTGGCCGGCGCCGGGCCACGGCGGATCCGCCCAGAGGTATCGTAGTGGCTGCCGTGGCAGGGGCAGAACCAGCCGTTGAAGTCGCCCTTCGGGTCGGTCGGCCGCTGGCCCAGCGGCACGCAGCCGAGATGCGTGCAAATGCCGATCATCACCAGCCATTCGGGCTTCTGCACGCGCGACTGATCGGTCTGCGGATCGGGCAGGGCGCTGAGCGGGGTGTCGCGCGCCGCGGTGATGTCCTCGGCGGTGCGATGGCGGATGAACACGGGCTTGCCGCGCCACACCACCGTGATCGCCTGGCCGACGACGATCGGGGCGAGATCGACCTCGGTCGAAGCCAGCGCCAGCACGGAGGCCGACGGGTTCATGCTCTGGATGAAGGGCCAGGCGAAAGCGGCCACACCCACACCGGCCACCGCCGTGGTGGTCAGCGACAGGAAATCGCGCCGCGTGCCGCCCGCGCCATGACCGCCCTGTGCCTGAGCCGTCGAAGTCTCGGCCATCCCCGTTCCTCTCCGCATCCGGCCCGCCCCGGGGGAGGGGCAGGCCCACTTGTCCGCAACGCCGAGCGGCCCCACGGCGCACCGGCCCGCTCGGGCCAGCGCGCCCCGGGCGCGCGTTTCCGCACCGCACCACACCAAGGCGTCGCGCCCTTATAGGCAGGGGGTGGCGGCGCGGCAACGGCCCCTTGTCACGTTCCGAGGTATGGGCACTCGCGGGTTGCGCAAGCCCCGGGGGCCGTCACGGTTGACGCTGCCGGGCCGGCCCGTGATCGTTGCCGCATGACCCCGCTTGCGGATGCGCGGCAGGAGGCCGCCCGGACCTGGTTCGAAGACCTGCGCGACCGGCTCTGCGCCGCGTTCGAGGCGATCGAGGACGCGCTCGCCTCCGGCCCGCATGCCGACCTGCCGCCGGGCCGCTTCGTACGCACCGCCTGGGACCGGCCAGGCGGCGGCGGCGGCGTGATGAGCGTGATGAAGGGGCGGGTGTTCGAGAAGGTCGGCGTGAACGTCTCGACCGTGTTCGGCGAATTCAGCCCGGAGTTCGCCAAGCAGATCCCCGGTGCGGCCGAGGACCCGCGCTTCTGGGCCTCGGGGATCTCGCTGGTGGCACACATGCGAAGCCCGCGCGTGCCGGCCGCGCACATGAACACGCGCATGATCGCGACCACCCGGACGTGGTTCGGCGGCGGCGGCGACCTGACGCCGATGCTGCTGGAGACCCCGGAGACGGCGGAGGACCGCGAGACCTTCCACGCCGCCTTCAAGGCGGCGTGCGACCGGTACAACCCCGACTACTACCCGCGCTTCAAGGAGTGGTGCGACCGCTACTTCTTCCTGCCGCACCGGGGCGAGCCGCGCGGGGTGGGCGGGATCTTCTACGACACCCTCGAGTCGGGGGACTGGGCAGCGGATTTCGCCTTCACGCGCGATGTCGGGCTCGCCTTCCTCGACGCCTATCCGGCGATCGTGCGCCGGCGGATGCACGAGCCCTGGACGGCGGAGGAGCGCGACCGGCAGCTGGTCCGGCGCGGCCGCTATGTCGAGTTCAACCTGCTCTACGACCGCGGCACGCTGTTCGGGCTGAAGACCGGCGGGAACGTCGAGGCGATCCTGATGAGCCTGCCGCCCGAGGTGCGGTGGCCGTAGGAGGGAGCGTGATGGCGGCGCGCGTGCGCACAGTGACGGTGAGCGATTCGGGTGTGGCCCCCTACGGCATGACGGCGGTCGCGCGCGGTCATGCCTGGGCGGTGGACGAGCCGGGCGAGACGGGGGGGAAGGATTCGGGGCCTGAGCCGTTCGAGCTGCTCTGCGGCGCGCTCGGCGCCTGCACGGCGATCACGGTGCGGATGTACGCCGGGCGGAAGGGCTGGACGCTGGAGCGGATCGCCGTGACCGTCACCTACGAGAAGCCGGCGGAGCGGGGGCGGTTCTCGATCGCGATCGCGCTGGAGGGGCCGCTCGATGCGGCGCAGCGCGAGCGGCTGCTGGCGATCGCCGAGAGATGCCCGGTGCACCAGGTTCTCGCGCAGGGCGCGGAGATCGTGACGGCACCGGCGGCGTAGGCGGGCCGCCGGCCGATCACCCCATCCACGGCGGCGTGGGCAGGCCCTTGCCGCGCAGGAACTCGGGGTTGAACAGCTTCGACTGGTAGCGCGCTCCCCCGTCGCAGAGAATCGTCACCACCGTGTGGCCGGGGCCGAGCGCGCGCGCGACGCGGATCGCGGCCGCGACGTTCAGCCCCGCCGAGCCCCCGACGCTCAGCCCCTCGTGGATGGTGAGATCGAACACCTGCTCCAGCATCTCCTCGTCGGTGATCCGGATCGCATCGTCGATCGGGGCGCCCTCGAGATTGCCGGGCACCCGGCTCTGGCCGATGCCCTCGGTGATCGAGCTGCCCTCCAGCTCCAGCACGCCGCGCGTCTTCCAGGCATAGAGCGCGCTGCCCAGGGGGTCGGCGAGCACGATGCGCACCGAGGGCTTCCGCGCCTTCAGCGCGAAGGCCACACCCGCGAGCGTGCCGCCGGTGCCGCAGGCGCAGGTGAAGGCATCGACGCCCCCCCCGGTCTCGGCCCAGATCTCCTCGCCGGTGGTGCGGCGATGGCCCTCGCGGTTGGCGAGATTGTCGAACTGGTTCGCCCAGATCGCGCCGTTCGGTTCCTGCGCGGCAAGTTCCTCGGCGAGCCGGCGCGAGACATGCACGTAGTTGCCGGGGTCCCTGTAGGGCGCGGCGGGAACGAGGCGGAGATCGGCGCCGATCATGCGCAGGAACTCGATCTTCTCGCGGCTCTGCGTCTCCGGCATGACGATGACGGAACGATACCCGCGCGCATTGCCGACCAGCGTCAGCCCGATGCCGGTGTTGCCGGCCGTGCCCTCGACGATCGTGCCGCCGGGGCGCAGCAGCCCCCTCGCCTCGGCGTCCGTGATGATCGCGAGGGCGGCGCGGTCCTTGACCGATCCGCCGGGGTTCATGAACTCGGCCTTGCCGAGGATCTCGCAGCCCGTGGCCGCGGAGGCGCGCCTCAGCCGGATCAGCGGCGTGTTGCCGATCGCACCGGTCAGCCCGTCCACCATCGCCATGAGGTCGCTCCTGCCGCTACCCTGTCCGGGTCCGACATCCGCAGAGGAACCGACCATATGAGCGACGTGCCCGAGGTCTCGCCCACCGAAACCTGGCAGGCCCTGAACGAGGATCCGCGCGCCATGCTGGTCGATGTCCGGACGGATGCCGAATGGACCTATGTCGGCATGCCCGACCTCTCGGCGACCGGCAAGCCCGTGGTGCCGATCGCCTGGCAGCTCTTCCCGTCGATGGCGGTGAACCCGGGCTTCGTCGAGGCACTGCGCGAGGCCGGGCTGACGCCCGAACACCGGCTCTACTTCCTCTGCCGGTCGGGGGCGCGGAGTCTCGCGGCGGCGCGGATGGCGCGCGCGGCCGGATTCGCCCACGTGTTCAACATCCGCGACGGCTTCGAGGGCCCGCTGGACGGCGAGGGGCACCGGCGCACGGTGTCGGGCTGGATCGCAGCCAGCCTGCCCTGGCGGCAGCGGTGAGGGCGGGGCAAAAGGCGATGGCCGCGACCGACGTCAGACCCACATCGCCCTGGCGCGCGGCGGCGTTGACGGGGGAGGATCGCCGCCACCGGCGGCCATGTCGTCCACCACGAAATTGTCGAACAACGCCGCGTTGCCGCTCAGCGCGAAGCCCAGGCCGCAGAACTGCCCGGACGGCAACGCGCCGAAGGTGTGGCTCACCTCATCGTACAGGCTGAGATCGTCGTTCCGCACCCGCGCCGTTACGAGCAGCCCCTCGATCGTGAGTTCCAGCCAGTAGTAGCCGCTGGTCGCAGGCGCAGTGATCGTCTTCGTGGCGCGATTGGTCCCGGCGGACCAGTTCTGGTTCACCCCCTCGCGCACCTGCAAGGAGGTGCCGCTCGACCCCAGGACCGCATAGATGGCGCTGGTCGTGCCGTTGTCCGTCCCGTTCGTGCAGAGCGTGGTCAGGCAGATGTTGGAGTAGCTGCCGTTGAACGTGAAGCGCGTGCGCAACCGGTGCGTGCCGAGCCCGGTGACCTGCACGCGGTTGTTGCGGTAGTTGTTGGTGCCCCTGATCTGCCCGGCCCCGTTACCGACCATGTTGGAGCTGTTGATGTCGGCCCAGGTGCGGGTGCCCGATCCGCCGTCGCCGTTGTCGAGCGTGCGGCCAGCGATGCTGACGCCGTCGCCGAGGCCCGCAAAGGTGTCGGATGCGATGACGGCCATGGCTCTACTCCGGTGTCCTGGTGCCCCACTGGGGCTTGATGGCGCGCGAGGCGTCGGTGATGCCGGCTGCCGCTTCCTCGGCCCGCAGGTAAGCGAGCGCCACGCCCGCCGCAGGGATACCGACCATGGCGCCCGTCTCGCAGGCCCGCCGCGCCAGATTGGGATAGCTGTGCCCGCCGTCGATGGGCCGCGCCAGTCCGCTCGTCGGGCACGCGCCACCCGACCCGCCCGCGTCGGAAATGAGCTTGATGGTCAGCCCGGAGATCTGGTCGCTGCTGTGAGAGCAGTAGACGGTGTCCCAGTTCTGCGCGATCGGGGACGCCGTCGTCGGCTGCGGTCCCTCGCGCCAAGCGCACGTGTAGAGGCCCGCCCCGCGATACGGGCAGGCATTGATGACGCCGAAGAGCTGCTTGCTGATGTGCTCGGTTACCAGCTTGTGCGCGGTCGTGATCCGGCCGCGATGCACCGACATGCAGATGGTCGGCACGAAATAGCCGTGCGCCTGCCAGGGCGCGAAGCCGATGTTGGAGACGCCCCCGTAGGAAGTGCGCCAGACGCCGAGCGCGACGCGATCCGGCGCATACTCGGGCGGCGTGAGGAACTGCTCGGCGATCGCGAACCCGTTGACGAGAAGCTGGTTCATGTACGGCTTGCAGGGATGCGCGTCGGGCATGATCCATTCCGCGTCGCACACGATCTTGTGCTTCCAGGCGTTCTGCCGGTGCGCGGTGATCTGGAGCGTGCCGCAATCGCGCGACGCCCCGTTCACCAGGGGCCGGCGCGAGTAGTCCACCGCGTTGCTCGGGTCCTCCCGGCCGATGCAGCCGACGCCGAGGATCACCATGAAGTCGAGCCACCACTCCCAGCCCGTCACCATGGCCTGGTAGGTCGGATACTGCGGCTGGTGCGATGCATCGGTCGCGGAACCGGGAAACGTGCCACCTGAGCGGGTGAGGGTCGGGTTCGATGCCCAGCCGATGGCCGGCTGCGCCGGGGTGAGGCCGCGCGACGTGTAGTCCTGGTTGACGATCACGGGCGGGTGGCCGCTCTCGTGCCGCACCAGCCAGGCCGGGAACTTCACCCCCATCGCCAGCGCGTTGACGCGCGAGTTGCGCAGCAGCGTGGCGCGGTCGGCGGCCGACTTCTCGGTACCGCTGGTCGCCAGCAGCGCGTGCGCGTCCCAGTCCGGGATGTCGCCGATCCAGGCGCTCGCGCCGCTCTGGTTGATGTCGGCGTCACCGAAGGCTCCGGACGGCGTGGCGGGGCTGTAGGACAACGGCGCCGGCACGGGCACGCTGGCCCGCACCGTCGCGCTGTCGTAGGTGTTCCAGATCAGCCTGTGGTCGTGGAACCAGCGCCAGGACGCGCGCGGATGCACATGCGTGGCGTTGGCGGACCAGTGCGGCAGGCCGTCGGCGGTGCAGAGGAAGTAGGCGGACCAGCCATAGGCCGTGAAGCTGGTCGTGTGGGAAATGATCGAGGAAGAGCCGTTCAGGAACTCGAACTCCTGCACAGTGTAGGACTGCGAGTTCGCCACGCGGCCGTTGATCGCATAGGGGAAGATGGTGATCGTCCCGTCGGCCCAGACGTAGCTGTAGAAGTGCCCCTGCCACTGGCCCTGGTCGGTGTCGCTCGCGCCCGTGCCCTGACGGAACACGCCCCAGTGGTGCCAAGCCCGCACGACAGGCCCGGCGCGCCGCTCGCGGAACGTTCCCGCCGCGTCGAGGTTGTTGAGCACGCACCAGCAGTCGATGCCGTCGATGCGCAGGCGCATGCGGTAGTCCTGCGCCGTGAGCGTGCTGCGGGAGATCGGCGAGGAGCCGGAGCCGCCGCCCTGGACTGCATGGAGCGAGATCGCGATCGTGCCGTTGTCGGCGATGGTCGCGCTCGGCTTGCAGGAGAACACCGCGCGCCGGAGCGAGCCGTCCCCGTGATAGGAGAGCCCATCCGCCTGCTGGAGCGCGATCGCCTCGCCGCCGTAGCGCAGCTCGACGCGGCTTCCCGCCGGCACCTCTCCCTCCAGGAAGTCGCGCGCGAAGGAGATGTTCGGATCGGTGCGCGACGCGCCCGAGAAATTGTCGAGGATGACCGTCTCGATCAGCACACCCCCGCCGCCACCGCCACCGGTGGGCCGGAACAGCGGCAACGCGCCGTAGACGCGGGCACCCGGGGCTTTCAGTCGCGTCCCGTAGGTCTGGATGAGCAGCATCAATCCGCCGTCCTTACGCCGAGGAAGGTGATGAAGAGGCCGGTCAGGCCGGTCGCGTTCGTTACCACGACGTCCAGCAGATTGTCCTGGGCGAGCGCCTCGGTGCTCGCCGTGTTGGTCACCGATGTCGTCTGCGAGACCGCCCCGGAGAACCCGTTGATCGGCGAGCCGTTCTTCCTGATCTGGATCGAGCACGTGCCGCCGAGCGTGCGCGCGCGCACGGCGGTGAGCGTCGTGGGCTTGTTGCCCCACATGCCGATCTGGCCCTCCGCCGCGCCGCCCGAGACATTGCCGGTGATCGGCAGGAAGACGGAGCCCACCACCTTCTCGGTGCGCGCCTCGAACCCGGTGCCGGCACTGTTCAGCGTCGCGACCTGGTTGGCGGCGAGCTGGATCGTGCTCGGCACGGCGACGCGCCAGTACGGGCTGGCCGAGCCCTCGTAGACGACCTCACGCTCCTCGCCGGGGAACAGGATGAAGCTGTTGTTGCCGGCGGTGTTGAAGCCGTCTGTCCCCGCGCTGATCGTGGCCGCATCGCTGCCGATGTTGATCAGCAGCACCCGGTCGCGCGCCGAGAAGCCCGTGCGGACGAAGGTGGCGGTGATCCCGGCGCCGTTGATGTAGATCACGCCGTTGCGGTCGGCGTCGGTGATGTTGCCGCTCGCCGTGATCGTGCGCTGCGAGGCATAGCCCGCCGCAGCGCCGCCCGTGCCGACATTGTCGGCCGCCGGGGCCCAGGCCGTGCCGTTCCACTTCAGCACCTGACCCGAGGAGGCACCCGCCTGCGCCAGCTTGCTCGGCGCGATGGTGCCGGAGATGTCGGCTTCGGTGTGGGTGTGGGTCGCGTTTGCCTTGGCGTCGAGCGCCGCCTGAAGGTTGGTGACGTTGGCGATCGTGTGCGTGTGGCTGGCGTTCGCCTTGGCGTCGAGCGCGCTTTGCAGGCTGGTGATGTCGGCGATCGCGTGCGCATGTGCGGCCGCCGCCTTGCCGTCGAGCGCCGCCTGGAGGTTCGTCACGTCGCCGATCGCGTGCCCGTGCACGGCAGCCGCGGCCCCCAGCGTGCCGCGCGCGGCGGTGGCATCGTCGTCGTCGAGCAGCGTGCGCGCGAAGCCCGTGACGATCGCCAGGGCGGCCGTGTTCGCCCCCGTGTAGTAGGCGACGCGGTCGGCCGCCGGGGTCAGGGTGTCGATCGCGTCGATCGCCGCCGGCATGCCGGTGAGCGCCGACCACTCGGTCGAGCCGCCCGCGCCGACAGCATCCGCCGACGGCGCCCAGGCCGTGCCGTTCCACTTCAGCACCTGGCCGGCGCTCGCACCCGCCTGCGCCAGCCGGCTCGGCGCGATCGTGCCGATGATGTCGGCTTCGCCGTGCGTATGCACGGCCGGCGCGAGCGTCGCGCGCACCTGGCCGACCGTGAGCTTGACCGTCGTGCCGCCCTGATTGGCGACCAGCTCGTCGGTGTTGTTGGCAGTGGCGGCCGGGGGATACTGGGAGATCTTCAGGGGACCGGACATCGGCTGCTCCTTGCGGAGTGAAGGCACCGCCGGCGCTGAGGGGGCGGCGCGGAAGGGACGAGATCGCCTGCGCCGTCACGCACGGGGGATCTCGACGGCGGGCAGGGCTTTGCTGTAGTGGACCGACGCGGACGGGCCGATCGGGCCCGCGGGCTGCCGTAGCTCAGTGGTAGAGCACTCCCTTGGTAAGGGAGAGGTCGTGAGTTCAATCCTCACCGGCAGCACCAGCCGCCCTCGGACCGGGCCGGCCCGGTGATGCGTCAGACCAGCGCGGCGACGTTCACGGTCGAGCCGGAATGCGCCGTCACGTGCAGGATCGAGAACGCATCGCTCGAGCGCGCCAGCACCATGTCGCCGCGCCGGACCAGGTGCGCGGCCGGGTTGAAGTAGCCGGTCGAGAGCATCTGGCTGCGCGTGTCGTTGTCCGTGCGGTAGTGCCACAGCGTGAAGCCGTTGGCGTAGGCGAGCACCGACAGGCTCTGGATCTCGAAGGGCATCAGGAGGCTCCTTGGGGCGGGGCTGGAGACGCGCGGCAGCACGTGCCGGCTTGGATGGCCGGCGCCTTGGGCACGGCCGGTGATCGGGCAAGGCGCAGGCCTAGCCCTGAAGGATCGGTGCGCCGGCCTCGTCGAGGATCGGGTTGCCCGCCTCGTCGAGGATCGCCTCGCCCGGAACCTCCGGCGGCGCGATCGGCACATCGCCGGCGATCGAGGCGACACTGACGCGGGCGCCGTCATGCGCGACCACACGCAGGATCCGGGCGCCGTCGGCAGCGTTCAGGAGGATCAGGTCGTCGGCGCGGACATAGGTGCGTGCGTCGTCGAAATAGCCCGCCCCGAGCACCGCGCCGACGCTGTCCTCGACGGTGGCATAGGTCCAGAGCGTGAAGCCGGCGGCGTAGGACAGGACCGCGAGATTGTTCGGCACGAACGCCATGGCGGGATCGGTCCCTTCGCGCAGGGCGGCGCACCCGGTGCGGCGACGCACCGGGGCGGCGGCAATGGTGAGGACAGGGGGCGACACGTCGGCGCCACCAGCGAGGCCTTCCGCCCCGCAGGCGCACGACTCCCGTGACGCGATGGAGGCTGCCAATCATTGGGACTGTAGTCAAGGAAAATATTCATGCGCCCGCGAGCCACGCGCGCGGAACTCGGCCACGGCCCGCTCGACCCGCCCCGCTGTCGTGATACGGTCCGCCGCGAGTGTCCGCGCGCGGACCTGCGCGGGCGTCCACCGACGAGGGAGACCACCGGGACGATGACCATGCACGCCCCCGCGCTGCGCCGCCTTCTCCTCGGCGCGATCGCCGCGTTCGCCGTCGCTTGCATGCCCGCCGCGCCGGCCGCCGCCCAGAGCCAGACGGTCAACGTCTACAACTGGAACGACTACATCGATCCCGAGGTGCTGGAGCGGTTCACCCGCGAGACCGGCATCGCCGTCCGCTACGACGTGTTCGACAGCCTCGAGACGCTCGAGGCGAAGCTGCTCGCCGGGCGGTCGGGTTACGACATCGTGGTGCCGACCAATGAGCCGTCCTTCTCACGGCTCATCGCCGCCGGCGCGCTGCAGCCGCTCGATCGTGCGAAGATCCCGAACTGGGGCAATCTCGACGCCACGCTGATGCAGCGGCTCGACGCCTCCGACCAGGGCAACCGCCACGGCGTGATCTATCTGTGGGGCACGATCGGGCTCGGCATCAACGCGGCCCGCATCCGCGAGGTCGCCCCCGACGCGCCGCTCGACTCCTGGGACCTGCTGTTCAAGCCCGAGCACGCGAGCCGGATCGCGCGCTGCGGCATCGTCATGATGGACAGCCAGATCGACGTGCTGCCGACGGTGCTGCGCTATCTCGGGATCGATCCGAACAGCACGGCCGAGGCCGATCTGCGCCGCGTCGAGCAGACGCTGATGGCGATCCGCCCGCATATCCGCACCTTCTCCACCGGCGGCGCGATCGAGCTGCTCGCGACCGGCCAGGCGTGTCTCGCCTTCGCCTATTCGGGCGACGCGATCCAGGCCGCCGATCGCGCCAAGGAGGCGGGCCAGGGCGTGGAGGTGAGATACGTCGCGCCGAAGGAAGGCGCGCAGCTCTGGTTCGACGTGCTCGCGATCCCGCGCGACGCGCCCAACCGCGACAATGCGCACCGCCTGATCAACTTCCTGCTCCAGCCGGAGGTGATGGCGGCGATCACCAATGAGGTGCACTACCCCAACGCGGTACCCGCCTCGAAGCCCGGGATCGATCCCGACATCCTCGCCGACCGCAACGTCTATCCGGCGGAGGAGGACTTCGCGCGGTTCTTCACCGTGCGCGCCGTGCCGCAGGCGGCGGAGCGCGCGCGCAGCCGCATGTGGGCGAGGTTCAAGGCCGGCCGCTGAGACGGTGCAGCAGGCGAACCTCGCCCCTCCGGGCGCGCCCGAACCCTGGCGCGACCCGGAGGCGGCGCCCTATGTCCGCATCCTCGGGGTCACGAAGAGGTTCGGCGCCACCGTCGCGGTCGACGACGTCAGCCTCGACATCTATCGCGGCGAGCTGTTCGCCCTGCTCGGCGGCTCGGGCTCGGGCAAGACCACGCTTCTGCGCATGCTCGCCGGCTTCGAGCGGCCCGATGCCGGGCGCATCCTGCTCGACGGCCAGGATGTGGCGGACGTGCCGCCCTATGCGCGGCCGGTGAACATGATGTTCCAGTCCTATGCGCTGTTTCCGCATATGACGGTGGCGCAGAATGTCGCGTTCGGGCTGCGCATGGAGGGGATGGCGAAGGCCGAGATCGCCGAGCGTGTCGGCGCGATGCTGGAGCTCGTGCGGCTCGGCGGCATGGAGAAGCGCCGCCCGCACGAGCTCTCGGGCGGACAGCGCCAGCGCGTCGCACTCGCGCGCAGCCTCGTGAAACGCCCCAAGCTGCTGCTGCTCGACGAGCCGCTCGGCGCGCTCGACAAGAACCTGCGCGAGCAGACCCAGTTCGAGCTCGTCAACATCCAGGAGAAGACCGGCATCACCTTCGTCATGGTCACGCACGACCAGGAGGAGGCGATGACGATGGCCACCCGGATCGCCGTGATGCACCACGGCTATCTCGCCCAGGTCGGCACACCGGCCGAGGTCTACGAGTATCCGCAGACGCGACTGGTGGCCGAGTTCCTCGGCACCGCCAACGTGTTCGAGGGCATCGTGCGCGAGGCGGGTGCCGCCGGCGCCCTGGTCGAGGCGACCGCCCTCGACGCGCAGTTCCAGTCCGACACCGATCCGCCCAAGCCCGTGGGCGCGCGCGTCTTCATCGCCGTCCGCCCCGAGAAGATGCGCGTGCGCAGAGCCGCGGATGACGAGCGGGCGGGCACGAACCGCCTCGTCGGCGCGGTGCGCGACATCGCCTATTACGGCGATTTCTTCATGTTCGTGGTCGATCTGCCCGAGGGCGGCACGGTCCGCGTGAGCCAGCCCAACCAGGCGCGCATCACCGAACTGCCGATCACCTGGGGCGACCGCGTCGTGGTGGAGTGGCCGCCGCTCGCGACCGTGGTGCTGCCGGAATGAGATGGCGCGCCCCCTCCAGCCGCGCGCTGGTGCTGGCGCTGCCGTTCCTCTGGCTCGGCCTCTTCTTCCTCGCCCCCTTCCTGATCGTCGCCAAGATCGCGGTGAGCGAGGCCGCCCTCGGCATTCCGCCCTACGCGCCGGTCGCGCGCTGGACCGATCAGGGCGCGCTCGCGCTGGTGCTGAACCTCGAGAACTTCACCCTCCTGATCGAGGACAGTTTCTATCTCGACGCCTATCTGCGCTCGGTGCGGGTCGCCGGCATCTCGGCGCTGATCTGCCTGCTGCTCGGCTATCCGATGGCCTACGCGATCGCGCGCGCGCCCGAAGCTCGGCGCAACGTGCTTCTGCTGCTCGTGATCCTGCCGTTCTGGACCAGCTTCCTGCTGCGCATCATGGCCTGGATCGGCCTGCTCGCCGACAACGGCGTGATCAACAACATCCTGCTTGCGCTCGGGATCGTGTCGGAGCCGGTGCGGCTGCTCTATACCGACGCCGCGCTCTATCTCGGCATCGTCTACTGCTACCTGCCGTTCATGGTGCTGCCGCTCTACGCCAATCTGGTGAAGCTCGACCCTGTGCTGCTGGAGGCGGCCTCCGATCTCGGCGCGCGGCCCTGGCGCGCCTTCCTCGCGGTGACGCTGCCGCTGTCGCTGCCCGGCATCCTCGCCGGCACGATGCTGGTGTTCATCCCCGCGGTCGGCGAGTTCGTCATCCCGGAACTGCTCGGCGGGCCCGATGCGCAGCTGATCGGCCGCGTGCTCTGGACCGAGTTCTTCACCAACCGCGACTGGCCGATGGCCTCGGCACTTGCGGTCGTGCTGCTGCTGCTGCTCGTGCTGCCGATCGCCTGGTTCCAGCACCTCCAGGGCCGCGCGACGGAAGGACGATGAGCCGGCGGCTGGGGCGGATCTGGATCGCGCTCGGGGTCGGCTATGCCTTCCTCTACATCCCGATCGCCCTGCTGGTCGTGCTGTCGTTCAACGACAGCCGGCTGGTGACGATCTGGACCGGGTTCTCGTTCCGCTGGTACGTCGCACTCTGGCGCAACGACGCGCTGGTGAACGCGGCCGTGCTCTCGATCCGCATCGCCGCGGTCGCGGCCACCGGGGCGACCGTGCTCGGCATGGCGGCCGGATTCGCGCTCGCCCGGTTCGGTGCCTTCCGAGGCCGCGGCCTGTTCGGCGCGATGGTGGCCGCGCCGCTGGTGATGCCGGAGGTGATCACCGGGCTCAGCCTGCTGTTGCTGTTCGTGGCCCTCGCCGAGTCCGTCGGCTGGCCGGGCGAGCGCGGCCTGACCACGGTCACCATCGCGCACACCACCTTCGCCACGGCCTATGTCGCCGTGGTGGTGCAGTCGCGCCTCTCCGACTTCGACCGCTCCCTGGAGGAGGCGGCGCTCGATCTCGGCGCGCGGCCCTGGCAGGTGTTCGCGCTCATCACCTTGCCGCTGATCGCCCCCGCCCTCGCCGCCGGCTGGCTGCTCGCCTTCACCCTGTCGCTCGACGATCTGGTGATCGCCTCCTTCACCTCCGGCCCCGGCGCCTCGACCCTGCCGATGGTGGTGTTCTCGGCCCTGAAACTCGGGCTGACCCCGGAGCTGTTCGCGCTGGCGACCGTGATCATCGTCGTGGTCAGCGCCGGATTGCTGCTGGCTCTGCGTCTCGGCCGGGTTGCGTCCGCCCGGGCCGGCGGCTAGCGTCCTTCGGTTGTTTGTCTCTCGTCAAAATGGGGTTCCGGGGCCCGCCCGCATGTCGCTCACCGCCCAGCGGCTCGACCGCATCTCGCCTTCGCAGACCATCGCAATCACCCAGAAGGCGCGCGCGCTCGCGGCCGAGGGTCGCAACATCATCAGCCTGTCAGCGGGCGAGCCCGATTTCGACACGCCCGAGAACATCAAGCGCGCGGCGATCGCGGCGATCGAGCGCGGCGAGACGAAGTACACCGACGTCGCCGGCACCAAGGCGCTGCGCGAGGCGATCTGCCTCAAGTTCAGGCGCGACAACGGCATCGAGTACGCGCCCGACGAGGTGATGGTCTCGACCGGCGGCAAGCAGGTGATCTTCAACGCCATGCTGGCGACGCTCGATCCGGGCGACGAGGTGATCATCCCGACCCCGTGCTGGGTCTCCTACCCCGACATCGTCAGCCTGGCCGACGGCAAGCCGGTCTTCGTCGCCTGCCCGCAGAACAACGGCTTCAAGCTCCGCCCCGAGGATCTCGAGGCCGCGATCACGCCGAAGACCAAGTGGTTCATGCTGAACAACCCGTGCAACCCGACGGGGGCGGCCTATTCGGCCGAGGAACTGAAGGCGTTGACGGATGTGCTGCTGCGCCATCCGCAGGTGATGGTGTTCACCGACGACATCTACGAGCATCTCGCCTATGACGGCTTCAAGCCCGCCACCGTGGTGCAGGTGGAGCCGCGCCTGAAGGACCGCACGCTGACGATGAACGGCTGCTCCAAGGGCTATGCCATGACCGGCTGGCGCATCGGCTTCTGCGGTGGGCCGAAGGCGCTGATCAAGGCGATGGACAAGCTGCAGAGCCAGTCCACCTCCAACACCTCCTCGGTGTCGCAGGCGGCCGCGGTCGAGGCGCTGACCGGCCCGCAGGAGTCGATCAAGGCGATGGTCGAGGTCTACAAGACCCGGCGTGACCTCGTGGTCGAAGCGCTGAACGCGTGCCCGGGCCTCGTCTGCCGCACGCCCGAGGGGGCGTTCTACGTGTTCGCCGGTCTGCACGGCTGCCTCGGCAAGACCTCCGCCGGCGGCCGTCGGATCGAGACCGACGAGGACTTCGTCACCGCGCTGCTCGAGGAGGAGGGTGTCGCCGCGGTGCACGGCACGGCCTTCGTCTCGCCCGGGCACATGCGCATCAGCTACGCCACCGACACCGAGAGCCTTCGCGAAGCCTGCGCGCGCATCCGCCGCTTCTGCGAAGGACTCCACTGACCGATCGCCGGACCGAGGGTCGCTGCATGCCCGCACTCGCCAACCGCCTGAAGCAGGTCGAGGTCGCAGCCTCGGTCGTGATGACCAACAAGGCGCGCGCGCTGCGCGCCGCCGGGCACACGGTGATCAGCCTCGCCGTGGGCGAGCCCGATTTCGAAACCCCGCCGCACGCGATCGAGGCGGCGCACAGTGCGGCACTTGCCGGCGACACGCACTACCCGCCGCAGGATGGCACGCCGGCCCTGAAACAGGCCGTGCAGCGGAAGTTCAAGCGCGACAATGGGCTCGACTACGCGCTCGACGAGATCATGGTCTCGAACGGCGGCAAGCAGATCATCGCCAACGCCTTCCTCGCCACGATCGACGAGGGGGACGAGATCATCATCCCGACCCCGTACTGGATCAGCTACGCCGAACAGGCGAAGCTCTGCGGCGGCAAGCCCGTGTTCGTCGCCTGCCCGCAGAACAACGGCTTCAAGCTGCGGCCCGAGGACCTGGAAGCCGCGATCACGCCGAGGACCAAATGGCTGGTGCTGAACAGCCCGAGCAACCCCTCCGGGGCGGCGCTGTCGGCTGACGAGCTGCGTGCGATCGGCGCGGTGGTCGCGCGGTATCCGAACATGTGGGTGCTGTCGGACGACATGTACGAGCACATGGTCTATGACGGGTTCGCGTTCTCCACCCTCGCCCAGGTCGCGCCCGAAACGCGCGGCCAGGTGCTGACGGTGAACGGCGCCTCCAAGGCCTATGCCATGACCGGCTGGCGCATCGGCTTCTGCGGCGGGCCCAAGGCGCTGGTGAAGGCGATGGTGAACGTGCAGGGCCAGCTCTCCTCGGGCGTCTGCACGGTGGCGCAGGCCGCCGCCGCGGCGGCGCTCGACGGGCCGCAGGACCTCGTCGCGGAACGCGCCGCGATCTACCGCGCGCGGCGCGACCTGGTGGTGGAGATGCTGAACCAGGCGCGCGGCATCGTCTGCCACAAGCCCGAGGGCGCGTTCTACGTCTATCCGAACGTCGCGGGCTGTCTCGGCAAGACCTCCGCCGGCGGAAGGCGGATCGAGACCGACTACGACTTCGTGCTCGCCCTGCTGGAGGAGCATCACGTCGCCGCGGTGCATGGGGGCGCCTATGGCATGAGCCCCTACATGCGCATCTCCTACGCCACCGACACCGACAGCCTGCGCGAGGCCTGCACACGCATCCAGGCCTTCTGCGCCGGCCTGACCTGATCATGACCACCCTGCCGGGAATCCGTCCGGGGCGCGACGATGACGCGGCTGGATTCATCAGCCTGATCGGCGAGTGCTGGGCCGAGTATCCCGGCTGCATCCTGGACGTGGACGGCGAGGTGCCGGAGCTGCGTCGGCTCGCCTCGCACGTCGCCGAGCGCGGCGGCGCGCTCTGGGCGGCCGAGGCGTCGGGACGGATCGTCGGCATGGTGGCGGCGACGCCGATGCGCGAGGACGATGCGTGGGAGATCGCGCGCATGTATGTCGCCCGCCCGTTCCGCGGCACCGGGCTCGCGGCGCGCCTGCTCACGACCGCGGAGGGGCATATCCGCGCGGCCGGCGCGCGCCGCGTGGTGCTCTGGACCGACACGCGCTTCGAGGCCGCGCACCGTTTCTACGAGAAGCACTCCTTCGTGCGCGCGGGCTCGATCCGCGTGCTCGACGACAAGAGCCGCAGCCTGGAGTTCCGCTACGCCAAGCCGGTGGCCGGCACGGTGGTGGAGGTGCTCGATGCCGCCGCAGCGGTCTCGGCCGAGCGGCGGCTCGCCGATGTGCTGAAGGCCTGCGTCGATGACGGCGCGGTGGTGGGGTTCCTCTCCCCGCTCGCGACCGAGAAGGCGCGCAGCTTCTGGCGCGACCGGGCGGCCGAGGTGGCGGCCGGCAAGCGGGTGATCCTGTGCTGCTGGGTGGACGGCATGATCGCCGGCTGCCTTCAGCTCGACCTCGACACGCCCGAGAACCAGAGCCACCGCGCCGAGGTGCGCCAGCTCATCGTGCATCCGGCGATCCGCCGGCGCGGCGTCGGCCGCGAACTGATGGCGCGGATCGACCAGGCAGGCCTCGCGCATGGCCGCCGCCTGCTGGTGCTGCGCACCTGGCCGGGCGGACCCGCCGAGACCATCGTGCGCAGCCTCGGCTGGTCCTTCGTCGGCGTGATCCCGGGCTACGCGATCCGCCCCACCGGCGAGCCGGTGGACGAGGGCTACTGGTGGAAGCGGGTGGATTAGGCGCTCAGAGAAACGCCTCCAGCGCCGTGAGCGTCTCCCCGGGCGCCTCCTCGGCGAGATAGTGGCCCGACGGAATCGGCTGGCCGCGCACGTCCTCGGCATAGAGCCGCCAGACGCCCGGCACGTCGTACCACGCCCCTACCCGCCCCTTGGCACCCCAGAGCACCAGCAGTGGGCAGCGGATGCGCTGGCCGGCGGCGCGACTCGCGCGGTCATGCTCCAGGTCGATCGTCGCAGCGGCGCGGTAGTCCTCGCAGATCGCGGCGATCGTGCCGGGCTGATGCAGGGCGGCGAGATAGTCGGCGAAGGCTTCGGGCGCGAAGAAATCCGGCGGCACGCCGTGCTTGCCGCTGTGGCTCAGCAGCCAGAACCGCGGGTCGGCGGCGATCAGGGTCTCCGGAAAGGGCGCGGGCTGGGCCAGGAAGAACCAGTGGTAGTAGCCCATGGCGAAGCCCATGTCGGCGCGCTCGAAATGCTCCAGCGTGGGGATGATGTCGAGCAGCGCCGCCCGCTCGACGCGCTCGGGGTGATCGAGCATCAGGCGGTGGGCGACCCGCGCGCCACGATCGTGGCCGACCAGGCGGAACCGCTCGGCCCCGAGTCGCGCCATCAGCGCGACCATGTCCGCCGCCATGGCGCGCTTGGCGTAGGCCGCGTGGTCGAGCGACGGTGGCGGCTTCGACGAGAAGCCGTAGCCGCGCAGGTCGGGACAGACCACGGTGAAGCGCTGCGCCAGCCGAGGCGCGACCGCGTGCCACATCAGATGGGTCTGCGGGTTGCCATGGAGCAGCAGCACGGGCGGACCGGACCCGCCGATCCGCGTGCGCAGCGCGATCCCCGGGGCGACCTCGATGCTGCGGAGCGTGAAGCCTGGAAACACGACGCGCCCTCCGTTCTCGGACCAGGGGCCCAGCCTGGGCGCAGGATGCGCAGGAGGCAATCCGTGACCCCGCCACGCCCCCGCTCGGTTGAGAAACGAGCAAAAAAGAGAGGGTCCAGGTTGCCCTGGACCCCCAGTCAACAGGGAGGCTTCACGTCTGGGAGACGAAGGGGTCCGAAGACCCCGGTTTCCGGCAAAGTCGCCGGAACTGTGCTCGGCCAACGCCGAAATTCACTGAAATCTATCAACGAAGCCGTCTAAGCCCTGTGATCTTCGTCAATCGACAACGCAGAAGGTAGGCGCGGGTTCCGTTCTGCTGCATCGCGAAATGCCGGGGGCCGACATGCGTGTGCCGCATGACCGACTCTGCAACTGTGCCGCGAGTCGGATCAACCGCTGTTTGCGGTCCCGGTTACGCCGACCTGCGACAGGCGAGGAGGGTCAGCCGCGCTCGGCGAGCTGGGCGAGCAGGAAGTCGCGGAACACGGACACGCGCTTGGAGTTCCGGAGCTCCTCCGGATAGACGAAATAGGCTTCCACCTTCGGCGCCTTGATGTCGGGCAGCACGCGCACAAGATCGCGCGTCTCCTCGACCATGTAGTCCGGGATGGCGGCGATCCCGAGCCCGCTCTTCACCGCCAGCAGCAGCCCGTAGATGGAGTTCACCTCCAGCACGGGGCGGCGCGTGATGCCCTGCCGCTTGCCGGCATCCAGCACCCAGTTGATGTCGGGCACAGGGGCGCGGTAGTCGCCGAACACCAGCAGCCGGTGCTGGTCGAGATCCTCCGCCCGCTCCGGCACCCCCATCCGCTTGAGGTAGTCGGGCGAGGCCATCAGCGTCCAGCTCATGGTCATCAGGTGGCGTTGGATCAGGTCGGGCTGGCGCGGCGGATGCATCCGGATCGCCACATCCGCCTCACGCATTGCAAGGTCGAGGTCCTGGTCATCCAGCACGACCGAGAGCGAGATCTCCGGGTAGTGCTCCAGGAAGTCCTTGATGCGCGGCGCGAGCCAGGTCGAGCCGAAGGCGATGGTGGTGGTGACCTTGAGCTTGCCGGTCGGCTTCTCCTTGCTCTCGGTCAGCATCGCCTCGGTCATGGCGAGCTTGGCGAAGACCTCGCGCACGGTGCGGTTCAGCGTCTCGCCCTGCTCGGTCAGGATCAGCCCGCGCGCATGGCGATGGAACAGCGGCACCTGCAGCGCCTCCTCCAGCGCCGAGATCTGCCGGCTCACCGCCGACTGCGAGAGGTTCAGCGTCTCGCCGGCATGCGTGAAGCTTCCAGCCTCGGCGACCGCGTGGAAGACGCGCAGCTTGTCCCAGTCGATCATCGTCTCGTCCCGCCCCGGTTCGCGGGCGCGGCGCGGCCGTCTGCTCCACTGGCCTTGCGGCCCGGTGGCGCGGTGCCGGCGCGGTTCGCACCCGGTGCCCGCGACTCTAGGCATCGCGTCGCGGGCCTTGTGATGGTGCCGTCGGCAGGCCGCCGTTGTCACCTGGAATGACAACGTTTCAGCCGTGGTCCGACGGCGCGCCGCGGCCTCACGCCGCGGCGGCAGTCGTTTCAGTCGGCCGCCACAGCCGTCTGGGCCGGCGTGGCAGCGAGGTACTTCTCGGCCTCCAGTGCGGCCATGCAGCCCGTGCCGGCCGCCGTGACCGCCTGGCGGAACACCTTGTCCTGCACGTCGCCGGCGGCGAAGACGCCGGGCACCGAGGTGCGGGTGCTGTCGGGTGCGGTCAGGATGTAGCCCTCGTTGTCCATCTCGACTTGGCCCTTGAACAGCGCGGTGGTCGGGGTGTGGCCGATCGCGATGAACACACCGTCAAGATCGAGCACCCGGGTCGCCCCGGTGCGCGCGTGGCGGAGCCGAAGCCCGGTCACGCCCGGCGGATCGTCGGTGCCCAGAATCTCGTCCACCACATGGTCCCAGACCACGGAAACCTTCGGGTTCGCGAACAGGCGCTGCTGGAGGATCTTCTCCGCGCGCAGGCTGTCGCGCCGATGCACCAGCGTCACCTGGGCCGCGTGGTGTGTAAGGTAGAGCGCCTCCTCCACCGCCGAGTTGCCGCCGCCGATCACCGCGACCCGCTTGCCCCGGAAGAAGAACCCGTCGCAGGTCGCGCAGGCCGAGACCCCGAAGCCCTGGAACCGCTTCTCCGACGGGAGGCCAAGCCAGCGCGCCTGTGCCCCCGTGGCGATCACCACCGCGTCGGCGAGGTAGGTCGCGCCCGAGTCGCCGGTGGCGCGGAACGGCCGGCGCGAGAGGTCGATCGCGGTGACGATGTCCTCGATCACCCGCGTGCCGACATGCTCCGCCTGCTTGCGCATCTGCTCCATGAGCCACGGGCCCTGGATGACGTCGGCGAAGCCCGGGTAGTTCTCGACATCGGTGGTGATCATCAACTGCCCGCCGGGCTGCAGCCCGGCGACCAGCACGGGCTTCAGCGCCGCGCGCGCCGCATAGATCGCCGCCGTGTAGCCGGCCGGGCCGGCGCCGATGATCAGCACCGGCGAGGTGATCGTGTCCGCCATCGCCCCCTCGTTCGCGTCAGCCTCAGGATATTGCCCTCAACAGGCCCGGAGCAAGGCGAGCCGGCGCGCGCCGCTCGGCTTCCGCCCCTGGCGCTTCTGGAATATTCTTGCGCGGACCGGCCCAAGAAACGTTCAGGATTCGCCGATGCGCAAGACTCCGGCCGCCGTGCCCGTGCTGGATGCGATCGACCGTCGCATCCTCGCCGAGCTGCAAGAGGACGGCCGCATGACCAATGTCGAGCTGGCCCGCCGCGCCGGCATTTCCGCCCCGCCCTGCCTGCGCCGGATGCGCCGGCTGGAGGAGGCCGGGGTGATTCGCGGCTACCATGCCGAGACCGAGGCGGCGATGCTGGGCTGGCAGGTGCTGTTCTTCGCCATCGTCGGGCTGGAGAGCCAGAAGCAGTCGGTGCTCGATGCCTTCGAGCAGTTGGCCAGCTCCTGGGCCGAGGTGCGCGAGTGCCACATGATCCGCGGCGGCGGCGATTTCCTGCTCAAGCTGGTCGCGCGCGACACCGCGCACGAGAACGAGCTGACGCGACGGCTCACCGAGGCGCCGAGCGTCACGCGGGTGACCACGCTGCAGACCATCCGCACCGGCAAGGACGTCGCCGGGGTGCCGATCCCGCGCGACTGAACGGGCCGCCCAAGAGATCCACCACGGAGGCATTGGCCATGCGACTTCAGGGCCGGACGGCGATCGTCACGGGGGCGGCAAGCGGCATCGGGCGGCGCATCGCTGAACGCTTCGCAAGCGAGGGGGCGAAGGTCGCGATCGCCGATCTCAACCGCGACGCCGCCGAGGCCGCCGCCGTGGCGATCCGCAAGTCCGGGGCGACGGCGAGGGCCGTGGCGATGGACGTCGCCGACGAAGCCGCGGTGCAGGCGGGGGTGAACGTCGTGTTGGCGGACTGGGGGCGGATCGACGTGCTGGTCAGCAATGCCGGCATCCAGATCGTCCACCCGGTCGAGGAATTCAGCTTCGCGGAGTGGCGCAGGGTGGTCGGCATCCATCTCGACGGCGCCTTCCTGCTGACGCGCGCCTGCCTGCCGTCGATGTACGCCAACGGGTACGGCCGGATCATCTACATGGGCTCGGTGCACTCCAAGACCGCCTCGGTGCTGAAGGCGCCCTACGTCGCTGCCAAGCACGGGCTGATGGGGCTCGCGCGCGTGGTGGCGAAAGAGGGGGCGAAGAAGGGGGTCACCGCCAACGTGGTCTGCCCCGGCTTCGTGCTCACGCCGCTGGTCGAGAAGCAGATCCCCGAACAGGCGAAGGAGCTGCACCTGTCCGAGGATCAGGTGGTGAAGACGATCATGCTGAAGGATACGGTCGACGGCGAGTTCACCACCGTGGACGATATCGCCGAGGTGGCGCTGTTCTTTGCGGGCTACCCGAACGCGGCGCTGACCGGGCAGAGCCTGATCGCGAGCCACGGCTGGCACATGGAGTGATGCTCGCCGGCGCGGGGAAGGATCACAGATAGCCCCCGGAGCGCAGCGAGGTGATGCCGTTCCGGCCGACGATCAGGTGATCGCCGACCTCGATATCGACGATCGCGCAGGCGCGGCTGATCTCCTTGGTGAGCGCGATGTCCTGCCGGCTCGGCCGGGCGTCGCCCGAGGGATGGTTGTGCACCAGGATCAGCTTGGTCGCGTGCAGTTCGAGCGCGCGCTTGATCAGCTCGCGCGTGTGCACGGCGACGAAGTCGGTGGTGCCCCGCGCCTGGAGGTCGTCGGCCAGCAGACGGTTGCGGTTGTCGAGGTAGAGGACACGGAAGTTCTCGACCCGTTCGCTCGCGAGCGAGGCATAGACATAGGCCGAGAGCTGGTCCCAGTCCTGCAACACCAGCCCCTCCTGCATGCGCGTGCGCAAGAGCCGCACGGCTGAGGCATTCACCGCCTTGATGCAGACCGCCTGCTCGCGCGTCAGCCCGGCCCGGCGCGTCAGTTCCGCGATCGGTGCGGCCAGCACCTCGGCATAACCCTCGAAGGTGACCATCAGCCGCTCGGCGAGGCGGCGCGCCTCATCCGGATTGGCCACCAGGGTCAGCAGGAACTCGAGCAGCGTGCGGTCGTCGAGCTGATCCGCCGCCTGCGCGACGACAAAGGCGTAGCGGCTGGTGGCATCCAGCGTGGCCGGGGCGTCCTTGGCGAGGTTGTCATGCGCCATGCTGTCGTGCAGGGCCGCGGCGAGGGTCCTGGCGATGCCGCTGTCGGCAGAATGGGGGCTGGGCTCGTGATGGCCCTGCTCGGTCAGCCGCGACAGCCGGGCGGCGAGCGCCTGGCGCTCCTGCTCCGAGATCTTGAGGCGGTCGCGCAACGCCTCGGCCTCGGCGGCACGGCGCCGGCGCTGCACCGCGGAGGCCGCGGCGCGGCGGACGATGTCGATCACATCGCCCATCCGGAACGGCTTCTTGATGAAGTCGAAGGCGCGCACGCGCACGGCATCGATCGCCACATCCGCGGTCGCCCCGCCCGTCATCACAACGACTTCGATGGCAACGGTCTCCTGACGGTTCCAGAGCAGGTCGCTTGCCAATGAGATCCCTGACTGCTCGGGCATACGGAGATCCGTCAAAACAACGCAAATGGAAGCGTCGGCCTTGATCAGAGTCCAGGCCTGCATCGGCGAGTAGGCTGGGACCACTTCGAAACCATGCTGCGAAAGCCCGAAAGTGACGAGGTGAACAATCGCCTTCTCGTCGTCGACAACAAGAATTCTTGGCCTCTCAGGTGCTATCACCTGAGTTCCGACGCCGTCGTCGTCCAGTTTCTCGATACGTCGTCGAGCCATTGTCGACCTTCGCCGATGTCCACGTACGACAGTCTAGTGCGACATCGGCTGACGCGACATAGGGGATTTGCTGGAAATTGGTGCATTCAGAAAAAGTCCTTGCTCTCGTGGCCTGCGCGCAACGCATAAGGACTGTCATACTATTGAAGAGCCGCTCCCCGCAGCAGGCGCCCCGCGCGGACGGGGCCGCAGACCGCGTCCGGTGCCACCAGATCAACCCGCGTCAGCGGTGCGCGACGATCGGCGGCGGCTCTTCGGGCATCCGGTAGGCGTAGCCCTCGCAATCCACCTGCGGATTGATCGGATTGAAGAGCCCCGCCGGATTGTCCTTCCAGAGCCAGACATGCAGGTCATAGTGATGCAGCTCGCGCGGCATCAGCGGCTCATGGCCTTCCATCGGGCCGTCGAAGGGCCGACCGAAGATGTGTGGACGTTCGGTGATGCCGGTCGCGAGCGGGACGAACCACTCGGCCGCGACCAGGTGCAGCGTCCCGTCGCGGGCGGGCTCGTAGACCAGGATCTGCGGCCGGAACGGATCGGGCGTCGGGCCGATCAGCGCCGGATTCAGGAAGTGCACGCCCATCCCGCCGTTCGGGTAGACGACGCAGCCGAGCGTCGAGAAGTAGCCGTCACGGATCGCGACCACCGGGTCGGCGTATTTCGCGAGCGCATCGCGCACCTCGACCAGCTCAGGTGTCAGGGTTGCCGGTACGCCGCTGGACAGGGTCCGCGGGCCATGCGCGGCGGTGGGGCCGGCGGCGATCGCCGCGGCGAGGACCGCGCCCAGGCGAAGGGCGCGCAGCGGGTTGTTGGGTGGTCGGTCGGTCATGGCAGGTCTCCGTGCTGCGGTCTGCGCGTCGTTGCGCTCCCGTCACGCGCACAGGATGACAAGCCAGACTTTCCGCCTCCATCGCCGCACTTCGCCGGATCTTGCCAGAAGTCTCCGGGTGGAATGTGCTACAGTCGCTTGACCCGGAACGCCGCCCCTTCAAGCGCCGCCAGGATCTCCGCGCCGTGCGCGGCATCACGCGCCTCGACCACCAGGTCGAGCTCGGCCGTGCGCACCGAGGGTGCCGCGAACAGCCGCTGATGCGCGACATCGATGATGTTGCCGCCCGCCTGGGCGATCCGACCGGCCACGTCGGCCAGCACGCCGGGCCGGTCGGCGATGTCGACCGCGAGCCTGAGCAGCCTGCCGTCGCGCACCAGGTCGCGCAGCAGCACGTTGGCGAGGATGCGCGTGTCGATGTTCGCCCCGCACAGGATCACGCCGACATGCCGCTGCGCAAACAGAGCCGGATGGACGAGCAGGGCGGCGATGCCTGCGGCACCCGCGCCCTCGGTGACGATCTTCGCCTCCTCGACCAGCAGGCCGATCGCCTCCTCGATCGCGCGCTCGGGCACGACGAGCACGCGCTCGACATGATCGCGGATGATGGCGAACGGCCGCTCACCGATGTCGCGTACGGCGATGCCCTCGGCGATCGTAGCACCTCCGGTCTGGACCGGCTCGCCGGCGAGGCGTTGCGCGCAGGCGGTCCAGCCCTCGACCTCGACGCCGATCACGCGCATCCCCGGGCGGAGCGCGTGCGCCGCCACGGCGCAGCCGGCGATCAGCCCGCCGCCGCCCACCGGAATGACGAGCGTATCCAGGATCGGCGCATCATCGATCATCTCGATCGCGGCCGTGCCCTGACCGGCAATGATCGCGTCGTCGTCGTAGGGATGAACGATCGTCAGCCCGCGCTCCGCGGCAAGCGCCCGCGCGTGCTCGGCGCTGTCCGACAGCGTCTCGCCGTGCAGCATCACCGCGGCGCCATGCGCGCGGGTGCGCATCACCTTGGCGTTGGGCGTGGCGGCCGGCATCACCACGGTCGCGGGAATGCCGAGCCGGTGCGCGTGATACGCCACTGCCTGGGCGTGGTTGCCGGCCGACATCGTGATCACGCCCGAACGCCGCTCCGCCTCCGAGAGTGCCAGCAGCCGATTGAGCGCGCCGCGTTCCTTGAAGCTGCCCGTGCGGTGCAGCGTCTCCAGCTTCATCGCGAGCGAGGCGAGGCCGAGCCGCGCGGCAAGCGCGCCCGCCTGCACGCTCGGCGTGCGTGCGACACCGTCGGCGATCCGTGCCGCGGCCGCGACGATGTCGTCATGTGTGACGGCCACGGCGCGGCGCGGGTTCAGCCGAACCCGACCGCGGTGATCTCGTAGCTCTTCGCCCCGCCGGGCGCGGGCACCTCGACGACATCGCCCACCTTCTTGCCGAGGATCGCGCGCGCGACCGGCGAGGAGATGCTGATCAGGCCCTTCTTGATGTCGGCTTCGTGCGCGCCGACGATCTGCCAGGTGCGTTCCTCCTCGGTCTCCTCGTCGACGAGCGTGACCTTGGCGCCGAACATCACCTGGCTGCCCGACAGCTTGGAGATGTCGATGACTTCGGCCGCGGCGATGATCGCCTCCAGCTCGGCCACCCGCCCCTCGATGAAGCTCTGGCGCTCACGCGCGGCGTGGTATTCGGCGTTCTCCGACAGGTCGCCATGCGTGCGCGCCTCGGCGATCGCGCGAATCACGGCAGGCCGCTCGTTCGTCTTCAGATGCCGGAGTTCATCCTCCAGTCTTGCCAGGCCCTCGGCCGTCATCGGGAATTTCTGCACGGGAGGCGTCCTCTTCGAACCCTTGTCTCGTGTGACTGGAACAACCGAACCGCAGGAACGGGCATCGAGCTTGCCCGGTTCCTGATCTCTGTCAAACGACGCTGCGCGCCCCCCGGTTGCCCGGGAAGGCGCGCGGCTCCGTCCTAGAACGATCCGTGAAAATACGACTGGAGGGGCGCGACTTCAAGCGTGCCGGCCTTCAGGGCGGCGATCGCGTGGACCGCGGCGCGTGCACCGGCCAGCGTCGTGTAGTGCGGGACGTTGTGGGTCAGGGCCGAGCGGCGGATGTCGAAACTGTCCGACACGCTGCGCCCACCCGAGGTGGTGTTGATCACGAGCTGGAACGCGCCGGACTTGATCGCATCGACGCAGTGCGGCCGGCCTTCCAGCACCTTGTTCACCACCGTCACCTCGATCCCGGCCTCGCGGATCGCGGTCGCGGTGCCGCGCGTCGCGGTGATGGTGAACCCCATGTCGGTGAGCCGCCGCGCCAGTGCCACCGCCGCCTGCTTGTCGCCGTCCTTGACGCTGATGAACGCCGTGCCCGCCGCCGGCAGCCGCACGCCGGCGCCGAGCTGACTCTTGGCGAAGGCGCGCTCGAAGCTCGCATCGAGCCCCATCACCTCGCCGGTGGACTTCATCTCCGGCCCAAGCAGCACGTCCACATGCGGGAAGCGCGCGAAGGGGAATACGCTCTCCTTCACCGCGACGTGCCGGCTCACGGCTTCGTCGTCCAGCCGGAACGAGGAAAGCTTGGCTCCGGCCATCACCTTCGCACCGATCTTCGCCACCGCCACACCCGTCGCCTTGGCGACGAAGGGGACGGTGCGCGAGGCGCGCGGGTTCACCTCCAGCACGTAGATCGCCTCATCCTTGATCGCGTACTGCACGTTCATCAGCCCGACCACCTTCAGCGCCTTGGCCAGCGCCTCGGTCTCGGCACGCAGCTCCGCCACCAGCGCGGGCGAGAGCGAGTAGGGCGGCAGCGAGCAGGCGGAATCGCCCGAGTGGATGCCCGCCTCCTCGATATGCTCCATCACGCCCGCGACATAGACCGTGTCGCCATCGGCGATGCAGTCCACGTCCACTTCGATCGCGTCGTTCAGGTAGCGGTCGATCAGCACCGGGTTGTCACCCGAGACCCGCACCGCCTCGCGCATGTAGCGGTGCAGGCCCTGGCGATCGTGCACGATCTCCATCGCCCGACCGCCGAGCACGTAGGACGGGCGGATCACCACCGGGTAGCCGATCCGTTCCGCAATCGCCTCCGCCTCCTCGGCCGAGCGCGCGGTGCCGTTCTCCGGCTGGCGCAGCCCGAGCCGCTTCAGCAGATCCTGGAACCGCTCGCGGTCCTCGGCGATGTCGATCGCATCCGCGCTCGTGCCCAGCAGCGGAATGCCCGCCGCCGCCAGCGCCTGCGACAGCCGCAGCGGCGTCTGCCCGCCATACTGCACGATGCAGCCGAGCACCGTGCCGTTCTGCTGCTCGCGGCGCACGAGCGCGATCACGTCCTCGCCCGTCAGCGGCTCGAAATAGAGCCGGTCGGAGGTGTCGTAGTCGGTCGAGACCGTCTCGGGGTTGCAGTTGACCATGATGGTCTCGAACCCCGCCTCCTTCAGGGCATAGGCCGCATGCACGCAGCAATAGTCGAACTCGATCCCCTGGCCGATCCGGTTCGGCCCGCCGCCGAGGATCACCACCTTGGTGCGATCGGTCGGGTCGGCCTCGCACTCGGCCGGCTCGATCCCGTTGCCCTCATAGGTCGAGTACATGTAGGGCGTGAGGCTCTCGAACTCGGCCGCGCAGGTATCGATCCGCTTGTACACCGGATGCACGCCGAGCTTCATGCGCAGCTTCGCGACCTCGGCCTCCTTCACGCCCGCGAGCACGGCGAGCCGCCGGTCCGAGAACCCCATCGCCTTCAGCCGCTGCAAGCCCAAGGCATCCTTCGGCAGGCCCGCCGCGCGCACCATCTCCTCGGCGTGCACCACCGCCTCGATCTCGCGCAGGAACCACGGATCGAAGCGCGTCGCCCCGTGGATCTCCTCCACCGTCAGCCCCTCGCGGAACGCCTGCGCCACCGCCAGCACGCGATCCGGCGTCGGTGTCGACAGCGCGGCCAGGATCTCGCCCTTCTCCGCCCCCGCCAGCGCCTCCACCTCGTCGAGCCCCGAGAGACCCGTCTCGAGGCTGCGCAGCCCCTTCTGCAACGCCTCGGCGAAGGTGCGACCGATCGCCATCGCCTCGCCGACGGACTTCATGCTCGTCGTCAGCAGCGCCGGCGTGCCGGGAAACTTCTCGAAGGTGAAGCGCGGCATCTTCACCACCACATAGTCGATCGTCGGCTCGAAACTCGCGGGCGTCACCTTGGTGATGTCGTTCGCCAACTCATCCAGCGTGTAGCCGACCGCGAGCTTCGCCGCGATCTTGGCGATCGGGAAGCCGGTCGCCTTGGATGCGAGCGCGGAGGATCGGCTCACGCGCGGGTTCATCTCGATGATCACCATCCGCCCATCGGCCGGGTTGATCGCGAACTGCACATTCGATCCGCCGGTGTCCACCCCGATCTCGCGCAGGCACGCGATCGAGGCATCGCGCATCCGCTGATACTCCTTGTCGGTGAGCGTCAGCGCCGGCGCGATCGTCACCGAATCGCCCGTGTGCACGCCCATCGGGTCGAGATTCTCGATCGAGCAGACGATGATGCAGTTGTCCGCGCGGTCGCGCACAACCTCCATCTCGTACTCCTTCCAGCCGAGCACGCTCTCCTCGATCAGCACCTCGGTGGTCGGCGAGGCGTCGAGCCCGCCCGTGACGATCGCCTCGAACTCCTCCATGTTGTAGGCGATGCCGCCGCCCGTGCCGCCGAGCGTGAAGCTCGGCCGGATCACCGCCGGCAGCCCCACCAGCTTCAAGGCCTCGCGCGCCTCCGCCAGCGAGTGCGCGATCGCGCTCTTCGGGCTCTCGATGCCGATCGCCGCCATCGCGTCGCGGAACTTCTGCCGATCCTCGGCCTTGTCGATCGCCTCGCGCTTCGCCCCGATCAGCTCGACGCCGTAGCGGTCGAGCACGCCGAGATCGGCAAGCTTCATCGCCGTGTTCAACGCGGTCTGGCCGCCCATCGTCGGCAGCAGCGCGTCGGGGCGCTCCTTGGCGATGATCTTCTCGACCATCTCCGGCGTGATCGGCTCGACATAGGTCGCATCCGCGAGCCCCGGATCCGTCATGATCGTTGCCGGGTTGGAGTTGACCAGGATCACCCGGTACCCCTCCGCCTTCAGCGCCTTGCACGCCTGCGCGCCGGAATAGTCGAACTCGCAGGCCTGGCCGATCACGATCGGGCCGGCGCCGATGATCAGGATGCTCTTCAGGTCTTCGCGCTTGGGCATGTCCCATCCTCCGCAAGGGCTCCGCCCTTGCATCCCGCCGGGGGGCCGGAAGGCCCCCCGGCCCCCCCGATTACCGTCGATCCGTCGCCAGCTTCACCGCGAGCAACGCCAAGGCGCCGCCCAGGACCCAGCGCTGCGCCGCCATCCACATGGGCCGCTCCTGGAGGAACTTCGCGACACCGCCCGACGTTGCCACCAGCAGCGCGTCGCCCAAGGTGCACACCAGCACCTGGATGCCACCCAGCACCGCGCCCTGCAGGAACACGGTCCCGCGCGACGGATCGATGAACGGCGGCAGCACCGCGACATAGAACAGCGCGACCTTCGGATTCAGGATCGCTGTGGCCACGCCGATCAGGAACAGCCGCAAAGACCCCTCGCGCGGCATCGGCCGCGGGGCGAACAGGGGCACACCGCCAGGCCGCACGCTCTGCCAGGCGAGCCACCCGAGATACGCCGCGCCCCCGAAGCGCAACACGTCATACGCGGCCGGCACCGCCAGCAGCACGGCGCTGATCCCCGCCGCACCCAGCAGCGCATAGACGAGACTGCCGCACTGGCACCCGACCAGTGAGACGAACCCGGCGCGATGGCCCTGCGTCAGACTGCGCGAGACGAGATAGAGCATGTTCGGCCCGGGCGTGATCCATAGCCCGAAGCTCAGCGCGGCGAAGGTCAGCAGGGTGGTGGTATCGGGCACGGCCTACATCGACGCCGCGTAGCCGCCATCGACCGGGATCGCCGTGCCGGTGACGAAATCCGATGCGCTGCTCGCGAGGAACACCGCGATCCCGCCCAGATCGTCCGGCACACCCCAGCGCCCGGCCGGCGTGCGCGCCACCACCTTCTCGTTCAGCCCGGCCACGTCCTGCCGTGCGCGGCGCGTCAGCGCCGTGTCGATCCAGCCGGGCAGCACCGCATTCGCCTGGATGTTGTCGGCCGCCCAGCCGGTCGCGAGCGCCTTGGTGAACTGCACGATCCCGCCCTTGCTCGCGGCATAGGCCGGCGCGAAGCCGGCGGCGAAGATCGACATCATCGAGCCGATCGCGATCACCTTGCCGCGCCCCGACGCCTTCAGCGCCGGATAGGCCGCCTTGGCGCAGGTGAAGGCGCTGTCGAGATTGGTCGCGATCACCTGACGCCACTCCTCGAACGCCAGTTCCTGCACCGGCTTGCGGATGTTCATCCCGGCATTGATCACCAGGATGTCGAGGCCGCCGAACCGATCCGTGGTCGCCTTCACCATCGCCGCAACCGACGCCGCGTCGTTCACATCCGCCACCACCGACGCCGCGCGCGCGCCGAGCTCCGCCACGGCCGCGGCGTTCTTCTCGATGTTGCGCCCGGCGATCATCACGCTCGCGCCGGCGCCATGCATCGCCTTCGCCATGCCGAGCCCAATGCCACCGTTGCCGCCGGTGACCAGCGCCACCCGCCCGGTCAGATCGAACAATGAACTCACGCTGCCTTCCTCCCTTGCATCATCGTGACGAACCGCTCGAACAGATGATGGCTGTCGGTCGGTCCCGGGCTCGCCTCGGGGTGGTACTGCACGCTGAACGCCGGCAGCGCCTCCGACGCGATGCCCTCGTTCGTGCCGTCGAACAGCGACACATGCGTCACCCGCACGCTCTCCGGCAGGCTCTCGGGGGTCACCGCGAAGCCGTGGTTCTGGCTGGTGATCTCCACCTTGCCGGTGGCGAGCTCCTTGACCGGATGGTTCGCGCCGCGATGCCCCTGGTGCAGCTTGCGCGTCTTCCCCCCGAGCGCGAGCGCGAGCAACTGATGCCCGAGGCAGATGCCGAACACCGGCACGCGCTTCTCCAGCACGCCGCGGATCGCCGGCACGGCGTAGTCACCGGTGGCGGCCGGATCGCCCGGGCCGTTCGACAGGAACACGCCGTCGGGCGCATGCCGCAGGATGTCCTCCGCGGACGCGGTCGCGGGCAGCACCGTCACCCGGCAGTCCGCGTTGGCGAGGCAGCGCAGGATGTTGCGCTTCGCCCCGTAATCGATCGCGACCACATGGAAGCGCGGCGCCTCCTGCCGGCCGTAGCCCGCGGGCCAGGCCCAGGTCGTCTCGTCCCAGCCATACTGCTGGCGCGTCGTGACCTCCTTGGCGAGGTCCATGCCCTCCAGCCCCGGCCAGGCCTGCGCCTCGGCGATGAGCGCCGGCAGGTCGAACTTCCCGTCCGCCGGGTGGGCGAGCACGCCGGTCGGCGCCCCGGCGAGCCGGATGCGCCGGGTCAGCCGCCGCGTGTCGATCCCGGCGATCCCCGGCAGGCCGTGCGACACGAGCCACTCCGGCAGGCCGCGCGAGGCCCGCCAGTTCGAGGCCAGCGTCGGGTCATCCTTCACCGCGAGTCCGCGCGCGGCGGGCGTGGTGGTCTCGATGTCCTCGGCGTTGGTGCCGACATTGCCGATATGCGGGAAGGTGAAGGTGATGATCTGCCCGGCATAGGACGGGTCGGTCAGGATCTCCTGGTAGCCGGTGATGGAGGTGTTGAAGCACACCTCGCCGACCGTGGTGGCGTGCGCGCCGAAGCCGCGGCCCCACAGCACTGTGCCGTCCGCCAGCACCAGGGCGGCGGTCGCGCCGACCGGGCGGCCGTCGGCGCTCGCCGCGGGCTCGGCCGACTCGGCGCCGGGCATGTCGGCGAGCGCCAGCCCCGTCTCCTTCAGGATCAGCGGCCAGTGCTTGGCGGGGATGGTGCGGCCCTGGCGCCACTTGCGGATCGCCTCGGTGCCGACGCCGGTGAGCTGGGCTGCCCGATCCGGGCCGCCGAGCCTGTCGATGATCTCGTCCACGCTGGCCATGGCGCGGAGATACGGGAACAGATTTCCCGCCGCAACCCGAAACCGCATATGGGAACTGCGTTCCCGGGCTGCGTCGCGCGGGACACTCCCCTATAATAGGGGACCACGCATCAAGGAGATCCGCGCATGGGCCTGCGCGAGCAGTTCACCGAGGCGATGAAGGCCTCGATGAAGGCGGGCGAGTCCGCCACCACATCGACCATCCGGCTGATCATCGCCGAGCTGAAGAAGGTCGATATCGAGGCCCGGCCGAAGGGGATCGAGAAGGTCGAGGACGGCGAGATCGTCGCCATGCTGCGCCGGATGGTGAAGTCGCGGCGCGAGAGCATGGAGCTCTACCGCCAGGGCAACCGCCAGGACCTCGTGGACAAGGAGGCGGCGGAGATCGCGGTGATCGACCGGTTCCTGCCGGCGGAGATGGACGAGGCCGGGATGCAGGCCGCCGTGCGCGCGGCCGTGGCCGAGACGGGTGCGGCTTCGATCAAGGACATGGGCAAGGTGATGGCCGCGCTGAAGGCGAAGCATGGCGGCGCGCTCGACATGGCCAAGGCGGGGCCGCTGGTGAAGGCGGCGCTCGCGGGCTGACATGGCCCTGCCCGAAGCCTTCCTGGACGAACTGCGCGCCCGCACCCCGCTCGGCGCGCTGGTGGGCCGGCGCGTGCGGCTCACCCGGGCCGGGCGCGAACTGAAGGGCCTCTGCCCGTTCCATAACGAGAAGACGCCCTCGTTCCACGTCGTCGAGGACAAGGGGTTCTTCCACTGCTTCGGCTGCGGCGCGCATGGCGATGCGATCGGCTTCGTGATGCGCTGCGAGAACCTGGGCTTCATGGAGGCGGTGGAGCGGCTTGCCAACGAGGCCGGTATGACCGTGCCGCGCGCGAGCCCCGAAGCGGCGGCCGCCGCCGAGCGCGCCGCCGGGCTGTCCGCCATCGCCGAGGCGGCGTCTGCCGCCTTCGTCCGCCGACTGCATCTGCCCGAGGGACGGCCCGCGCTCGACTATCTCCGCAAGCGGGGGCTGACCGAGGAGACGATCCGGCTGTTCGGGCTCGGCTGGTCGGGCGAGGGGCGTGGCGCGATCGCGGCCGATCTGCGCGGCCAGGGCGTGACGGTCGAGCAGCTCGTCGCGGTCGGGCTGATGAAGCAGGAGGACGACCGCCCGCCGGTCGATCTGTTCTTCAACCGCGTGATGTTCCCGATCCGCGACCGCCGCGGCCGGGTGATCGGCTTCGGCGGCCGGACGCTGGGTGACGGTCAGCCCAAGTACCTGAACGGTCCGGAAACCGCGCTGTTCTCCAAGCGCCGGACGCTCTACGGACTCGATCTCGCCCGCGCCAATGCCCGCGCCGGCGCCGAACTGGTGGTGGTCGAGGGCTACATGGACGTGATCGCGCTGCACCAGGCCGGGTTCGGCGGTGCGGTGGCGCCGCTCGGCACAGCGCTGACCACCGATCACCTCGCCGAGCTTTGGCGCATCGCCCCGGCACCGGTGATCTGCTTCGACGGGGATGCCGCCGGGGCGCGGGCGGCGCTACGCACCGCCGAGGTCGCGCTCCCCGCGATCGGCCCCGGCCGGACGCTCGGCCTCGCGACCCTGCCGCCGGGCGAGGACCCCGACACGCTCGTGCTGCGCCGCGGCGCGGACGCGTTCCGCGCCGTGCTGGATGGTCGACGCGGCCTCGCGGACGCGCTGTTCGACGCGATCGTGGCCCCAGCGGCCGCCCCGGAAGAGCGCGCCGCCCAGCGCCGGCGCCTGGACGAGCTCGCCGAGCGCATCCAGGACCGCGACCTGCGCGACGAATACCGCCGCCACTTCCGTGACCGCTGGTTCCGTCACCGCCCGGCTGGTCGGGCCGCCCCGGCCCGGCCCTCCCGCCCCGTCCAGCGTCCCGCCCTCGCGGCCGACCGTTCGCGGATGCTGCGCGAGCGCAATCTGCTCGCCCTGCTGCTGACACATCCGATGCTGCTGCCCCGCTTCGAGGATGCGCTCGCGGCCGAACGCTTCGCCTCTCCGCACTGCGAGCAGGTCAGGACCGCCCTGATCGGCCTTGACCCCGAGGGCGCCGTCGACCACCTGCGCAACTCGGGGCTCGCAGAGGCGCTGGAGGCCGTTCTGGGGCGCGGCCTGACCGACATTCCGCCGACGACGCTGCCGGATGCCACGCCGGAGGAGGCTGCCATCGCGATCGAGCGCGCCTTCGCCGGGCTGCACCCGGAGCGGCTGGAACAGGAAGTCGCGGAGGCCCGGGCGGCGCTCGCGGCCGATTTCTGCGAGGCGAATCTCCGCCGGGTCGAGGCGCTGGACCGGATGTGTGCCGAACTGCGCGCCGACTACGCCGAGGACGCCGCGCCATGACCCGTCCCGACCTCGCGAGACACATACATAAGATAGGGGGTGCTTTTTCGCGCCCCCGCCCCGACCACCGACCGAGGTGACCCGAATGGCGAAGCCGACCACCACCACAACCGCCGACCCCTCAGGCGAGGACATTGCCGAGGGCGCCCTGCTCGACACTCAGTCGGCGGCGGTCAAGAAGCTCGTCGCGCGCGGCAAGGAGCGCGGCTACGTCACCTATGACGACGTGAATGCCGCCCTGCCCCCTGGCCAAGTCTCCTCCGAGCAGATCGAGGACACCATGGCGATGCTGAGCGAGCTCGGCGTCAACGTGGTCGAGGCGGAGGAGGCCGAGGAGGCCGAGGCCGCCCCCGTCGCCAAGGCCGCCAAGGCCGAGGAGGAGGACGAGGACGAGGGCTCGGGCGGCAACGTCGACGAGGCCGAACTCGGCCGCACCGACGACCCGGTGCGCATGTACCTGCGCGAGATGGGCTCGGTCGAGCTGCTCTCCCGCGAGGGCGAGATCGCGATCGCCAAGCGGATCGAGGCCGGCCGCGACATGATGATCGGCGGGCTGTGCGAGAGCCCGCTCACCTTCAAGGCGATCATCGCCTGGCACGACGCGCTCCAGCAGGGGAAGATCCTGCTGCGCGACATCATCGACCTCGAGGCGACGCACGGCGCCGGCCAGACCCCGGAGGAGGCCGCGGCAGCAGCGCCCGCATCCGCGGCCGTGGTTGAAGACGAGGCCGGCGGCGAGGAGTTCGACGACGACGAGGGCGCGCAGCTCTCGCTCTCGGCGCTCGAGGAGAAGCTGAAGCCGGAGGTGCTGGCGACGTTCGAGGCGATCGCGGCCGCCTACAAGAAGCTCGCCAAGCTTCAGGAGGGACGGCTGAAGACCCTCTCCGAGGGCGGCACGCCCACGCCCCAGGCGGAGAAGAAGTACGAGAAGGCGAAGGCCGAGGTCGTCGAACTGGTCCAGAAGGTGCATCTGAACAACGCGCGCATCGAGCAGCTGGTCGAGGAGCTGCGCGATCTGAACCAGCGGCTGACCGCATTCGAGGGCCAGCTCCTGCGCCTCGCCGAGGGAGCGAAGGTCAAGCGCGAGGACTTCCTCAAGGAGTATCGCGGCCACGAGCTCGATCCTGGCTGGCTCGAGCGGGTGGCCGGGCTGCCGGGCAAGGGCTGGAAGACCTTCGCGTCCAAGCATGCGGACGAGGTCGAGAGCGTCCGCGCCAAGATCGCCGCGATCGCCAACGAGGTCCACCTCCCGGTGGGCGAGTTCCGTCGTGTCGTGTTGACGGTTCAGAAGGGCGAGCGCGATGCCGCGCGGGCGAAGAAGGAGATGATCGAGGCAAACCTGCGCCTCGTGATCTCGATCGCCAAGAAGTACACCAACCGCGGCCTGCAGTTCCTGGACCTGATCCAGGAGGGCAACATCGGCCTGATGAAGGCGGTGGACAAGTTCGAGTACCGCCGCGGCTACAAGTTCTCGACCTACGCGACGTGGTGGATCCGCCAGGCGATCACGCGCTCGATCGCGGATCAGGCGCGCACGATCCGCATCCCGGTGCACATGATCGAGACGATCAACAAGCTGGTGCGCACCTCCCGGCAGATGCTGCACGAGATCGGCCGGGAGCCGCAGCCGGAGGAGCTGGCCGAGAAGCTCGGCATGCCGCTCGAAAAGGTGCGCAAGGTGCTGAAGATCGCCAAGGAGCCGATCAGCCTGGAGACCCCGATCGGCGACGAGGAGGACAGCCATCTCGGCGACTTCATCGAGGACAAGAACGCGGTGATCCCGCTGGATGCGGCGATCCAGGCCAATCTGCGCGAGGCGACGACGCGCGTGCTCGGCAGCCTCACGCCGCGCGAGGAGCGCGTGCTGCGCATGCGCTTCGGCATCGGCATGAACACCGATCACACGCTGGAGGAGGTCGGCCAGCAGTTCAGCGTGACGCGCGAGCGCATCCGCCAGATCGAGGCGAAGGCGTTGCGCAAGCTGAAGCATCCGAGCCGGAGCCGGAAGCTGCGGAGCTTCCTCGACGACTGAGTGATGCGGGGGGGGCATCCCCCCCCGACCTCTGAACCTCCACTCGTACTGGCTGAGGAACAGCTGGAAGCTCTGGCGCGGGATGCCGTTGAACCGGCGCAGGTGCCGCTTCGCCTGGCTCCAGAAGTTCTCGATCCCGTTGATGTGCGTCTCGCGCGCCGCGAAGCCATCGCCGTGATGGATCCGCCGATGGTGGAACGCCGAGGCATCCAAGGGATCGTCGCTGGCATAGCTGTCCTTGTAGACCATGCTGTCGGGCACGATCATGCGCTCCATGATCGGCATCGGCGTGGCCGAGCGCAGGTTGGGGATCATCACCGTGTAGACCCTGCCGCCGCCAACATAGCTCTGCCCTCTGGTCGACCTTCGGTCTCCGTCCACCTCCATCGCGCCGGGGTGGCACGGTGTACCGCAACCAGCTCAACCGCCGCCCGCTGTTGTTCTGCGCCAGGTGCAGGCTGACGTTGATCTCGCGCAGCCCGGCACCGAAGTCGCGCGCGCCGAATGCCTTGTCTGCGCCCAGGGTAACCGCGTTCGATCGGTCGGCGTGCGGCGCGATGAGGTGCAGCGCGGCCAGCCCCTCGGCGTGGCTCGAGGCGCGGATGACGACGGCTCCGACGATCCGGCCGTTCCGGTTCTCCGTCAGTGCATGGCCCGTGAAGCAGAGCGTCACCTCCTTGCCCGGCCCCTTTCCGAACAGCCTGGCGTCCGGGTCTGTGGTCGATGCATGCGTGTCGGTGCCGCGCGTTTCTGGCCGCGGAAGTCTTCCTCGCCATTGAGGTCCGCATCGGGAGACTGGCCTGAGCCGTCCTTCGGCCGCCCCCTTTCGGTCCTGGCCCATGCTTCCAGGGGCGTGCCGTCGACTGAGAAGAGCTCGGTCGAGAGCAGGCCGCGCACCTTCGGCTGCGCCGGGACCGTGGCCGCAGGCGGCGGCGCTGGGCTTTGGTGCCGTGCTTGAGAGCACCACGTTTGCCGCGCGCCACCTTGTCGACGGCCATATCGTTGCACCGCTTCTTGCAGGTGATATCGGACGCGAACCGCGCGGACACTACCTTGTCTCTCCACTGGCGCAGGCTGCCGCGTCGGAGAGCGGGACGTTTACGCAATGGATCGAGAGGAAGTGCTCCTGCGCATGACCAATTGTCTCATGCCGGACCCCTTCTGCATTGACCTCTGTCCGGTCCTGCATAGCCATAGACGTGAGAGCCTCGCGTTGCCGACGGGCTTCTGTCACAGATCACTGTGACTCAGGTCGATCCGCTTGCGACCGGCGCGGAGGCAGACACGCTCCAGCTCACGGCACCAGACCGAGCGCACGCCGAACAGCACTGTCAGACAGTCCGCGCGCCTGCATGCTGGCATCAAAGTCCTGCTCCGTTACCGCGATGATGTGGCGCGCGATGAAAGCCGCCCCCTCGCGTGCGCCATCCTCCGCGCGCTTCAGGCAGCACTCCCACTCCAGCGTCGCCCAGCCGTCGTAGCCGTGCTCCGCAAGACCCGAGAACACGGCGCGAAAGTCGATCGTGCCGTCGCCGAGGCTGCGGTAGCGGCCGGGCCGATCGATCCAGGTCTGGAACCCGCCGAATGCACCTGATCGGGCGGACCGGCGGAACTCCGCGTCCTTCACATGGAACGCAGCGATCAGCGGCGCATAGGCATCGATAAAGCCGCGATAGTCCATGCCCTGCAGAACCATGTGGCTCGGGTCGTATAAGAGCTTGATGCGCGGGTGGTTGCCGAGGGCTGCGCGGAACCGCTCGAAGGTGACGCCATCATGCACGTCGCAGCCGGGATGCGGCTCGACGCAGAGATCGACGCCGGCATCGTCGAAGGTCTGCACAATGGGGCGCCAGCGCCGCGCGAGCTCGGCGAATCCCTCGGCGATCAGGCCGGCATCACGGAGCGGCCAGGGATGCACGTAGGGCCACACCAGCGCGCCGGAGAACACCGCGCAGCGCGCCACGCCGAGCGCACGGCACGTCTGCGCCACGTGGCGAAGCTGCTCGGCCGCCCACGCCGCGCGATCCTCGACATCCGCCGGTGCCATGCGCTCTGCCGCGACACTATAGGCCGGGTGGTGCGCGAGCAGCCAGCCGAACCGCTGTGCCCCGAGTTCCGAGAGCACCAGTCCATGATCAGCGAGGACCCCGCGCACCTCGCCCGCGCGCGCCGACGAACGGGCGATCGCTGCGACGTCGAGGATGCGCGCATCGTGTGTCGGCACCATGACGCCGCGGAACCCAAGCCCCGCGGCCCATCGGGCCAGTCCGGGCAGTGAATCGAAGGGCGGCGCCGCGCCGATGAACTGCGAGAGGAACACCCCCGGCCCCTTCATCGTCGCAGGCTTCGCCATGGCGACCCCTTGTCAGCGGAACGACCCGGTCCTCAGAATGGACCGGTTTCGTGCGGGAAGGGAGAGGGGCGTCCGTGGCAACCGTGAGCCTGCGCCAGGTGCGCAAGGCGTTCGGCGGGGTCGAGGTGGTCCACGGCGTCGATCTCGAGATCGCCGATGGCGAGTTCGTTGTCCTCGTCGGCCCGTCGGGCTGCGGCAAGAGCACGATCCTGCGCATGGTCGCCGGGCTCGAAGACATCACCTCGGGCGAGATCGCGATCGACGGCGCGGTGGTGAACGAGCGTGATCCGAAGGATCGTGACATCGCCATGGTGTTTCAGGACTACGCGCTCTATCCGCACATGTCGGTGGCCGAGAACATGGCGTTCTCGCTGCGCTATCGGGGTGTGGGGAAGCCCGAGATCCGCCGCCGCGTCGAGGAGGCGGCCTCAATCCTCGATATCGCGCATCTGCTCGCCAGGCGCCCGCGTGAGCTCTCGGGCGGCCAGCGCCAGCGCGTCGCGATGGGCCGAGCGATCGTGCGCGACCCCAAGGTGTTCCTGTTCGATGAACCGCTCTCGAACCTCGACGCCAAGCTGCGTGTGCAGATGCGGACCGAGATCAAGCGTCTGCGCGACCGGCTGCGCGCCACCACGATCTACGTCACGCACGACCAGGTCGAAGCGATGACGCTTGCCGACCGGATCGTGGTGATGCAGGGCGGCCATATCCAGCAGGTCGGCACGCCGGAGGAGATCTATGACACCCCCGCTACCAGCTTCGTCGCCGGTTTCATGGGGGCACCGGCGATGAACCTTCTGCCCGGCGCGATCGCGGGCGGCGCCGCGGTGCTGCCCGACGGCACGGCGATCCCACTACCGCCGGACGCACACGGCTATGAGGGCGAGGCCCTCGTGATCGGACTGAGGCCCGAGCGTCTCGGCTACCTGGCGCCGGATGCGCCGACGGATCGTCCGGTGATCGACGCGCCGGCGGTAGTTGTCGAGCCGCTCGGATCGGAAACGCTGGTCACGCTCGATCTCGCCGGCCATGCGCTGCATGTGAAGGTGCCGCCGCGCAGCGTGCGCCGCCCGGGCGAGCGTGTGCGGCTCGCGATCGCGCCGGACAGCGTCCATCTGTTCGACCGCGATACGGGGCGGCGCCTGTGACCGCGCCGATGCGGGTCGGGCTGATCGGCTACGGCGCCTGGGGCCGACACCATGCGCGCGCGATCGCATCCGCCCCCTCGGCGCGGCTTGCCGTGATCGCGGCGCGCGGCGAGGCGGCCGAGGCAGCGCGTCGCGCGTGGCCCGAGGCGCGCATGGTCGGCGATTGGACCGAAGCCGTGACCGCGCCCGAGATCGAGGCTGTCTTTGTCGCCGTGCCGAACCACCTGCATGCCGAGGTCGCCCAGGCGGCGCTCGCGGCAGGAAAGCACGTGCTGCTTGAGAAGCCCATGGCGCTCTCGCTTGCCGAGTGCGACCGGCTGATCGCCGCCGCGCGCGCCTCCGGTCGTGTCCTGACGATCGGCCACGAGATGCGCCTTTCCACGCAGTGGGGCCGGATCGGCGCGCTGATCGATGAGGGGGCGATCGGCAGGCCGCGGGTGGTGCAGATCACGCTGTTCCGCTTTCCCTACCGATCGGGCTCGGGCGGTTGGCGCTACGACCGCGCGCGCGTCGGCTCATGGCTGCTCGAGGAGGCGGTGCACCACGCCGATCTCGCGCTCTGGTGGCTGCGCGGCTCGGGCGAGCCGGTGTCGCTGCGCGCGAACGCCGTGGGCGATCCCGGCATGCCGCACGCCCTCGACGCCACGCTGCGGTTCGCCGACGGCGCGGCCGCGACCATCGTCAACACGGTCGCTGGGTTCGAGCATCATCTCGCCGTCTCGCTCATCGGCGACGGCGGCTCGATCCGTGCGCTCTGGTCTGCCGCGATGGACCGGGCCGAGACGGCGTCCGCGAGCCTGCACCTGTTCCGCGGACGCGCAGCGCCGGGCGAGCGCGCCGAGGCACTCGACTTCGCCCCCTCGGGCGAGGTGCATGAGCTCGCGACCCAGGCGGAACGGGCGATCCAGGGATTCCGCGCCGGCCGGGCGATCGTCACGCCGGAAGAAGGCCGCGCGGCGGTGGCCGCCTGCCTGCTCGCGGAACGCTCGGCGCGCGAGGGCCGCGAGATCGCTTGGCGCGAGGCCGCTGCCTGATCTAGCATCGAAACCAAACCCCACCAGAACGGGAGGACTGCAATGCTTGGCCGCCGCTCCGCCCTCAAGGCATCCGTGGCGCTCGCCGCCTCGCTCGCAACCCCGGCGATCGCGCAGACGCGCCGGCGCATCAGCTTCCTCACCTGGAACATCATCGATCAGGAGCCACTGATCCGGGGCTGGATCGAGAGCTTCCAGCGCGCCAACCCCGGTGCCGAGGTCGAGTGGCTCGACAAGAAGGGGCCGGAGCTGCCGCCGTTCTACCAGACGCAGCTGGCCGCCGGCACGCCGCCCGACGTGATCAACACCCAGGGTGCGCTCTGGCTGGAATATGCCGCGAACGGCGCGTTGATGGACCTGACGGAGGCGATCGCCGGCGATCCCGCGGTCAAGTCGCGCTTCAACGCCGAGTATCTGGCGAACTGGACCTACCAGGGCCGCAACTTCATGGTGCCGTTCTACATCACCAAGACATTGCTGTTCTATAACAAGCCCCTGTTCCAGCAGGCCGGCCTCTCCGGCCCGCCCGGCTCCTTCGACGACATCCTCGGCTTCGCCGACCGGATCAAGGGCGGCGATCGGACGGGCTTCCTGACGCTCAACTTCGACTGGCTCTACTGGCCGCTGTTCGCGATGAACGGCATCGAGCTGCTGACGCCGGATCTGAAGAAGACCGCGTTCAACACACCGAAGGCCGCGGAGGTCGTCGAGAAGCTCGCCCGCGCCTCCGACAGCGGCGCGATCAACAAGATCTCGTGGACGGGCCGCTGGGTCGAACCCAACGGCGCGTTCGGCGCCGGCAATGTCGGCATGCTGCACGCGCACTCGCCGGCCTACTACTTCTTCCGCGGTCAGGGGACCTGGGTGACCCCGGAGAGCCTCGGTGTCGCGCATGCGCCGGGCGGCTACTCCACGCCGAACAGCCATGGGCTCGGCGTCAGCAAGGGCTCGCGCCACCCTGACCTTGCGGTTGCCTTCGTCAAGCATGTCACCGCCGACGCGCAGGCCGGCCAGCTCGCCAACCAGCGCCGCATCCTCACCGGCAACACCGCCGTCGACACCGCGCTCCTGGCGAAGCTCGAGAAGGAGGATCCGACCGTCCACGCAATCCTGCGCACCCAGATCGAGCATACCGACAAGATGGTCGGCAACTGGCGCACGCCGCTCGACAGCCGCATCAAGGAGGCCTTCTGGCCCGAGCTCCAGAACGCGCTGCTGGGGCGCAAGCCGGCGGCGCGCGCGCTCGCCGATGCCGAGCGGCGCGTGCAGCGGGAGCTCGACCGGGCCTGACCGTGGCCGGAAAGGTAGGCTGGTACGGCAGGAAGCGGACGCGCGAGCTTGCGCTGATCGTCTGCTTCCTGCTGCCTTCGCTTGCGATCTTCCTGCTCTACCGCATGATCCCGCTCGGCTGGAACGTGGTGCTGTCGTTCCAGTCCTGGTCGCCGATGCGCCCGGCCCGTTGGGTCGGGTTCGAGCACTACGAGGAGATGTTCCTCTGGGATGACGTGTTCTGGCAGGCGTTCTGGAACACCCTGATCTGGATCGGCGCCGCGCCCGTCGCGATCGTGCTGGCGCTCGGGATTGCGCTCCTGGTGAACAGCGATCTCAAGGGGGCCTCGGTCTACCGCACGATCGTCTTCCTGTCGTATCCGCTGATGACGGTCGCGGTCGGGATCATCTGGCGCTGGATGTATGACGAGCGCGGCGGGTTCTTCAACTGGGTCTTGCGCTCGACCGGCGTCATCGAACAGCCCCTCGGCTTCCTGGCCTCGTTCGACATGGCCCTGCCCGCGGTGATCGTCACCGATATCTGGCAGGTTATCGGATTCTACATGATCGTGCTGTTGACGGGGCTCCAGTCGATCCCGCAGCATCTCTACGAGGCCGCGCGGATCGATGGTGCCCCCGCCCGGGCACGGTTCTTCCGCATCACCCTGCCGATGCTGCGGCCCTCGCTGTTCCTCTGCGCCGTGATCGGGCTGCTGAACAGCTTCACCAGCTTCGATCTCGTCTACATCATGACCAATGGCGGCCCGGGCCACGCGACCGAGCTGCTGATCACCTACATCTACAAGGCCGGGTTCGGGCAGACGAAGTTCGACTATGCCGCCGCGATCACGGTGGTGCAGTTCAGCCTGCTGCTGGTGCTGACCGTGCTCGCCAACTGGGCGGCCGGCGGCAATGCCGGGGCGGTGGAGCGCGACTGATGCGCCGCGGTTTTCCCTGGGCCCGCCACGCCGTGCTGGTGCTGGTCTCGGCGGTGATGCTGCTGCCCTTCTACTGGGTGCTGAAGACCGCGATCACCGACGAGAACATCTATGCCTATCCGCCGCGCCTGACGCCGCTTGACCCGCATCTCTTCAACTTCGTCGATGTCTGGTACCTGATCCCGTTCCCGCGCTACCTGCTGAACAGCGTGATCGTCTCGGCGCTGGCGGTCGCCGGCAATGTCGTGCTGAACGCGCTCGCGGGATACGCGCTCACCAGGCACTTCCCGGCGAAACGCCTGGTACTGCTGCTGCTGCTTTCCTGCATGCTGATCCCCTTCCAGGCGACGATCATTCCCGCCTATCTGATCTCGGCCCGGCTCGGCGTGCTGAACACGCATCTCGGGCTCGCCCTGCCGCTGCTCTCCACCATCGTCTGCATCTTCATCTACAAGGCCTCGTTCGAGGCGGTGCCGAAGAGCCTGATCGATGCCGCGCGCATCGACGGGCTCTCGGAGTGGCGCATCATCGCCACCGTGCTGCTGCCGCTGTCGAAGCCCGCGATCGCGACCAACGTGATCCTCGCCTTCATATGGTCGTGGAACAGCTTCATGTGGCCGCTGATCATCACGCGGGACGCGGAGATGCAGACCCTACCGCTCGGCCTCGCCCGCTTCCTGTCCTATCTCGAGGACACCACGGGTGCGCTCTACGCCTTCGTGGTGATGGTGCTGCTGCCGGGTATTCTTGTGTTCCTGATGGCGCAGAAGGAGTTCATCCGCGGACTCACCTCGGGAGCGACCAAGGGATGAGCGCGTCCTGGCTGCGGTCGCGCTGGGTGGTCGTGCCGGGAGCGATCCTTGCCAGCACGCTCGCCTGGAACGTCTATGTCGCGGCGCACGCCACCGGCGTGATCGAGGGCCGCGTTGTCGACCGCTCGGGGAGGCCCGTGGAGGGCGCAATCGTGACCCTGTTCAATCGCTCGTTCATCACCAACGATCCCCGCCAACGGACGATGACGGGACCGGAGGGGCGCTTCCGCTTCGATGGCAACGACAGCCATGCCGTGCAGCTCGAAGCCGAGGTCGCGGGGCACCGCAGCGAGCGGATGACGGTGCGCCTGTGGTTCCGCGCCCAGGAGCGGAGGCTGGAGACCCCGCTGGTGCTCGCCGGACGATGAGGATCGACGGCTCGACGCGGATCATCGGCATCGTCGGCGACCCGACGGCGCACATCAAGGGCTTCGCCGAGTACGCGGACGGCATCGCTGCGCGCGGCGCCAATGCGGTCTATCTGGCCATGCATGTCGCTCCCGACGGGCTCACATCCTTCCTCCACGGCATGCGGCACCTGCGCAACCTGGCGGGGCTGGTGCTAACAATCCCGCACAAGATCGCCGGCCTGACGGTCGCAACGCCCGACGAGGCGGCGCGGCGCGCCGGGTCGGCCAACATGTTGCGCCCCGCGGCCGAAGGCTGGCAGGCGGGCAACTGCGACGGGGCGGGGTTTCTCGCGGGCGCGCGCGCAGCCGGAATCATGATTTCCGGCAAGCAGGTACAGGTTCTCGGCGCCGGCGGAGCCGGCCGCGCTGTCGCCATGGCGATCGCGGGCGAGCGTCCGGGGGCGATCGCGGTGCACGATTCCGATCGGATGCGCGCGGAGGCGCTTGTTGCTGCGCTGCGCGAGACGTTCCCCGGGTTGTCCGCCGTGGCTTCGCTGGGGCGGTCTGACCTCCTCGTCAACTGCACGCCGATCGGCATGGATCGCGACACGCGGTTGCCCTGCGACCGCTCGCTCATCCCGACCGGTGGCGCGGTCTATGACATCGTCAACCGTCCCGATACGCCGCTCGTGGTGGAGGCGCGCGCGCGTGGCTGCCGTGCTGAGCACGGCTGGAGCATGATGGCCGCCGAGATCCCGCTGATCCTCGACTGGATGCTCGGGCCACGATCGTGACAGGCGCCACGATCCTGCACGCCGACGATGTCGGCATGCGCCATGGCGCGAACGCGGCCTTTCTTGTGCTCTCGCGGAGAGGCGCGATCGGCGGCGGCAGTGTGATCGTGTCCTGTCCCTGGTTTCCGGAGATCGCCCGCACGGCTGCATCGGCGTCTCGACGAGGCCTCCCCGTTCGGCTCCGTGCATCCGACGACGTCGCTCACATCAGCGGTGGCCACGCGCACCGGCATGCGCCCGTTTCGTGACTCTGAACGGTCAGCGACTGGCGTGGCGCATCGCGTCGGCAAGGTCCCAAATGTCCTCTTAACCATCTTGCCTGACGGATTGTTGGATGGTTTCGATTGGCCTGCGTCCCTGGTTTCGGTAGCCGAGATGCGGCCGTTCGGTGTTGTAGTGGATCAGCCAGGCGTCGAGATCGGCCTGCAGCGCTTCGACCGAAGCGTAGACCTTCTCGCGCATCGCCACGCGGAAGAACTCGTCCAGCACGGTGCCGTTGAAGCGCTCCACGAAGCCGTTGGTGCGCGGCGTGCGCACGCGCGTCCTGCGGTGCTCGATCTCGTTCAGCGCCAGGTAGAGCTCGTAGGGGTGCGTCTCGGTGCCGCAGAACTCGCGACCGTTATCGGTCAGCACCGCACCCACCGGCAGATCGAGCTCGCGGTAGAACGGCAGCACGTCGTTGTGCAGCACCGCCACCGCTGCTTCGGGCTGCTTGCTGACGTGCAGGAAGCCGAAGGCATAGGAGCCGAAGGT
>NZ_KB899918.1 GCF_000378465.1 Elioraea tepidiphila DSM 17972
GGCTGCTGGCCTCCAGCCCAGCCAGCAGCTTGAATCAGAAAACCAAACGCGCCGGAACACCCAATCCGATTCCACCAGAAGGAATCAGGCTCTAGATGCCGCTGCCCGGCATGCGCCCGCTGTCCCTGCCCGGCGTGAACCGGCCGATATTGCCGAACAGCATCTGGAGGAAGTTGCGGTCATTGCCCGGCGTGGGCGTCACACGGGCCACCGGCGTGATCTCGGTCGCATCGTCCAGCCCGAGCGTTTCCACCTTCTGCACGACGCCGCGCTCATCGAACCGGATCGCCACCACGGTCTGCTCGTCCACCGCCTGGGTCCGGCCGACGCGGGTGCGGGTGACGCTGCTGACATAGAACCAGGAATCGTCGCCGAAAGGCGCGGTGATCGAGGGCGAGCCCAGCAGGGCCGCGACATCCGCGCGGGTCTGCACGCCCGGCACGATCTCCTCGAGCTGATAGGTCTCGACACGGTGGCCCCGTGTCTCCTTGGTCGGCGCGACCATCGCGCAGGCGCCGATCGTCAAGGCCGCCGCCAGCGCCACCCCGTGCCGGATCCGCACCACCGTCATGACCGGGCTCCATGCTCCCCGTTCCGCGGGTCGGATTGACCCGCCCCACCGGAACGCCATCTGATGCGGTGACACACTGTGCCCGGACCTGTCAATCGAGCCGCAATGCCGCTCTCCCGCCTGTTCCGCCGCCGCCCGTTCGAGCGCGAGGGCTATCTGCTCTACGGCGCGGCCGTCGCCGCGGCGCGCGAGCCCGCCTGGTATCGCGATCTCGGCGTGCCGGATACGCTGGACGGACGGTTCGACATGGTCGCGCTGTTTGCCTTCCTGCTGATCGACCGCATGCGCGAGGAGCCGGGCGATCAGCCGCCGGCGCTGTCGCAGGCCGTGTTCGACGCGATGTTCTCCGACATGGACCAGAACCTGCGCGAGATGGGTGTCGCCGATCTCGGCGTGGGCAAGCGGGTCAAGCGGATGTGGGAGGCGTTCCACGGCCGCGCGACCGCCTACACGGCGGCACTGGCCGAGGCGGATGATGCGGCCCTGGCGGCGGCCCTGTCGCGCAATGTGTGGCGCTCGGCCGGGCCGGTCGCCGCGGCGCAGCGCCTCGCCCGCGCCACGCGCCGGCAGCGCGCGCATCTCGGCGTCCAGCCCTTCGCGGCACTCTGCCGCGGCGAGGCGGCGTTCCTGCCTGCCGCCGAGTCGCTCACGTGACGCCCGCGCCCGAGTTCTCCCGCCTGGTCGAGACCGCTCGGCTGCGCGCGTCCGGCGAGGCCATCGAGATCGCCGCCAGCCCCGCCGAGTGCGCCGCTGTCGCCCGCCGCCTCGGGATCGAAGCCCTGGCGGTTCTCCGGGCCCGCGTGCAGCTCGTGCCCGCAGGCGGGGGCGTGATCGATGCCGAGGGCGTCATCCACGCGCGCCTGACCCAGGTCTGTGTGGTTTCGCTCGATCCCTTCGAGCAGACGCTCGACGTGCCGCTCAGGCTGGTGTTCCGCCCCGGCAGCGAAGCCGATCTCGCCGCCGATCAGACCGTCGATCCCGAGACCGAGGACGAGGTGCCCTACGAGGGCGGCCGGTTCGACCTCGGCGAGTCGGTGGTCGAGACCCTCGCTCTGGCCCTCGATCCCTGGCCACGCCGGCCGGGAGCGGTGCTCGAGGTGCCGCCCCCGGCCGAGGCGCCCGCCGACGGGCCGTTCGCCGCGCTCGCGCGCCGGCGCAAGAGCTGAGACGGCTGCCCTGCTTCCTGCGCGCCCCAGGCCGACGCAGGTGCCGGGGACATGTAACTTTACGGGGGTGCGGGCGTCTGCTAACCAGCCCCGTCCATCCCGTTTCCATTTTGTGACAAGGCGAGGCCCGTGCCATGGCGGTCCCGAAGCGCAAGACGTCCCCCTCCCGGCGCAACATGCGGCGGTCGCACGAGGCCCTCGGCCGTGAGGCTCATGCCGAGTGCCCGAACTGCGGCGAGCTGAAGCGCCCGCACCATGTCTGCCCCTCCTGCGGGCACTATGACGGGCGCGAGGTCGCTCCTGCCGGCAAGACGCTGAAGGCGGTCGTCCGTCCCTGACGGGGCGGCGCGGCGTCCCCTGGCGCCCCGACCGATGACACGGAGCCCGACGCGGTGAGCGCGTCCGGTGTCCTCGCGATCGACGCGATGGGCGGCGACCGGGCCCCCGAGATCGTCATCGAGGGGCTGGAGATCGCCGCCGAGCGCCACCCGCAGGTTCGCTTCCTGCTCTTCGGCGACGAGGCGCGCGTGGCTCCGCTGCTCGCCGCGCATCCGCGCGCGTGCGCTGCCTCGACGCTGCGCCACGCGCCTGAGGCGGTGCCGAACGAGATGAAGCCCACCGCGGCCTTGCGGCTGCGCGGCAGCTCGATGCGGCTGGCGATCGACGCGGTCGCCGCGGGCGACGCCGAGGGTGTGGTGTCCGCCGGCAACACGGGCGCCCTGATGGCGCTTGCCAAGATCGTGCTCAAGACGCTGCCCGGGATCGACCGGCCGGCCATGGCGGGCATCGGCCCCTCGGCGCGCGGCGACTTCGTGATGCTCGATCTCGGCGCCAACGTGCAGTGCGACAGCCGCAACCTGGTCGAGTTCGCGGTGATGGGCGAGGTGTTCGCGCGCACCGTGCTGGGGCTCAACCAGCCCTCGATCGGCCTGCTGAATGTCGGTGCGGAGGAGCTGAAGGGCGATGAGCGCGTGCGCGAGGCGGCCGAGGTGCTGAAGGCGAGCCCGATCGCGCCGCTGTTCCACGGTTTCGTCGAGGGCCACGACATCGCCGCCGGCACGGTCGATGTGGTGGTGACGGACGGGTTCACCGGCAATGTCGCGCTCAAGACCGGTGAGGGCACGCTCAAGCTGGTGCGCGACCTCCTGCGCGAGGTGTTCTCCTCCTCGATCGCGGCCAAGCTCGGCTACGTGCTCGCCCGGCCCGCGCTCGAGCGGCTGCGCGAGTGGCTCGATCCGCGGCGTTACAACGGCGCTGTCCTGGTGGGGCTGAACGGCGTGGTCGTGAAGAGCCACGGGGGCACCGACGCGCTGGGCTTCGCCCATGCGACGGACCTCGCGATCGACATGGTGCTGCACCGCTTCAACGCGCGGATCCGCGACGAGCTGACACGCATGCGCCCGGCCGAAATGCAGGTGCCCGTCACGTCCGCAATGGCAGGGTGAGATGAAGACCGAGACCGCGCGCGAGGCGTTGCGCACCACCGCGATCCGTTCCGTGATCGCCGGCTATGGCGGCTACCTGCCCGAGCGCGTCGTGACCAATGCCGAGCTCTCGACGCGCATCGACACCTCGGATGAGTGGATCGTCGAGCGCACGGGGATCCGCGAGCGCCGGATCGCCCGTGAGGGGGAGCTTGCCTCCGATCTCGGCGCCGCGGCCGCGCGCGCGGCGCTGGCCGATGCCGGCATCGCGCCAGAGGAGGTGGACGGGATCGTGCTCGCGACCTCGACCCCCGACCAGACCTACCCCGCGACGGCCGTGCGGGTGCAGGCCAAGCTCGGCATCCATCGCGGCTTCGCCTTCGACGTTGCCGCCGTGTGCACCGGTTTCATCTACGCCCTCTCCGTGGCGGATGCGATGATCCGCGCCGGCCACGGGCGCTGCGTGCTCGTGGTCGGCACGGAGGTGAACTCGCGCATCCTCGACTGGTCCGACCGTGGCACCTGCGTGCTGTTCGGCGACGGGGCAGGGGCGGTGGTGCTGCGCGCGGCCGAAGGCGTCGCCGGCGGGGCCGGACCGGGCGTCCTTTCGACGCATCTGCACGCCGACGGAGCCCATGCCGACATCCTCTATGTCGATGGCGGCCCAGGCAGCACGGGCACGGCCGGCCATGTGCGGATGCACGGTCGCGAGGTGTTCCGCCACGCGGTCGCGAAGCTCTCGGCGGTGGTGGACGAGGCGCTGGCGGCCAACGGGCTCGACCACGGGGCGGTGGACTGGCTGGTGCCGCACCAGGCGAACCTCCGCATCATCGAGGCCATGGCGAAGAAGCTTCACCTGCCGATCGAGCGCGTGGTCGTCACGGTGGACCGCCACGCCAACACCTCGGCCGCCTCGATCCCGCTGGCGCTGGCTGAGGCGCATGGCGACGGGCGGCTGCGGCCGGGCCAGCTCGTGCTGATGGAGGCGATCGGCGGCGGCCTGACCTGGGGGGCGGCGCTGGTCCGCCTGTAGCGGGCTGCGGCACAATTCGCAACCATCGACCTAACTCCCTGACTTTGCGCCATTCGTTGACGTGGGGCATCGGTCACTGATACGGTCGCGTCGACGTGAAGAGAGCACAACCAAGGGACGTGGATGGCCGGGCAGACCGTGACGCGCGCGCAGCTGGCGGAGTCGGTCTATGAGCAGGTCGGCCTGTCACGCAACGAGTCCGCGCAGCTTCTTGAGACGGTGCTGGAACTGGTCGCTGGTGCCCTGGAGGCCGGGGAGTCGGTGAAGATCAGCTCGTTCGGCACCTTCGCCGTGCGCCAGAAGGGGCGCCGCATCGGCCGCAATCCCAAGACCGGGGTCGAGGTGCCCATTCTGCCGCGCAAGGTGCTCGTCTTCCGGCCAAGCCAGGTGCTGAAGGCCCGCATCAACGGCCAGCCGGTGCCCGCCGGCGACGACGCATGAGCGGCGACGACAAGGACGGTACGGACCGCCCGCGTGGCCGCAAGGCGCCCTCGGCGTTCCGCACGATCAGCGAGGTCGCCGACGAGCTTCATATCCCGCAGCACGTGCTGCGCTTCTGGGAGACCAAGTTCCCGCAGCTCGCGCCCCTCAAGCGCGGTGGCGGCCGGCGCTACTACCGGCCCGAGGACATCGAGCTGCTGCGCCGGATCAGCGACCTGCTCTACATCCAGGGCTACACGATCAAGGGCGTGCAGCGGCTCCTGCGCGACGGCCCGGCCGAGGACGAGGCCGCGATCGCCGAAGCCGAGCGTGCGGCCGAGGCACCGGAGCCCGGCCGGCCGCAACTGCCCCTGCCTGGCCTGCCGGCTGGCCCCGCCCCTGCACGGGCGGCCGGGGCGAAGCCGGTCGTGCGCGTGCGTGCCGAGGGGGCGCCCGCGACCGTGCCTCCAGCCTCCGATCCGCGCGCGGCCGAGCGGCTCGCCGTGCTGAAGGCGGCGCTTGCCGAGGCGCTGCAGGAACTCGGCGCGATCCGCGATCTGATCGCCCGCGCAGCCCGCCGCCGCGGTTGACTTCCGGGGCTCCGCGCGCGATGTGACGCCGGTCGGAGCGTAGCGCAGCCTGGTAGCGCATCAGTCTGGGGGACTGGGGGTCGTGGGTTCGAATCCCGCCGCTCCGACCATTGCCTTCTGCGAGAGTCTCCTGTGACGAGGATGCGGCGCGTTGCGCTAGGATCCGATGGACCATGATGTCGGGTCATCCGGACCTTCGTCATCAGCGGTTGTCATCTAAGCTTCATCGTTCTGCAATCGTGGAGTCTCCGATGGGGCCTAGGGTCCCGCCCGGCTGATGAAACGCTATGCGGGATCGTCCGCGTAAGCCAGTCATCGAAGGAGGGAGATGATGAGTCACCGCACGGTGGTCGCCGCGATCGTCGCGTCGGCTGTTCTCGGCCTTGCCGCCGCTCCGACTGAGGTCATGGCACAGGCCCGCGACCAGATCCGCATCGTCGGTTCCTCGACGGTGTTCCCGTTCACCACGGCCGTCGCTGAGCAGTTCGGCCGTGCGGGCCGCTTCCGCACGCCGGTTGTCGAATCGACGGGCACAGGCGGAGGCATGCGCCTGTTCTGCGCCGGCATTGGTCCCGCCCACCCCGACTTCACGAATGCCTCGCGCCGGATGACAGCAGCCGAGTTCGACACCTGCCAGCGCAACGGCGTCACGGAGATCATCGAGATGCCGGTTGGCTTCGACGGCATCGTGATCGCCGTCCGCAAGGGCTCGCCCAAGTTCGACCTCACGCGGGAGCAGATCTGGAAGGCGCTCGCGCGGCAGGTGCCGGTGAACGGCCAGCTGGTCAACAACCCCTACCAGCGGTGGAACGAGATCGACCCCTCGCTCCCGAACGCACCGATCGAGATCATCGGCCCGCCGCCGACCTCGGGCACGCGCGACAGCTTCGTCGAGCTCGTGCTTGACGTCGGCTGCCGTAACGTTCCCGAGATTCGCGCGATCCAGGATAACCGCGCGCGCCAGCAGGCGTGCCAGGCGATCCGCGAGGACGGGAAGTTCGTTGAGGGCGGCGAGAACGACAACCTCATCGTCCAGCGTCTGGCGGCCGACCGGACCGGCACGCTGATGGGAGTCTTTGGTTTCAGCTATCTCGACCAGAACACCGACAAGATCGAGGGCAAGACGGTCGACGGCGTCGAGCCCACCTATGAGAACATCGCATCCGGCAAGTATCCCGTCTCGCGCTCGATGTTCGTCTATGCCAAGCGGGCGCACATCGACGTGATCCCGGGCATGCGCGAGTTCATCGCCGAGTACATGAGCGATCGCGCCATGAATGCTGAGACGGGCTACCTCGCGCAGCGTGGTTTGATCGTGCACCCGGCCGCGAACCGCGCCCGATTCCGGGAAGAGGTGATGAACCTGCGTCTGATGACCCGTCCGTGAGTGTCGCTGAGCAGGCCCGTATCGCAGCGGGCCTGCTTCTTTTCGCGTCCCCGCCGGTGGTTCGAAAACCTGTCGGTCCCGGACGCATGAGTGCCGTCAGCAGCAGAAGCAGAGGCCGATGGCCATGACCGCTGGAGTTCTCGCCCTCGTCCTCTGTGTTCTCTGCTTCGCCGGATTCTGGCTTGGCCGCCAGGAAGCCGTGCGCATCCGTTCCGGTGGGGTGCAGCCTCACAGCCTTCCCTCCTACTATGGGAGCTATGTCGCGCTGGTGTGCGGCATTCCCGCCTCGCTCGCCTTGCTGATCTGGATCTCGGCCGCCGACTCGCTCGTGCGGCAGTTCGTGATCGCGGGGTTGCCGGATCATCTCAGCGCCCTGCCGGAAGGCGACCTGGCCCTGCTGCTGACGGATGTTCGGAACATGGCCTATGGCCGTGTACCGCTGAACACGGCGCGCCCGGAAATCGTCGGCGCGGTCGAGCACTATCTGCGACTCGGCGAGATTAGCCGGTGGCTGATGTGGCTTGTGGTCCTGGCCCTCGCCATCGGCGGCTTGCTCCTGGGGCGTCGTATGGTCTCGGCCGAATTCCGCGCCCGGAACGCCGTCGAGCAGATCCTCAATATCCTGCTGATCGCGAGCTCGACCGTCGCGGTGCTGACAACCATCGCAATCGTGCTGTCGCTGATCTTCGAGGCCTTGCGCTTCTTCGCCAAAGTTCCTGTCACTGAGTTCCTGTTCGGCCTCACTTGGAGCCCGCAGACGGCGCTCCGCGCGGAACAGGTCGGGGCGTCTGGAGCGTTCGGGGCCGTTCCGCTGATCACAGGCACGATGCTGATCAGCGTCATCGCCATGCTCGTCGCCGTGCCGACAGGCCTGATGGCAGCGGTCTACATGAGCGAGTTCATGCCGGGGCGCCTGCGCGCGGTGGTGAAGCCGGTGCTCGAGATTCTCGCCGGGATTCCGACGGTTGTTTACGGCTTCTTCGCCGCGCTGACGGTCGCGCCCCTGGTGCGCGATGCCGGCATGGCGATCGGCCTGAACGTCGCCTCGCAATCGGCCCTGGCCGCGGGTGTCGTGATGGGGATCATGATCATCCCCTTCGTCTCCTCCCTGTCGGATGACGTGCTCAACGCCGTCCCGAACTCACTTCGCGAGGGCAGCTACGGGCTGGGCGCCACCCAGGCCGAGACGATCAAGCTCGTGCTGCTGCCGGCAGCGCTGCCTGGCATCGTCGCGTCCGTCATCCTCGCGTTCAGCCGGGCCCTGGGCGAGACGATGATCGTGGTGATGGCCGCAGGGCTCGCAGCAAACATAACCATCAACCCCCTCGATGCGGTGACCACGGTCACCGTCCACATCGCCGCGCTGCTGGTGGGTGATCAGGAGTTCGACAGCGCGAAGACGCTTTCGGCGTTCGCGCTCGGCCTCCTGCTCTTCGTCGTGACGCTGACACTGAACGTCATTGCCCAGCGCGTGGTGAAGAAGTATCGGGAACAGTATGAATAGGTCTTCCATGATGCAGCCTCTGCATGCGCCGCCCAATGAGGCGGGCGTCTCCGCACTGCCGCGGCGTGTCGCCGAGAGCATGATGCCGACTGAGGAGCGGATCGGATCGCGCCACACGGATGCGGCTGCAGAGGCACGCCTGCGCGCACGCTACGCGGCACAGCGCCGCTTCAAGGCTTACGGCGTGCTTGCAATCGGTGTCGCGATCGGCGCCCTTCTTTGGCTCCTGATCACCTTGCTCTCGAACGGCGTCACGGCATTCGTGCAGACGAACTTGCGCCTGGCGATCACCTTCGATCCCGCCGTAGTCGATCCGCAGGGCAACCAATCGCCGGAGTCGCTCGCTCAGGGTGACTTCGGACGGGTCATCCGCGACGCGCTGCGCCAGCGCTTCCCCGACGCGCAAGGGCGTGTTGCGGTGCGGAACCTGCTCGCTCTCCTGTCCTCCGGCGCGGAATTCGAGTTGCGTGACAGGGTGATCGCCGATCCGTCCATGATCGGTACCACGCAGCCGGTTTGGGTGCTCGCCTCCTCCGATGTGGACATGTTCCGCAAGGGGTTTTTCGAGAAGGCCGCGGACGGGGGCGCGGGGGGGCGGCTCAACGCGCAACAGGTGGCGTGGATCGAGGAGCTCGCGGCGTCGGGCGACCTCGCACTGCAATGGAACAGGTTGTTCTTCAAGGCGGGAGACTCGCGCGACCCCGAACTGGTCGGAGTGCTCGGAGGCGTGCTCGGATCGTTCTTCACCCTCTTCGTCTGCTTGGTCCTGGCATTCCCGTTTGGAGTCGCCGCAGCCATCTACCTGGAGGAGTTTGCACCGAAGAATCGCTTCACCGATATCATCGAGGTAAACATCAACAACCTTGCTGCTGTACCCTCGATCATCTTCGGATTGCTTGGCCTCGCGGTCTTCTTGAACTTCTTCGGCATGCCACGCTCTGCGCCCCTTGTTGGAGGTATCGTGCTGGCGCTGATGAGCCTGCCGACCATCATCATCGCTTCGCGAGCGGCTCTGCGGGCCGTACCGCCCTCGATCCGAGAGGCCGCCTACGGCCTCGGCGCGTCGAAGATGCAGGTCGTCCTGCACCACGTGCTTCCGCTCGGCCTGCCCGGAATGCTGACTGGCTCGATCATCGCCATGGCGCAAGCATTGGGCGAGACCGCGCCGCTCCTCATGATCGGCATGGTCGCGTTCATCGTTGACATCCCGCAGGGGCTCACCTCTTCGGCGACCGCACTGCCGGTGCAGATCTTTATGTGGGCGGACAATCCCGAACGCGGCTTCGTCGAGAAGACCTCGGCAGCCATCATCGTGTTGCTTGCGTTTCTGCTCACGATGAACGCGATTGCCATCTTCCTCCGCAAGAAGTTCGAACGCAGGTGGTGACCATGGACAGCAACATTGCTCCGTCACAACCCTCGGTGCCGACAGTGGTATCGCCGCCCATGCTTCAGAACGAGCCGCCCGCGATCGCGGCGCGCACGGTGAACGTCTTCTACGGCGAGAAACACGCCCTCAAGGATGTAACGATCGACATCTATCGTCGGCAGGTTACGGCATTCATCGGCCCTTCGGGCTGCGGCAAGAGTACGTTCCTGCGGTGCTTCAACCGCATGAACGACATCATCGAGACTTGCCGGGTCACGGGACGAATCACGCTCGATGGCGGGGACATCTATGATCCGCGGCTTGACGTTGTTCAGCTCCGCGCGCGCGTCGGCATGGTGTTCCAGAAGCCCAATCCGTTTCCGAAATCGATCTACGACAACATCGCCTATGGCCCGCGCATTCACGGGCTGACGACGTCGAGGAAAGAACTCGACAACGTTGTCGAGCAGAGCCTTCGCCGCGCGGCGCTCTGGGATGAGGTGAAGGATCGTCTCTCCGAGCCCGGAACCGCGCTCTCGGGCGGCCAGCAGCAGCGGCTCTGCATCGCGCGCGCAATCGCGGTCTCGCCGGATGTCATCTTGATGGACGAGCCATGCTCCGCGCTCGACCCGATCGCGACCGCGAAGATCGAGGAGCTGATGGATGAGCTGCGTCAGGACTATACCATCATCATCGTGACGCACTCGATGCAGCAGGCCGCCCGTGTTTCGCAGCGAACTGCGTTCTTCCATCTCGGCGAACTGGTCGAGGTCGGTCCCACCGAGGAGATCTTCACTCGGCCTCAGGATAAGCGGACGCAGGACTACATCACGGGTCGCTTCGGCTGATCGGGCAGAGAGGGGCTATGCCGGACCATACCGTCAAGGCTTACGACGAGCAGCTGAGCCGGCTGCGGGATACGCTCATGCGCATCGGCGGCAACGTCGAGACCGCACTCGCCGAGGCAGTCAGCGCGTTGGGACGGCGCGACGCCGCGGCCGCCGCGGCGATCGTGCAGCGCGACGTCGAGGTGGATGCGCTCTACCGCTCGGTCGAGGATCAGGCGGTACGACTGCTGGCGCTGCGTCAGCCGATGGCTAACGATCTCCGGCTGATCGTCGGTGCGATCCGCATGGGTCTCGATCTGGAACGGATCGGCGACTACGCGTCGAACATCGCGAAACGGGCGATCGTGCTCAGCCAGCTGCCGCCGGTGGTCAGCGTCGGGCCGATCCAGCGCATGAGCCGGCTGGTCCAGGAGATGCTAAAGGACACGCTCGACGCCTTCGCCTCGTACGACGCGGCGAAGGCGAAGGATGTCTGGCAGCGCGACGAGCAGGTTGATGAGGCCTACAACGCGGTATTCCGCAATCTTTTGACGTACATGATGGAGGATCCGCGCAACATCACCCCCTGCGCGCATCTTCTGTTCGTCGCAAAGAACATCGAACGCATCGGCGACCATGCGACGAATGTCGCCGAGACGATCCGCTTCATCGTGCTTGGCGAGGAAGCGGAGGGTGAGCGGCCCAAGAGCGATGACTCGCCTTTCGCGATCGTCGAGCCGCCGGCGGGCGGCTGAATCGGCGAGGACCAGGAAGATGCCCGAAGGGATGTCCAGCATGCTGAAGCCCCTGATTCTCATCGTCGAGGACGAGGCGCCGCTGGTCACCATGCTGCGCTACAATCTTGAAAAACAGGGCTTCCGTGTCGACGAGGCAGCCGATGGACAGGAGGCGATCACCAAGATCGCAGAGGCCAAGCCGGATCTCGTGCTCCTCGACTGGATGCTGCCCGCCATGTCCGGCATCGAGGTGTGCCGTCAGATCCGCCGCCGACCGGGCACTCGCGACCTCCCAGTCATCATGGTGACCGCCCGCGCCGAGGAAGCCGACAGCGTGCGTGGTCTGAACACGGGGGCGGACGATTACATCACCAAGCCGTTCTCGATCGATCTGCTGCTCGCGCGTATCCGCGCCCTGCTGCGGCGCTCCGGAACCCCGCCGGCGAAGGGCACGCTGAAGTATCACGACATCACGATGGATCTCGCCGCGCACCGTGTCGTCCGCAACGGCCGGAACGTGCATCTCGGGCCGACCGAGTTCCGTCTTCTGGAGTTCTTCATGCAGCATCCGGGGCGAGTATTCTCGCGCGAGGAGCTGCTGGATGCCGTCTGGGGTCCCGACATCCATGTCGAGCCTCGTACCGTGGACGTGCATATCCGCCGGCTGCGCAAGAGCCTCAACGCGCCCGACGAGGTGGATGTCGTGCGGACCGTGCGTGCGGCGGGTTACGCCCTGGACGTCGACAGCACGCTCTGAACCACGTCAGCCCGCAATCGCGCGGAGTTCCGCAAGCAGTGCGGCCGGGTAGGGTATCCCGTCCCTGCGCTGTCGCGCACGGATCGCAAGCCGCCGGTCGCCCGGGAGCCGCACGCCCGGCTCGGCCAGCATCCGCGCGGTGATCGCAGCGACCCGGTCGGCGACTGCCTGCGCATCCGCTCCCACCGCCCCGGGACGGATCGCGAGGACAAGCTGGCCGATCCGCGGAGGCCCGCCCTTGTCATCGAAGAAGCTCGAGGCCTCGAAGCCCGCGTGGCTCGCCGTGAGCGCCGCAGTGAGGAGCTCCACCATCAGCACGAGGGCTGCGCCCTTCGCCCCGCCGATCGGGAGCATCGCGCCGGCGAGCGCGGACTTCGCGTCGGTGGTGGGGTTGCCCTGCGCATCCGTGGCCCAGCCTTCGGGAATCGGCTCGCCCTTCTGTGCGGCGACCATGATGCGGCCGCGCGCGACCACCGAGAGCGAAAGATCGATCACCAGCGGGTCGCGCCCCGTCATCGGACAGGCGAAGGCGACGGGGTTGGTGCCGAACAGCGGCGTGCCGCTGCCGGCCGGAGCGATGCCGGCGGGACTGTTGGTGAAGGCGAGCGCGAAGACGCCGGCGTCGCGCGCGAGGTCCTCGACGAACAGCCCGAGTGCGCCGGCGTGGTGGCTGTTGCGCACCCCCGCGGCGACGATGCCGTTGCGCCCGACGAGCGAAGCCGCCCAGCGTATGGCTGCAGCGATCGCCGGATAGGCGAGCCCGTCGCCCGCATCTACCGCGACCGTTGCGTCTGCCGGACGCGTCACCGACGGCACCGCATCGCCCTTGACCTTGCCGGCGCGGATCTGCGCGGCATAGGCCGGCACGCGCGAGAGGCCGTGGCTCGCGATCCCGTCGAGATCGGCGCGGGCCAGCGCGCGGGCGGTCTCCGCCGCTGCCTCGCTCCTCGCACCAACGGCGCGCAGCGCGGCCCCGGCGAGGGCCTCGGCAGCATCGAAGGAGAGGACCTCGCTGCTCATTCCAGTCGATCCAATTCCGTCGCCACCCTTTCGGCGATCATCAGCGAGACGCGACGATTGCTCTCCTGCGTCACGCCGGCGATGTGCGGCGTGAGGAGCAGGTTCGGCACATCGGCGAAGCGCCTCGGTTCCTCGGGCGGTTCGCTCTCGAACACATCGAGCGCCGCACCACCAAGCCGCCCGCCCTTCAGTGCCGCGACAAGTGCGTCCTCGTCCACGATGCCGCCGCGAGCCGTGTTGATCAGCACCGCATCGCGACGCATCGCGGCGATCCGCTGCGCGTCGATCAGCTTGCGTGTCGTGTCGGTCAGCGGCACGTGCAGCGACACTGCGTCCGCCTCGGCGACCAGTCGGTCGAGCGGCATCGGTTCGGCGCCGTTGCGACGGATCTCGTGGTCGTTGACGAGCGGATCACAGGCAGCGATCCGCATGCCGAGTGCCTTCGCGCGCGGCACGATGCGGCGTGCAATGTCGCCGAAGCCGACCAGGCCGAGTAGCCTCGCCTGAGCCTCGCGGCCGGTCAGCGCCGTGCGCGGCCACTCGCCGGCGGCGATCCGTGCGGTCGCACCATAGGCGCCGCGCAGCAGGATGAGCACGGCCGCGATCACGTATTCCGCGACGGCATCGGCATTCGCGCCCGTGGCGGGGATCACGCGCACGCCGCGTTCGGCGCAGGCGGTGATGTCGATGTTGTCGAGCCCGACGCCGAGTCGTCCGATCACGCGCAGACGCGGCGCCGCATCGAGCAGTGCTTCGCGCACCTGGGTGCGGTTGCGTACGATCAGCGCGGGAACCGTGGCGATCGCCGCTGCGAGCCGTTCCGGCTGATCGACCAGCCTCGGATCATAGGTGACATCGAAACGCGCGCGCAGCAGCGCGACCGCGTCCTCGTCCATGAACTCGGAGATCACGATGCGATGCATGCTCAGGCCGCCTGGTCGTGCAGCAGGGTGCGCCCCGGAGCGACGATGTCGAAGCTGACCGGACGGGTCGTGACGGTCAGGCCACGCTCGGCGAGACGGACGACCGTGTAGCGGCTGGTGGCGAGGTCACCGGTCTCGGGGAAATCTTCACGCCAATGCGCACCACGGCTGTCGGTACGCGCGATTGCGGCGGCGGCGATCGCGCGGCTGACGAGCACGAGGTTCTCCAGGTTCAGCCGGTCCTGCCAGGTGAGGTTGTAGCGGCGGTCGCCATCCGGCACCCCGCACGCATCTACCTCCTCCGCCAAGGCATTGAGCGCCTCGATGCCTCGCGTAAGCCCGGTCGCGTCGCGAAGGATGCCGACATCCTGCCACATCACGTCGAGCAGGCGTTGCCGCAGGCCGGAGAGATCGCCAGGAGGGCGAGCGAGCGGCGAGAGCGCCGCATCGATCGCAGCTTGAACCACGGCAAGATCGGGCGGCGCGAACACCCCGTGCTGCGGCACCCAGGCGGCCATCGCGTCCCCGGCGATGCCGCCGAACACGGTGGAGTTCGCGACCCCGTTGCCGCCCAAGCGGTTCGCACCATGCACGCCCCCGGTATCCTCTCCCGCCGCGAAGAGGCCCGGCAGCTCCGTCGTGCAGTCGGCCTCGAACGCGACGCCGCCCATCATGTAGTGCGCCGTCGGGATCACCGGCACGCGGCCCGCGGCGAGGTCGAAGCCGCAATCGGCGCAGCGCTCCACCATGCCCTTGAACTGCTTGCGGACATTCTCCGGACCGAGATGACCCATCGTGATCCATACGCCGCCCTCGGGTGTCGCACGTCCCCTACGGATCACGTCCATGATCGCGCGGCTGACAAGGTCACGCGTCGCCCGTTCCGCCTTCGGGTCGTACTCCAGCATGAAGCGCTGCCCCGCGCCGTCCAGCAGATGGCCGCCGGCGCCGCGCAGCCCTTCCTCGATCACGGTGCCGCTCATCCGTGTGCCTTCGCCGGCGAGCAGCCCGGTGGGGTGGAACTGCACCATCTCCATGTCGCGCAAGGGCAGCCCCGCGCGCAGCGCCATCGCGAGCCCGTCGCACGACTTGTCGCCCGAAGGGGTGTGGTAGCGGTACATGGTCGGACCGCCGCCGGTGGCGAGCAGCACGGCTCTTGCCTGGACGAAACGGAACGTGCCCTCGCGCATGTCGAGCAGCAGCACACCGGAAAGGCGGGCTCCATCCGCCGAGGGGACCAGCGTGATCGCGCGGTGATCCTCCATCCGCCGCACATCGCGCGCGAGCACCTGCTCGGAGAGGCGGTTGATGATCTCGATGCCGGTCAGGTCGCCCTTGTGCACGGTGCGGTCGAAGGTCTGTCCGGCGAACGCCTTCTGATGGATCGTGCCGTCCGGGTTGCGGTCGAAGAAGCAGCCGATCTCGTTCTCCAGTTCGCGGATACGCTGAGGCGCAGTCGCGCAGAGGATCCACGCGAGGTCCTGGCGGTTGATCCACTTGCCACCTTCGATCGTGTCCATGAAGTGCCGCTCAACCGAGTCCTCGGGCGCAAGGGCGACGTTGTAGCCGCCCTGCACCATCCGCGTGCAGCCGCATTTGCCGAGCAGGCCCTTCACCGCGATGGTGACATCGAGCTCCGGGTTCGCGCGCTTGGCGTGCAGCGCGGCGAACAGCCCGGCCCCGCCGGCGCCGAGGATCAGGATGTCGGTGCGGAGCGTCTCGATGCCGCGCGAACCTGCCACGGTGCTACTCCGAAGCGCCGAGTGCGGCGAGGGCTGCCGCACGGCGGTCGGCCACGCGCTCGCCCACCGAGGCGTAGAGGCTGCCGCCGTGGCTGTCCATCGCGACGAGCAGCGGACCGAAGCCCTTGACGCGGAACTTCCACAGGCTCTCGGGATTCAGATCGTCGAGATCGACATCGGTGATCTCGGTGATCCAGGTGGTCTCCAGCGCCGCAGCACCGCCCACCACCGCCAGATAAGCGCAGCCGTACCGCTTGAACGCCGCCGCCGAGGCTGGGCCGAGCCCGCCCTTGCCGATGATCAGCCGCACGCCGTGATCGCGTAGCAGCGGTTCGGTGAAGCGCTCCATACGCATGCTCGTCGTCGTGCCGATGCAGAGCGGCGCGTAGCCGACCGGTGCTGCGGGCGAGGGCGGCACGCGCTTCACGTTGGGCGCCGTATGCACAACCGCGTGGCCCCTGAGATCGAGCCGCACATTGCGGCCCTGGTCAAACATCGCGATCTGTGTGGCGTCGCGGATACCGAACAGCCAGTCCTCGAGCGTGACGGTGTCGCCGACGCGCAGTGCGCGCACGGTGGCTTCGTCGCAGGGCATGTGAACCAGGTGATGCGTCATGGCTCAGAACCCGAATTCGACGCCACCCGGCGTGATCGTGGCGCGTGCACGTCGCGCCGAGTGGCACTGGATGTTGACGGCCACGGGGTTCATCGTGATGTGCGTCGCCGCGGTCTCGACGTGCACAGCAAAGGCGGTCGCGTCGCCGCCCAGGCCCTGAGGCCCGATGCCGAGCATGTTCACGGCCTCCGAGAGCTCCTTCTCCAGCTTCGCCCCTTCGGGATCGGCGCATACCGAGCCGAGCGCACGGGTCGCGGCGATCTTCGCCAGATGCATGCAGAGATCGGAGGTGCCGCCGATGCCGACGCCGACAATGGTGGGCGGGCAGACCTTGCCGCCGGCCTCGATCACCCGATCGACCACGAAGCGCTTCACCGCGGCGATGCCGTCGGCCGGCACGAGCATCTTCAGGAAAGAGCCGTTCTCGCTGCCGGAGCCCTTGGGGATCATCTCGATCTCCACGGTCTCGGGCCGGTCGTCGAAGTCGATATGCAGCACCGGCACGCGGATGCCGCAGGAGGTGTGCTCGTTCTTCCGTGTGACCGGGTGCACGACCGAGGAGCGCAGCGGATGTTCGCGCGTCGCCCGCTCGCAGCCGCGGCGGATCGCCGCCTTCAGTCCAGCGCCGTCGAAGGTGACATCGCGGCCGATCGTGATGTTGTAGATCGGGATGCCGGTGTCCTGGCAGAGCAGGTTGTCTTCGCGCTCGGCGACCGCGATGTTCTCCACCATCGTGGCGAGCACGCTGCGTCCGGTCGGATCGGTCTCGCTGCGTTGCAGCCGCACGAAGCCGTCCTTGATGTCGTCGGGCAGCAGCTTCAGCGCGCGGATATAGAGGAGCTTGGCGATCTCCTCGATCTCGGTGAGGTCGAGCTGCATGGCGTTCTCCCTCAGAGCAGCAGCGCCGCGCCTGAGGCGGCGATCAGCACCGACAGCAGCCGGCGGAACTGCGCATCGTTCAGCTTGCCGTAGAGCCGGTAGCCGAGCCAGCCCCCGAGCGCCAGGGCGGGCAGGGCGGAGGCCAGCAGCACCAGGCTGGTCGCATCGACGGTCAGCCCCCCCAGCACCACCAGCGTGGCGACATGGGTGGCGAGGATGAAAGGCTGGAACACGCCGCGTGCGACATCCTTCGGCCAGCCGCGGAGCTGCGTCCAGATCGTCGTCGGCACGCCGGAGTAGCCGCCGAGCCCGCTCATCACACCGCCGAGCAGCCCGACCGCGGCATCCGCGCGTCGTCCGCCGGCGGTGATACGCGGCAGGTCACGCACAAGCAGCGCATAGGTACCGTAGGCGACCAGCAGGACGCCGAGGCCGCGCCGCAGCGCAGCGACGTCGATGCTGGTCAGCAGTGCCACGCCGAGCGGAATGCCGAGCAACCCGCCGATGAGGAACGGGGTGAGACGGGTGCGGTCGATGCCGTGGCGCATGCGCCAGACGAGTCCGGTGTGCAACAGCGTGCCGAGCGCCACCACCAGCAGGGCCGAGCGTACGGGATCGATCGCGTGCAGCCAGATCGCCGACGCCGTCATGGCGAAGGCGAAGCCGGCTGCACCGGCGGAGATCGCGCCGATGAAGGCGCCGAGCGAGACGATCGCGAGCGTCGCGGCGCTGACCGTGACCATCAGGCGGTGAGGTTCAGCAGGAACAGCAGCGTGGCGGCCACACTGATGCCGAAGCAGCCGGCGACGAACGCGCGCGTTCGGCGCTCGGGCCGGGGCAGGAACTCGACATGCAGCACGCGCAGCCCGAGTGCCAGGTGCAAGGCGAGGGCCAGCACGATCCCCGTCTCGGCGACCTTCACCAGCGGGCTGGCAGTGAGGTCGAGGAAGCGGTCGAGCGCGTCCGCGCCCGTCAGCGCGGTGCCAAGGGCGAGGAAGTGGAGCGGCAGGAACACCGCGAGCGCAAGCCCGGACAGACGATGGACGAGTGCTGCCCACCAGCCGGGATGGTTGCGGTGAGCCTGCATCACGCAGCGTACACCGCCCAAGCCGCGCGCAGCCCGAGTGCCAACAGCGCAGCGGACAGCAGCATCATCGCGAGGTCGCAGGAGCGGCCGCGCCAGCCGGTCCACTCGCGCAGGATGTTCCGCAACCCGATCGGGGCGTGGATCGCGGCGGCGATCACGAACAGTGCGTAGAACGCGAGCCACGCGACGTTGCCGCTGGTGCGTCCGAGGATCTCGCCGGCCGTCAGTCCGCCGCGTACCGCGATGATGATGGTCGCGAGGTGTACCAGTACCGCGAGTGCCAGCACGGCCGCCGAGGCGCGCTGGAGGAGGAACAGCCGCGCCGCCGTCATCTCAGAGCTCGCCCCGCAGCGTGGCACGCAGCACCGCCCGCTTCAGCCCGGCGATCGACGCGGTGGGCGACAGCGATTTCGGGCAGTGCTGGGTGCAGGAGCCGTGGCTGTGGCAGGCATGGCAACCGGCATCCCCCGCGACCGCCACGAGCCGCTCGCGCGCATGCCCGTCACGCACATCGTTCACCAGCGTCCAGGCACGGTTCAGCGCTGCCGGGCCGAGATAGTCGGATCGCCAGGCGACGACATCGCAGGCGGAATAGCAGACGCCGCAGCCGATGCACTCGATCGCGGCGTCCGCGGCGCGGCGCTCGGGACTCGACGGCGGCACAACGGCGAAGTCCGCGCCGAGATTCTCGCGCGGAGTGAACACGCCATGCGCCGCCGTCCACTTGGCGAAGAACGGCGCCATGTCGACGACCAGGTCCTTCACCACGGGCATGTTGCGCAGGGGTTCAAGCGTCAGGCAGCCATCGGGCGCCACCGTCTCGACGCGCGTGCGGCAGGTCCAGCGCGGCTTGCCGTTGACGGTCATCGCGCAGGAGCCGCACATGCCCACACGGCAGGCGAAGCGATAGGCGAGCGTGGGGTCGGCTTCGCGCTGGATCCAGGTGACGACATCCAGCACGGTCTGCGCCGGCTGGCGCGGCACCTCGAAGCGGTCGATCCGCCTGCCGTCGGTCCCGCGCTGGACTGAGACCGAGAGTGTCGCACTCACCGCTGCATGCCCCAGCGGTTCACGGTGCGCGCCTCGATCGCGCGGAAGATCACGCTCTCGACCAACAATCCGATCACGATCACGACCAGCAGTCCCGCAAACACGGTCGCGGTTTCAAGCTGGGCGCGCGCCTCGAAGATGTGCCAGCCGAGCCCGCCCTGCCGTGCCGAGGCGCCGAACACGAGTTCGGCGGCGATCAGGGTGCGCCAGGCGAAGGCCCAGCCGATCTTCAGCCCAGCGAGGATCGCCGGGAACGCCGCCGGGATCAGCAGCAGCGCGACGTAGCGGATGCCGGTGAGCCCGACATTGCGTCCGGTCATGCGCAGCGTCTCGGGCACCGCACGGAAGCCCGTGTGCGTGTTCAGCGCAACCGCCCACAGCACCGAATGGATGATCACGAACACCAGAGACGGCACGCCGAGCCCGAACCAGATCAGCGCCAACGGCAGAAGCGCGATCGCCGGCAGCGGATTGAACATCGCGGTCAGCGTCGCGAGCAGATCGGTGCCGATGCGGGTCGAGACGGCGAGCGTGGTGAACACTGCCGCGATCGCCAGCCCCGAGGCATAGCCGAGCAGCAACACATGCAGCGAGGTCACCGTGCGCTGAACCAGGACGCCGCTCTGGAGGTCACGCATCATCGCCTCGAGCGTCTCGGAGAGTGTCGGGAACAGCAGCGGGTTGTTCACGTAGCGCGCGTAGACCTCCCAGATCAGCGCGAGCAGGATGAGCAGCACTGCCCGGCGCAACGCGGTGTTGTTCCACGCCCGCTCCCACAGCGGCAGCGGCCGCTCCACCGCGCCTTCGGCGGTGACGTCCAACGGCGGGCGCTCGAACTCGGGGCGGGCGGAGAGATCGATCACGCTCACCGTGCCACCTCCGCATCCTCGAACAAGAGGCGATGGATGCGCTTGGAGAGCTGCCCGAACGCCGCCTGGTCGATGTTGCCATGATGGAAGGCATCGGCGTTCAACTCGGCGCGTACGCGACCGGGATGCGGCGACAGCACGAGGATACGGCTGCCGACCAGGATCGCCTCCTCGATCGAGTGGGTAACGAACAGCATGGTGAAGTGGAGCTGGTCCCAGAGTGCCAGCAACTCCTCCTGCATCTTGCGGCGGGTCAGCGCGTCGAGGGCCGCGAAGGGCTCGTCCATCAGCAGGATGTCGGGCTCCATCGCCATGGCGCGCGCGATCGCCACGCGCATCTTCATGCCGCCCGACAGCATGTGCGGATAGACATCGGTGAACTTGCCGAGGCCCACGCGGTCGAGGATGTCGCGCGCGCGCTCGATCGCTGCCCGGCCCCGGAAGCGGCCGGTCGCGCGCATCGGAAACAGCACATTGCCAAGCACGGTGCGCCACGGGAGAAGCTGCTCGAACTCCTGGAACACCATCATCCGGTCAGGCCCCGGCCTGGTGATCGGGCGGCCGTTGATGGTAAGCGTGCCCTCGACCGGCGGAAGGAATCCGCCGACCGATTTCAGGATCGAGGATTTGCCGCAGCCGGAGGGGCCAAGCAGCACGAAACGGTCGGACGGCAGCACGTCGAAATCGACGCGCCAGGTGGCGGTGACGATGTGCTGCGGGGTGCGGTACTGCAACGTCACGCCGCGCGCGGAGAGCAGCGGGACGGGGAAGTCCTGCCCGCCCGCCATGCTCCGCGCCTCGGCGATCGCGCTGCCCTCCATCCGCTCAGGAGCCCGCGAGGCCCGCGATGTCCTCGACGTAGACGTCCTGCCACTTGTCCGGCTTGGCGCGAATACCGCCGGTGCGATGCATGAACTCCGCGAAGGCCATGATCTTCATGGGCGTCGTGGTCCAGACATTCTCCGGGTCCCGGATCAGCCTGACCGTCTCCTCCTTCGGCAGGCGCGAGCGTTGATCCTCGATCCAAAGATCCGCCATCGCCTCCGGATCGTTCTTGATCATGCCCATGGCACGATCGAGGGCGGCGATGAAAGCCGCCATGATCTGCGGATTCTGGGTACGGTAACGGCCCATGGCCCAGACGCTGTTGAACGTGTGTGGCCCGCCGAACACGTCGTAGCTGTTCAGCACGCGCCGCACGCGCGGATCCGCGAGCTGCTGGTACTGGAACGGTGCCGAGGAGAAATGCGCCGTGATCTCGCTCTGCCCGGACAGCATCGCCGCCATCCCGTCCGGGTGCGACATCGAGACGGTAAGGTGGTCGAGCCTGGTGTGGTTGCCGGCACCGAACTGCTTCTCGGCCGCCATCTGCAGGACCACCGCCTGGATCGAGACTTTCACCGCCGGCAGGGCGATGCGGTCGCGCTCGGTGAAGTCTGCGATCGTCCGCACGTTCGGGTTGATCGTGTTCAGATAGAGCGGCATCGCGTTGAGCGCGGCGACGCCCTTCACGTCGAGATTGCCGCGCGTGCGCGCCCAGATCGTCAGCAGCGGGCCGACGCCGCCCGAGGCGAAGTCGAGGTTGTTGCTGATCAGCGCCTCGTTCATGGCGGTGCCGGAGGCGAAGCGGACCCAGGAGGTGGTGACGTCGACGCCGCGCGTCTTCGCCTCCTCCTCCAGCAGCTTGCGCACCTTCATGATGCTGAGCGGCAGGTAGCCGATGCCGAACTGCTCGGCGAGCCGCACCTCGCGCGGCTGCGCGCGCAGCCCCGGTGCGCCGAGAGCAAGCGCGGCCGCACCGCCAACACCAGCGATGAGAGTCCTTCTGCGCATCCCGATCCCTCCCGTTGCAGGCGGCGGGGTTCTGACGTCCCCTTGGTGCCGCGATGGTGGGGTGCCGCGGCACCCCGGCGAAAGACTACGCGCTCTGATAGAGCCGTGTCAGCGAGTACTCGCGATGCTTCAGCGCCTCGGCACAGGTCATGCGGCCGTTGCAGACGCGCAGCGTCAGCTCGATCAGCCTGTCACCAGCCTCCTCGACGGTCATTTCCCGGCGCAAGAGGCCCGAGACATCGACATCGATGTGCTCCGGCATGGTGCGGACGGTGCGCGGGTTCGCCGTGATCTTGATCACCGGCTCGATCGGATTGCCGATGACGTTGCCCTGTCCGGTCGGGAACAGATGCACGACGAAGCCTCCGGCGGCCTGAAGCGTGACGCACTCGGCGGCGGCCGAGGAGGTGTCCATGAAGTAGAGGCCGGGACCCTTCTGCGGCTCCTCGGCCGGGGTGAGCACGTCGATGAAGCGCGTCTTCTTGCCGATCTTCTGGAGATTGCCGAACGCCTTCTCCTCGATCGTGGTGAGTCCGCCGGCGATGTTGCCCGCGGTCGGCTGACTTTCCGACAGGTCGTTCGTCTTGTGACGGTTGATCATGTCGTTGTAGGCGTTCCAGGTCGCCATGAACTTGGCACGCGCCTCGTCCGACGCGGCGCGGGAGGCGCAGACCTCCTCGGCGCCCGTCAGTTCGCTCGTCTCTCCGAAGCAGGAGGTGATGCCGAGCGGATCGAGCTTGTCGATGAAGTTGCCGACCGTGGGGCAGGAACCGAGCCCCGTCGTGGTGTCGCTCTCGCCGCACTTGGTGGAGACCCAGAGCTCGTTGATCGAGCATTTCTCGCGCTGAAGCTCGGTTGCGTCCTTGACGAGCTGCGCGGCGACGCGGCTCGCGCGCTCGATCGTCTTCAGATCGCCGTAGGTCTCGATGTAGAACCCCTCGACCGGCTTGCCGGTCGAGGCGATGCCGTCGACCACCCGCTGCGTCCATTTCGGCTCGATGCCGATCACCACCACCGCGGCGACGTTCGGGTTGCGCCCGGTGCCGATCAGCGTGCGGAAGTGCAGATCGAGATCGGCGCCGAACTGGAGACGGCCATAGGCGTGCGGGATGGCGAGCGTGCCGGCGATGTTGTTCGCCACCGCCTCGGCGGCGGCGTTGGAGATGTCGTCCACCGGCAGGATGACGACGTGGTTGCGGATGCCCACGCGGCCGTTCTGGCGGCGGTAGCCCATGAAGGAGAGGTTCGAGGCGTTCATCGTGGGTCTCCGCTCACCAGCGCTTGGTCTTCATGTTGTGCGTGTGCACATGCCCGCCCTTCTTCACCGGCGCGACGATACGGCCAACATCGTGGTCGTATTTGATCACGGTGTCGCCCGCGGCGAGATCCTTGAGCGCCAGCTTGTGGCCGAGCGGGATCGCGTCCAGCACGGTCATCTCCAGCGTCTCGTCGGTGTCCATCACCCAGAGCGTGACCTTCTGCCCGGCGGAGATGCCCTCCTGGACGGCGACGGCGACATTGTCGGTATGCTCGTGGACAAGGAAGTGCGGCGCGCTCATGCGTGTTCCTGGCTGTTTCCCGCTGCGTCCGGACCCGTGTCGGACGATCCCCGCCGGCAGGCATGCCGGCCATGGCATCCTGCGCGCGACGACATTCCCCTGTCAATCCAGGTCCTAGGTCATTTATAAGACCAATGATGCCCGATGACCTCCATCCCGGCGCCGCCGTCGCCGCCCGGCCTCTCTACCAGCAGGTCCACGACCATCTGCTCGGGCGGATCGTCGCGGGCGAGTGGCCTCCTGGCGACTACCTCCCCTCCGAGCAGCGCCTCGCCGCGAGCCTCGGCGTGGCGCTCGGCACGGTGCGCCGCGCGCTCGACGAGCTTGTGCAGGAAGGCGTGGTCGAGCGGCGGCAGGGCCGTGGCACCGCGGTGCTGCGCCACAGCTCGGACCGTGCGCGGTTCCGCTTCTTCCGCCTGGTCGGGCCCGACGGATCGCGCATCGTGCCGAAGGGCCGCGTGCTGACCGCGCGGCAGCGGATCGCGCGGGCGGAGGAGGCGAGGGGGCTCGCGCTCGCTGGCGGGGCGGAGGTGCTGGCGCTCACGCGCGAGCGCCGCGTCGGGTCGCGCGTGCTGGTGCACGAGACGATCGCGCTCCCTTTGCCGCTGTTCTCGCGGTTGCAGGTTCCCGTCGGGCAGGACCTCGCGGAGGAGCTCTACGTGCTCTACCAGCGCGACTGCGGTGTGACGGTCGCGCGGGCGGAGGATCGGGTCTCGCCGGAAGCCGCTTCGATCCCCGTGGCGCGCAGCCTCGGCGTCGCGCCGGGCACGCCGATCCTCCGCATCCTGCGCATCGCCTTCGGTCTCGACGGGACCGCGGTCGAACATCGGGTGAGCCGCACCGCCCGGCTCGAGTACGCGGTTGCGATCGAGTAGCGTGATGGACGCGGCGGCACTGCGCACGGCCGCGGTCACGCAGGGCGCGGCGCGGCTGTTCGTCTCGCTCGGCCACGTCGTGCTGCGGGAGGTCGCGTTGCCGCATGGTCGGCGCGCGGACTTGCTGGTGCTCGCCCCGGACGACAGCTTCGTGATCGTGGAGGTGAAGTCCTGCGCGCGCGATTTCCTCTCGGATGCGAAGTGGCACGAATACCGCACGTACTGCGACCGGCTGTTCTTCGCCGTCGATCCGGAGTTCCCTCAGGGCTTGCTGCCCGAGGATGCCGGGTTGCTCGTGGCCGACCCGTTCGGCGGCGCGGTGCTGCGTGAGGCGCCCACGCACCCTCTGGCGGGCGCGCGGCGGCGGATGATGCTGGCGCGCTTCGCCCGGCTCGCGGCGCGGCGGCTGGAGGGACTGATCGATCCGGCCGGGGCGGCCTCACGGAATGCTGAGGACTAGACCCGCGCGACTTGGCATCGGGGTTGCTGCAAGAGGCCCCGCTGAGGATGGGGCAACCCGTCATCAGCAGCTAAGCCTTCCTCAACCTTGCCTTGGGGGGTCGCACCTCGGTGCGACCCCTTCTTTTTCTGTGGCCCGCTTGCAGATTGCGAGGCGCGTTGCGAGGCCGCGCCGTGGCTTGCATGCTGCGCGTTTTCGCATATATGGATTTCAGGAATTCCTGAAACGACGGAAGCCATTCTTCTTCGGAGTCCCGGCCGTGAACCTGCCAGCGTTGACCCAGGCCTTCGTGCTGCATTTCGGCGAGATGGGCAGCCGCTGGGGCATCAACCGTACCGTCGGCCAGGTCTATGCCCTGCTCTACCTCGCCCCCGAACCGCTGCATGCGGACGCGATCGTCGAGGCGCTGGGCGTGTCGCGGTCGAACGTCTCGATGGCGCTGCGCGAACTTCAGGCCTGGAACCTGGTCTCGGTCCGCCACGTCCCGGGCGACCGGCGCGACCACTTCGTGACCCCCGACGATGTCTGGCAGATCCTGCGCACGCTTGCCGAGGAGCGGAAACGGCGGGAGGTGGATCCCACGCTAACGGTGCTGCGCGAGCTGCTGCTGCAGCCGGCGACCAGCGACGCCGAGCGTCATGCCCAGCGGCGTATCGCCGCAATGCACAACATGATCGAGCAACTGACCGGATGGTTCGAGGAGGTGAAGCGCCTGCCGAATGAGCGCCTTGTCGCCTTGCTGGCCCTCGGCGCCGGGGTGACGCGCCTGCTTGAGCTCAAGGATCGCGTGGTCGGCCTGGCCGTATCCGGACGCAGCGCCTGACGGAGACCGAGGATGGACACGCTTCTGCTCTCGCGCATCCAATTCGCCGCCAACATCTCCTTCCACATCCTGTTCCCGGTCATCACGATCGCCCTCGGCTGGGTGCTGCTCTACTTCAAGCTGCGCTTCAACGCCTCGGGCGAGACGCGCTGGATCGACGCCTACCGGTTCTGGGTGAAGGTGTTCGCGCTGTCCTTTGCGCTCGGCGTCGTCTCGGGCATCACGATGTCGTTCCAGTTCGGCACGAACTGGCCGGGTTTCATGGAGCGCGTCGGCAACATCGCCGGTCCTCTCCTTGCCTATGAGGTGCTGACCGCGTTCTTCCTCGAAGCGACCTTTGTCGCGATCATGCTGTTCGGCATGAGCCGCGTGCCCAACTGGCTGCACACGCTGGCAACCCTGCTTGTCGCCGTCGGAACGACAATGAGCGCGTTCTGGATCCTGGTCCTCAATTCGTGGATGCATACGCCGCAGGGGTTCGAGCTGCGCGACGGGGTCGCGCACGCCACCGACTGGTGGGCGATCATCTTCAACCCCTCCATGCCCTATCGGCTCGCGCACATGCTGATCGCCTCGGGCCTGACGGTTGCCTTCCTGATGGCGGGGATGTCAGCCTGGCGTCGGCTGCGCGGGGACCGTTCGGCCGCCGTGGCGACAACCTTGCGCACCGGCATCGTGCTGGCCGCGGTGCTGGCGCCGACGCAGCTCGTGGTCGGCGACCTGCACGGGCTCAACACGCTCGAGCATCAGCCTGCGAAGGTCGCGGCGATGGAAGGGAACTGGGAGACGCGCGGCAACGTGCCGTTGCTGCTCTTCGCGATCCCGGACGAGACCGCGCGCGAGAACCGCTTCGAGATCGCCATCCCCTCCGGCGCGAGCGTGATCCTCAAGCACGACCCGGCTGGCGTGGTGCCGGGACTGAATGATTTCGTGGGCGAGCACCCTCCGGTGGCGCCGGTGTTCTACGCCTTCCGTCTGATGGTGGGGCTCGGCCTCGCGATGATCGCGCTCGGGCTCGGCGGCGCCTGGCTTCTGTGGCGTCGGCGCGACCTGCCGGGCTGGTATCTGCGCGCGCTCGTGCCCATGACCTTCGCCGGCTGGATCGCCACGCTCGCCGGTTGGTACGTCACCGAGATCGGCCGCCAGCCCTGGCTGGTGCACGGTGTGCTGACCACGGCGGAGGCGGTCGGTCCGGTGCCGGCCGGGAACGTCGCCCTCACGCTGACGATGTATCTGCTGCTCTATGCCGGGCTTCTCACGGCCTATGTGGTCACGCTTTATCGGCTGGCGAGGAAGGACTCAGGCGAGGCGCGATCGCCGTCCACGGCCGTGGCGCAGCCGGCGTAAGGCGGACAGGCGCAGATGACACCCTTCCTGCCGCCGGATCTTCTGCCGCTCGTGTTCGCCGGGTTGATGGCGTTCTCGGTGCTGCTCTACGTCGTGCTCGACGGGTTCGATCTCGGTGTGGGCATCCTGCTCCGCGCCACCCGCGACCCGGCGGAGCGCGACCGCATGGTCGCCTCGATCGGCCCGTTCTGGGATGCCAACGAGACCTGGCTCGTGCTCGGCGTCGGATTGCTGCTGGTTGCCTTCCCGGTGGCGCATGGCGTGATCCTGACTGCGCTCTACCTGCCGGTGGCGGCGATGCTGGCCGGGCTGATCCTGCGCGGGGTCGCGTTCGAGTTCCGCGCCAAGGCCGCCACTGCCGAGGACAAGCGACGCTGGGATCGGCTGTTCTTCGTGGGCTCGCTGACCGCGTCGCTGGCGCAGGGGTGGATGCTCGGCCGCTACGTGCTCGGCTTCGACACCTCGCCCGCCGCCATGGCCTTCGCGGCGCTCGCCACGGTGGGGGTGGCGATCGCCTACGCGTTCATCGGCGCGTGCTGGCTGATCTGGCGCACCGATGGCGCGTTGCAGTCCCGCGCCATCGGCTGGGCCCGGTCGGGCCTGTGGGCGGTTGCGGCCGGCATCGTCGCGGTGTCGATCGCGACTCCACTCGCGAGCGAGCGCATCTTCGCGCGCTGGTTCGAGTTCCCTTACGTGGTGCTGCTGGCCCCGCTGCCGCTCGCCACGGGCGCGCTGATCCTGGGGCTGGCGGCCTTGCTGCGCCAGATGCCGCTGCCGCGGGACGCCCTGCACAGCGTGCCGTTCTGGGGTGCGACGGGGCTGTTCTGCCTCTCCTTCGCCGGCCTCGCGTGGTCCTTCTACCCCTATGTCGTGCCCGAGCGGCTGACGCTCTACGACGCGGCCGCGGCGCCGGAGAGCCTGACGCTGATCCTCGTCGGTGCGCTGATCGTGATGCCGGTGATCCTCGGCTACACCGTCCTCGCCTGGCTGGTGTTCGGCGGCAAGGCCAAGGATCTGCACTACCACTGAGTCCCGGATCGCGCCACGGCGAGCGGCCATCTTCGCGACACGCGGAGGCGCTATGATGAGCATCATGTGGCGGTCGCACACGCTGATGGTGGGCTTGCTCGCGGCGCTGACCCTCTCCGGCTGCGCAACCCGCCCCTATGGCTGGCAGCGCGAGGCGGATGGCGCCTGGGCCAGCGACGAGGTGCTGCGCCGCTGCCATGAAGAGGCGGTCATGCAGGTGAACCGATCGCCCAGCTTCGCCTTCGGGTTCGGCTATGGCGGCTGGGGCTGGCCGGGACCGCGGCCGTACTGGCCCGGCTGGGGGCTCGGCTTCGGCTACGCGCCCGGCTGGGGTGTCTCGCGACTCGAGGCGATCCAGGACATGACCGCGTTCTGCATGCGCGTGCAGGGCTACCGACTTGCCCCCCTGCCCGAGGAACCAGCCGCAGCGGCGCCCGACGAGAAGCCTCCGCCCGCACGGCCGTAACGACCTCAAGTCCTTGTGAGGATACCACGGGCCACGTCCCGACGATATCGAACAAGGCCGCTCAGGAGGGGACCGCCATGCCGATCCGTCGTCGCCGGGGTTGGGACTTGCCCGCGCATGCGTTGACGCCCGAAGCCGCCGTGCTCGACCGGCGGCGCGTGCTTGCGGCGCTCGGGCTCGGTGCGGGCACGGTCGCGGCCGGTGCGTTCGGGCTGCGCACCGCCTTCGGCCAGGGGCGCGACCCGATCGGCTGGTGGGAGGCCCAGGTCGGCAACGACCCGACGCGCGATCTCTATCCGGCGACGCGCACCGGCACCTACACGCTCGACCGTCCGCTGACCGAGCCGCGCGAGGCGATCACCTACAACAACTTCTACGAGTTCGGCAGCCACAAGGGCATCTGGCAGGCCGCCCAGCGCCTGCCGCTCCGCCCCTGGACGCTCACCATCGACGGGCTGGTCGCAACCCCGCGCACGGTCGACATCGACGAGCTGATCCGCCGCTTCCCGCTCGAGGAGCGCCACTACCGCTTCCGCTGCGTCGAGGCCTGGGCCATGGCCGTGCCCTGGACCGGCTTCCCGCTCGCCGAGCTGGTGCGCTGGGCCGAGCCGCTCGGCAGTGCGAAGTACATCGTGTTCGACACGTTCCAGGACGCGCGCGTGGCCCCCGGCTTCCGCCAGACCTGGTATCCCTGGCCCTACCAGGACGGCCTCACGATCGCCGAGGCGATGAACGAGCTCTCGCTGATGGTGACCGGCATCTACGGCAAGCCGCTGCCGCCGCAGATGGGCGCGCCGCTGCGCGTGATCACGCCCTGGAAATACGGCTTCAAACAGCCCAAGAGCATCGTCCGCATCTCCTTCACCGACCAGCGCCCGGTCAGCTTCTGGGAGAAGCTGCAAGGCAACGAGTACGGGTTCTGGGCCAACGTGAACCCCGAGGTGCCGCATCCGCGCTGGAGCCAGGCGACCGAGCGGATGCTCGGCACCGGCGAGCGCCGCCCGACCCTGATCTGGAACGGCTATGGCGAGTATGTCGCGCATCTCTACGACGGGCTGACGGGCGAGCGGCTGTTCGCGTGAGCGTGCCATGGGCGTCGTGCGGCTGATCCTGCGCCTGCTCGGCGCCCTGCTGGTGCTGCTGGCCCTCTGGCCGCTCATGCGCGAGGCCACGATGGCCGTGGGCGCGTCTGGCCACAGCTTCATCCCGCTGGGCCAGCTCTGGTTCGAGATCGACCGCGCCTCGCTGAACATGCTCCAGGCCGGCATCCAGCGCCGCATCTCACCCGGGCTGTGGGAGGACGTGATCCAGCCTTTCCTCACGTGGCCCGCCTGGCCGGTGCTGGTCGCGACCGGGCTGACGCTCATCCTGATCAGCCGCGTGCGGCGGGCTTGAGGCATGGCCGAACCCGCCGCTAGCCTCGATCAAGGCTCGGGGAGAGACCGTTTGGCCGATCGGCCCACCGTGCTGCTGGTCGAGGACACGCGCTCGCTCGCCGAGGTGTATCGTGCCTATCTGCGCACGGCGCCCTGGACGGTCGTGCATGCGGCAACGGCGGCCGAGGCGCGCGCGCTGTTCGCGACCCGCCGCCCCGCCGCGGTGCTGCTCGATCTCAATCTGCCGGATGCCGACGGTCTCGACCTGCTGCGCGAGTTCCGCAGCCGCAAGCCCGCGCCGGAGGTGATCGTGATCACCGCCCATGGCTCGGTCGCCGTCGCGGTCGCGGCGATGAAGGCGGGCGCCAGCGACTTCCTCGCCAAGCCGTTCGCGCAGGAGCGGCTGGTCGTGACGGTCGCGAACGCGCTGGAACGCCGCCGCCTCGCGCGCGAGGTCGAGGCGCTGCGCTGTGCCGCCGACCGCACGACGTTCTGCGGCTTCATCGGCGGGGCCGCGGCGATGCAGGCCGTCTACCGCATCATCGAGAACGCCGCGGCCAGCCGCGCGACCGTGTTCATCACCGGCGAGAGCGGCACCGGCAAGGAACTGGCGGCCGAGGCGATCCATCAGCTCTCGCCCCGCCGCGACAAACCCTTCGTCGCGCTGAACTGCGCGGCGATCCCGCGCGACCTGATGGAATCCGAGGTGTTCGGCCATGTGCGCGGCGCCTTCACCGGCGCGCTCGCCGACCGGCTGGGCGCGGCCGCGCAGGCGGATGGCGGCACGCTGTTCCTCGACGAGGTGTGCGAACTCGACCTCGCGCTCCAGGGCAAGCTGCTGCGCTTCATCCAGACCGGGCGGTTCCAGCGCGTCGGCTCCGCGCGCGAGGAGCAGGTGGACGTGCGCTTCGTCTGCGCCACCAACCGCGATCCGCTGGAAGAGGTGCGCGAGGGCCGGTTCCGCGAGGACCTCTACTACCGCCTGCATGTGATCCCGATCGCGCTGCCGGCGCTCCGCGATCGCGGCGACGACATGCTGCGCATCGCCGAGGCCTTCCTCGCCCGGTTCGCGACCGAGGAGGGCAAGCGGTTCCGCGGGCTGGCGGCGGATGCGCGCGCGGCCCTGCTCGCGCACGACTGGCCGGGCAATGTGCGCGAGCTCGAGAACGCGATCCGCACCGCCGTCGTGCTGCACGATGGCGAGGTGCTGGAGGCGGCCATGCTTCCGGCCCAGGTCGTGCGTGGCGCGGGTATACGCAAGCCGGCCCCCGCGGCCGTGCCCAGGCCCGAGCCGGCAGGCGCGGACCGGCTGATCCGCCCGCTCGCCGAGATCGAGCGCGAGGCGATCGAGCGCGCGATCGCGCTCTGCGGCGGCAACATCGCCAAGGCCGCCGCCCATCTGGGCGTCAGCCCGTCGACGCTCTACCGCAAGCGCGCGTCCTGGGGCGAGGGATCGGCCACAGGGCTGTCCGGGGTCGGCGAGTAGCCGGCGTCACGCAGCGCGGCCAGCGCCTCGTGCACGGCGCGGAGCAGCGCATCCGTCGCATGAACCACCGCGTCGGTGTGCCCTTGGCGGGCGGCATCGGTGAGCTGTTCGGCAGAGGCGCCGAGCGCGACGAGGCCGACCGAGCGGGCCGCACCCGCCAGGGCGTCGGCTTCGCGCGCAACCATGGGCGGCGCGTCGAGACCGCGCAGGATCGCATCCACCCGGCGATGCATCTCGCCACGGAACAGGCAGACAAGCGCCTGCGCCCTGTCATTCCCGAGCGCGGCGCGCAGCCCATCGAGCGTGGCCCGGTTCAATACGGGGGGTGGAGTCGCGTGGGTACGGGGCATCGGCGAGGCTCTCCGGCGGTCTTGCCGGACGGAAGCAAGCGCCGCGCCAATCGCTCAGCCGATGGGCCGCGGCAGCCGCGCGGCGCGCGCGATCACCTCCAGCGTGCGCTCCCAGAGCGCGAAGCCGTGCAGCGCCGCGAGCGGCGCCCAGGTGGCGCCGGCGCAGTCGTCGCCCGGCACCGGCTCGCCCGGTCCCGCCTCGGCGGCGAAATCCACCAGCGTGTAGTGGAAGCGGATGCGGCCCTCGGCGTCGCGCTGGATCGAGTCCACGACGTCCAGCAGCACGAAGCCGCCGGCCGGCGCGAGCCCGGTCTCCTCGGCGAGTTCGCGCCGCGCCGTCTCCTGCACGGTCTCGCCGAGCTCCTGCGCGCCGCCGGGCAGCGACCACTCGCCGAGCCGCGGCGACCTGCCGCGGCGGATCAGCAGCACCGTGTCGCCGCGCAGCAGCACCACCCCGACCCCGACCCGCGGCAGGGTGGGGTAGTCGCGGCCGCTCAGGATGGGTTCTCCTGCGGCGCGCGCAGATCCTCGAGCCGGTAGGTCAGCACATCGGCCTTCCAGTCGGCGATCTGGAACGCCCAAGGCGCGAGGCGCTGCGCGAGGCGCTCGGCTTCCGCGCGCGCGGCCTCGGGGGTCAGCATCTGCTCGGGCGGGTTCGCGGGGAGCGGGGCAGGGGGTTCGGCCCAGGATGCCGAGACGATCGCCCAGCGCTTGTCGTCGGCCTTCACCACGCGGATCGCGACCGTGAGCCCGTCGAATGTGACGAGCCGCGTCTCACCCGCCTCCTCGGCCGTGGCGAGGTCGGCGGCCGGACGCACATCGTTGAAGCTGAACCATTCCAGCGCGCGCGGCAGGTCATCGACCTTGTGCTGCTCGGGCTTGAAGTCCTCCGGCGGATCGACGACCGCGGCCTGCTCGGTGGCGGGATCGGCGCGCGCCACGGTAACGGGGTCCGCCCCGGCCCGCCGCGCCGTGACACGCGCGACCCGCTGGCGCTTGACGTCGATCACCTCGCGGTCGACCCAGAGCATCGGGTCGGTGTCGAGCCGGAGCGCGCCCTCGGCGAGATAGCTGCGGTTCTCGCCCGGGCGGCGGACATAGATCGCCTCGGGCAGGTTGCCGGCGGTGCGGATGCGCCGCCGCCCGACGATCAGCTCGGCGATCACGTTCCCCTGGCCGTCCTTCACGGTCAGGAGCTGGCTCGTGCCGCCCGCGACCGTGACATCCTCCAGCCCGAGCCTTGAGAACAGGTCGGGATTGCCGGTGCGCTCCTCGATCAGGCGCAGCTCCGCGAGCCCCGTGAACACTTCGCGCACGCGTTCCGCGCGCGCGGGGTAGTGGCTGCGCTCGGCGATGCCCCAGACGCCGTCGCGCCGCTCGAGGGTTACCGTGCCGTCGTGGCGGCGCACCTCGATCCGCGCCGCGTTCGCGAGCCTCGGGGTGATGTCCGGGAACACAGGCCGGTCGATGATCGCGGCCTCGGTGCGCGGCGGCTCGCGCTGCCAGACCGCCGCGCCGATCGCGGCCGCGCCGATCAGGGCCGCGGCACCGAACAGAACGAGCCTGCCTCGCCTCATCACGCCCTCCTCACGCCGCGGCCTCGCGCGGCTCCTCGGCGCGACGCGCGCGGCGGCGGATGCGCCAGACCCCGAGCGCGATCGCGATCAGCGCCACCACCACCGGCACCGCGACGATGTTGGCGAGCCGCAGCGTGGTCTGGAGCCCCTCGATCTCGCGGCGCAGATCGCGCTGCACCGCGCGCAGTTCGCGCCGGGTCTCGAGGATATCGGCGCGCGCGGCCTCGATCGCAGCGCGCTGCTCCGGGGTCAGGACGGGGTCGGCGCGGCCGGCCTCGCCGGTGCCGCGGCGGAGCTCGCGCAGCTTCGCCTCGGTCTCCTCCAGCCGCTTCTGCAAGGCCTGCTCGCGGGCGCGGAACTCCGCCTCCGCTTGGCGGCGCATCGCCTCCACGAGCTCGAAGGGCCGGCGGCTCTCGCCGCGCGAGCGCAATCCGATCAGCGCGTCCGATCCCGAGAGCGTGTCGAGCAGGTTCACCACCAGCGCGCCGTTGTCGGCGAACGGGGTCGCGACCTGCTGGCCGAAGAAGTCCTGCACCCGCACCCAGAACCGGTCCTCGAGAATGTCGCTGTCGGCGATCACGACGAGATTGGCCGGCGCGTCGGACCGAGCACGGTGCGGCTGGCTCCGCGTGGGCGCCTCCGCTCCCTCCTCGGCCGGGGGCGGGCCGTCGGGGAAGGCGGAGGCGAGTGTGCCGCGCACCCGTGCCGCCAGCACCAGCCGTTCGTTGCCGGGGCGGAACTCGGCGAGAATCTGCGTCGGGTTCGGCTCCACGCGCACCTTCTCGGCCGGGATCGGCGCGGCCTCGGGCGAGGTGGTCACGAGCGGCTCGAACTCGATCGTCGCGCCGTCGCGCCTCGCGAGGAACCCGGCGGAGGCGAAGCTCACCTGGTTGAGCTGCCCGGTCGCCGGATTGTCGCGGCTGATCTGCTGGCCGCCCGAAGCGGTGAACCAGGCGACGTAGTCCACCGCCTGCACCCGCTCGCGCTCGCCGGCGCGCACGCGCATGGCACCGCGCAGGTCGCCCGCCACCTTGTCCTTGTCGTAGGCGATGCCCCAGGCTTCCAGCAGGCGCGGCAGGTCGGAGGCGGTGTCACGGTTCGGCATCCCGCCCGGACCCGGGCGCGCGGCCTGCGCCTCGGAATGCGGGTCGAGCACCAGCATCAGCTTGCCGCCGCGCATCACGAACTGGTCGATCGCGTACTGCGTCTGCGCGCCCAGGTTCTGCGGATGGGCGACCATCAGCACGTCGATGTCGGCGGGGATCTCGGCGGCATCGAGCGCGACGTCCTGCACCGAGAGGAACTGGCGCATCTGCGTCATCACCACCCAGGGCGGGGTGGGGCGGCCCATGGGCCCGCGCATCTCGCCGTTCATCGGCAGGCCGGTCATCACGCCCACCTTCGGTCGGCGCGGGTTCGAGAGCTCGAACACCAGCCGCGTCAGGTCGTATTCCAGGAACCGCTCGCGCTCGGGCTGGAAGAACGGGATGATCCGCTCCTCGTCCAGCAGGTTGGTGGCGGCAAGGCCGAAGAACACCTGCTCGCCCGACTGATCGACCGGCACGCCCTGGAGCCCGTAGGCGAGAGCCCGGTCCTCGACCTCGCTGAACGGCTCGGGTTCGTAGAATTCCAGCCGGATCTGGCCGTTCGCCAGCGCGGCGTACTCGTGCAGCAGTTCGCGCACGCGCGTGGCATAGGCGGCATAGACCGGGATGTCGCGCCCGAGCCGCGAGGAGTAGTAGAGCCGGATCGTGATCGGTTCCGGGATCGCGCGCAGCACCGACTTCGTTCCGTCGGAGAGGGTGTAGAGCCGCTGCTCGGTCAGATCGATCCGGTAGCGGGCCAGGAACGTCTCGGCCAGCACATTGACGCCGATCACCAGGATCAGCGCGGCGAGCAGTCCGACGGCCGAGAGCAGCCGGCGCGGCGGTGCCGCGCGTGCCGGCTTCGTCGCCGCCATCGGTTCGGTCGCCTCGACCTTGGGCGCGCCTTCCATCGTTCAGCCCGCCTTCCTGAGATCGACGATCACGGCGTTGGCGTAGAGCCAGAAGCCGATGAAGGTCGCGAAGAACACGAGGTCGCGCACGGCGATCACGCCGCGCGTGACGCTCTCGTAGCGGCCGATCAGGCTGATCCGCCGCGCCGCCTCCAGCACATCGGCCGGGATCGCGTCGGCGAGGAAGCCGGCGACCACCGGGCTGCCGAACACGGTGAACACGAAGCACACGGCGGTCGCCAGCACGAAGGCGATCACCTGGTTCTTGGTGGTTGCCGACAGCGCCGCGCCGATCGCGAGATAGCAGGCGGCGATCAGCAGCGCCCCGGCATAGCCCGCCAGGATCACGCCGTTGTCGGGCGTGCCGAGCACATTCACGGTGATCACCATCGGGAAGGTGAGCGCGAGCGCGATCGCGGCGAAGGCCCACGCGGCCAGGAACTTGCCGAGCACCGCCTGCCACATCGCCACCGGCAGGGTCAGCAGCAGTTCGATCGTGCCCGCCCGCCGCTCCTCGGCCCAGAGCCGCATCGTGATCGCCGGGATCAGCAGCAGGTAGAGCCAGGGAAGGAAGGTGAAGAAGGGCGCGAGATCGGCCTGGCCGCGGTCGAAGAAATTGCCGACCGCGAAGGTGAGCGCGCCCAGCATCACCAGGAAGATGACGATGAACACATACGCGACCGGGGTGGCGAAATAGGCCGCAAGCTCGCGCCGCGCGACGATCAAGGTGGTGCGCATGTCAGGCCGCCTCGCGCATCGTCAGATCGCGGAACACCTCGTCGAGCCGGCCGCGCTCGATGAAGATCTCGCGGGGCGCGATGCCGACCGTCGCGAGCGCGGTGCGCACCGGTCCCTCGACGGACCTGCCGTCGCGCGCGAGCGCCGAGAGCGCGATCAGCCCGTCCGCGCCGCGCGCCCCCACCTCGACCGTGCCCAGCATTTCCAGCTTGCGCAGCGCCATGGCGGCGATCTCGCCCTGGTCCGCGCCCACCACCACGGTGACGGCATTGTGCCAGCGGCTGCGCTTCGCGAGTTCGGCCGGCGTCGCATCGGCCACCACGCGGCCGCGCGCGATCACCACCGCGCGCGTGCAGATCGCCTCGACCTCCTCGAGGATGTGGGTGGAGATGATGATCGCCTTCTCCGGCGCCATGGCCGTGATCAGCTTGCGCACCTCGTGCTTCTGGTTCGGGTCAAGCCCGTCGGTCGGCTCGTCGAGGATCAGCACCTCGGGGTCGTGCAGCAGCGCCTGGGCCAGCCCGACGCGGCGCTTGAACCCCTTCGAGAGCGCCTCGATCGGGTAGTAGAGCACGTCGTGCAGGGAGGTGAGCCCGATCGCCCGCTCGACGCGCGAGCGGCGCTCCGACCCGCGGAAGCCGCGCACGGCGGCGACCCAGTCGAGGAACGCCGTGACCGTCATATCGGGATAGGTCGGCGCGCCTTCGGGCAGGTAGCCGAGGCGCTGCTTCACCGCGATCGGATCGTCCAGCACGTCATGGCCGCAGAGCCGGGCCGTGCCGCGGGTCGGCGTCAGATATCCCGCGATCATCTTCATGGTGGTGGATTTGCCGGCCCCGTTCGGCCCGAGGAAGCCGAGCACCTCGCCGCGCGCCACCGTGAGCGACACGTCGTCCACCGCCACCACGGGGCCGAAGCGCTTCTCCAGCCCCTCGGCCTCGATCATCGCTGCCATCAACCCTCCCCAACACGCCCCGGCGGCCGCGGATGTAGCCTGCGCGGCCGGCCGATCAAGGCCCCGGGGTGGACCACGCACGGGGCGGGGGGTCAACCCTGGGGACGCCTCCTTCGCTGTCAAACCGCCGCGCGCATGCTGGCGTGGACCCCCGCGCCGCGCTACGCCTCTGCCATGCTGCGCGCCGCCGAACGCCTGATCCCGCCCACCGAGGCGGCGCCCGAGGCCGTGCCCCCGCCTGGGCTTGCCGCGTTCTACTGGCACTTCATCCGCCAGGCGAAGGGCCCCTTCGCGGCGATGTTCGCCGTGGTCGGCGTGGTCGCGGTGCTCGACACGCTGGTGCCGTTCTTCATGGGCCGGCTGGTGACCCTGCTCGCGACCCATCCGGGCGAGGCGCTCTGGGCGAACGCCTGGCCCGAGCTGCTCGCGATGGCGGCGGTGATGCTGCTCGGCCGGCCACTCGCGCTGCTGACCCAGTCGGTGCTGACCAACCAAGTGATCGCGGCCAACGTGACCAACCGCATCCGCTGGCAGAGCCACTGGCACGTCTCGCGTCAGGGCTGGAGCTTCTTCCAGAACGACTTCGCGGGCCGGATCGCCACGCGGGTGATGCAGACCGGCCCGGCCTTGCGCGAGTCGGTCGTCGCCTCGGCCCAGGCGGTCTGGTACCTCGTGGTCTACGGCATCGGCTCGGTCGTGATGATGGCCTCGTTCGAGCCGGTGCTGACCCTGCCGATGCTGATCTGGCTGGTGTTCTACGTCGCGCTGCTGCGCTGGTTCGTGCCCCGGCTGCGCGACCGCTCCAAGGCCACCAGCGAGAAACGCTCGATGGTCACGGGCCGGATCGTCGATACCTACACCAACATCCTGACCGTGAAGCTGTTCGCGCGCGCGGCCGACCAGGACGCGTTCGTGCGCTCCGGCATCGACCAGCACACCGCGACGTTCCACCGCCAGCTCAGGATGATCACTCTGTTCGGGATCTGTCTCTGGACCGCCTCGGCGCTGATGGTGACCTCCACCGGCGCGCTCGCAGTCGTGCTGGCGGTGCGCGGGCAGATCGAGGTCGGCATGGTCGCCGCCGTGCTGCCGCTCGCCTGGCAGATGCTGCGCAATGCCGGCTGGGTGGCCGAGAGCGTGACCGCGATCTTCGAGAACGTGGGCATCGTGCAGGAGGGGATGGACACGATCGCCAAGCCGCTCCGCAATCCCGACCGGGCGGATGCGGTGCCGCTCGTGGTCACCGAGGGGCGGATCGCGTTCGAGCGCGTCACCTTCGGCTACGGCACGATCCGCGGCGTGATCCGCGACCTCGATCTCGCGATCGCGCCGGGCGAGCGGGTGGGGCTGGTCGGGCATTCGGGGGCCGGCAAATCGACGCTGATCAACCTGCTGCTGCGCTTCTTCGAGCCCGAGCAGGGCCGCATCGTGATCGACGGCCAGGACATCGCCGCCGCCACCCAGGAGAGCCTGCGCCAGCAGATCGCCGTGGTGACGCAGGACACTTCGCTGCTGCACCGCTCGATCCGCGACAACATCCGCTACGGCCGGCCCGAGGCCTCGGAGGCCGCGGTGATCGACGCGGCGAAACGCGCCGAGGCGCATGACTTCATCCTGGGCCTCGAGGACTGGGACGGACGGCGCGGCTACGACAGCGAGGTCGGCGAGCGGGGCGTGAAGCTCTCCGGCGGGCAGCGCCAGCGCATCGCGATCGCGCGGGTGATCCTGAAGGATGCGCCGATCCTGATCCTCGACGAGGCCACGAGCGCGCTCGACAGCGAGGCCGAGGCCGCGATCCAGGCGAGCCTCGACAGGCTGATGACCGGGCGCACGGTGATCGCGATCGCGCACCGGCTGTCGACCATCGCGAAGATGGACCGGCTGGTCGTGATGGAGGCGGGCAGGATCGTCGAGCAGGGCAGCCACGCCGAGCTGCTCGAACGCGGCGGAGCCTATGCGCGGATGTGGGCGCGCCAGTCGGGCGGCTTCATCGACGAGCCGGAGGGAGCGGGGCGCGTGGGCTACCCGGCGGCGTAGCTGTTCAGCGCAGCACCGCGATCGTCTTGCGCTTCACCAGCCCGGTATCGATCTCGTAACCGAGCCCCGGCTGATCCGGCGCGTGCACGAGCCCCTGCCTATCCACCACGATATCCTGCACCAGGCCGTATTTCTGCGCCGCATCCGGCAGCAGCACCTCGAAGAACTCGGTGTTGCGGATCGCCATCGCCACATGCAGGTTGGCGACATTGTTCAGCGAGTTGCCGCCGTGGTGGATCTCCAGGTTCATGCGGAACGACTCCGCGAGATGTGCTGCCTTGACCAGCGTGGTGATGCCGCCCTTCACCGCGACATCGCCGCGCAGATAGTCGGTCGCGCGCGCGAGGATCCATGGCGCATAGGCATCGAGCCCCGTGATCGGATACTCGGTCGCCATCAGCGGAATGTTGAGGTGCTGCTTCAGCTTGGCCGAGTTGTAGATGTCCTGGTCCGAGAGCGGGTCCTCGTACCAGTGGAACCCCAGCCCCTCGATCGCGCGGCCGACCCGCAGCGCATCGGGGAAGTCGTAGCTCCAGGTCGCGTCCAGCATCAGCGTGTAGTCGTCGCCCACCGCGCGCCGCACCGCCTCGCACACGGCGATGTCCTCGCGCCAGCGTGCGGGCGGGTGGATCTTGTAGGCGGCCCAGTTGTTCGCCTTGAACTCCTGCGCCTCCTCGGCATAGGCCGAGGGCGTGGGCAGCACCGCCGAGGAGGCATAGGCCGGGAGGCTGGTGCGGAACGTTCCGAGCAGCCGGTGGATCGGCTGGCCGAGCGCCTTGCCGGCGATGTCCCAGAGCGCGATGTCGGCCGCGCCGATCGTGCGCACCCCGGCGCTGCGCTGGCGCCGCCAGAGGTCGCGGTTGAGCAGCTCCCGCTCCAGCGGGTTCCGACCCACCAGGATCGGCTTGAGGTGCGTGATCAGCGCCTGGCCGTCGCCGGTCGCCGGGTTCATCGCCGAGCCCAGGAAGGCGTGGCCGGTGATGCCCTGGTCGGTCTCGACCGCGAGCAGCCCGAGGGCGGAGGAGCCCGAGAACGTCCCCGTGTGCGCGCCATAGACCGTGGGCGGGATGCCGTCCCACGCGAACAGGGTCAGCGTGACGTCGGTGATGCGCATGCGGTCTCCTCCCTGGCTGCACCCAGGGTTGCCGGTTTGCGCACGCCGCGCTAGGTCCGGCCACCCCTATCTCCGGAGCCTCCCGATGACCGAGACCGCCATCGCCGACATCGTCGCGCGCGAGATCCTCGATTCCCGCGGCAACCCGACCGTCGAGGTTGACGTGGTGCTGGACAACGGGGCGATGGGCCGTGCGGCGGTACCCTCGGGCGCCTCCACGGGCACGCACGAGGCGATCGAGCTGCGCGACGGCGACAAGACCCGCTTCGGCGGCAAGGGCGTGCGCAAGGCGATCGACGCGGTCGAAGGCGAGATTTTCGACGCGCTCTCGGGGCTCGACGCGACCGAGCAGGTGAAGATCGACGAGCTGATGATCGATCTCGACGGCACGCCGAACAAGTCGCGGCTGGGCGCCAACGCGATCCTCGCCGTCAGCCTCGCGGTGGCCAAGGCGGCGGCCGCGGCACTGGGCATGCCGCTCTACCGCTATGTCGGGGGCACGATGGCGCGCACCCTGCCGGTGCCGATGATGAACGTGATCAATGGAGGCGCGCACGCCGACAACCCGATCGACATCCAGGAGTTCATGATCCTGCCCGTGGGTGCGGGCACGATGGCGGACGCCGTGCGCATGGGCTCGGAAGTGTTCCAGGCGCTGAAGAAGGAGCTGTCGGCGGCCGGCCACGCCACCAATGTCGGCGACGAGGGCGGCTTCGCGCCGAATCTCTCCTCGGCCGATGTGGCGCTCGGCTTCATCGCCAAGGCCATCGAGAAGGCCGGCTACCAGGTCGGCGAGGACGTGGTGTTCGCGCTCGACTGCGCCGCCTCCGAGTTCTTCAAGGACGGCAAGTACGTGCTGGAGGGGGAGGGCAAGACGCTCGATGCCGCCGGCATGGCCGAATACCTCGGCGCGCTCTGCGCGAAGTACCCGATCGTCTCGATCGAGGACCCCTGCGCCGAGGATGACTGGGACGGCTGGGCAAAGCTCACCGCGGCGCTCGGCGGCAAGGTGCAGATCGTGGGCGACGACCTGTTCGTCACCAACCCGGACCGGATCGCCCAGGGGATCGAGCGGCGCTCGGCGAATGCGGTGCTGATCAAGGTGAACCAGATCGGCACCCTGACCGAAACGCTGACGGCGGTCGAGATGACGCACCGTGCTGGCTGGCGCACGGTGATGAGCCACCGCTCGGGCGAGACCGAGGACGCGACAATTGCCGATCTCGCGGTCGCGACCAATTGCGGGCAGATCAAGACCGGCAGCCTCGCGCGTTCGGATCGCACGGCGAAGTACAACCAGCTGGTGCGGATCGAGGCGATGCTCGGCGAGGCCGCGCGCTATGGCGGCCGCCGCGCGCTGCTGCGGGGCTGAACGCAAATCGGCCCTTGCGCCGACGCGGCGGGAGATGATTCTCTCGTCCGGATGTCCATCGCCGCCGAACTGAAGCGCCGCGCATTCGCCGCCGTGCCGCCCGTGCTGGGGCTTGCGCTGGTCGGGTTCTTCGCCTGGCACACGCTGCACGGCAGCCGCGGCCTGATCGCGCTCGGCGCGATCCAGGAGCAGATCGCGCTCGCCGAGACGGAGCTCGCCCGGCTGGAGGCCGAGCGGGTGCGCATGGAGCGCAAGGTCGACGCGCTCCGGGTCGAGCATCTCGACGGCGACGCGCTCGACGAGCGGGCGCGGCTGATGCTGAACATGGCCGCACCCGACGACATCGTGCTGCCTTACGGACCGAACGAGCGGCTCTACTGAGCCGCCGCCCGGCGGAGCGCGCCGGCCGGCGAGGCGACGATCGCGATCAGCGAGGCGGTGAAGCCCGCGAGGGCGAGCGCGAGCGTCGCCTCGACACCGCCCGCCGCGCTGACAACCGCGCCGGTGAGCGCGCCGAGCGGGCGGACGCCGAACACGCTCGCCTGCATCAGTGCCGCGACCCGGCCGCGCTGGACGGCTCGCGTGACGGCTTGCAGCAGCCCGGTGCGCGCGACCATCCACAGCATGGGCCCGAAACCGAGCAGGAACTGGCCCGCGGCGAAGGCCGGCGCGCCCGACCCGACCGCAATCAGGCCCGCTCCGAGCAGTGACGAGGCCGGTCCGAACACCAGCACAGCCGGGGGCGCCGCCCATGCCAGCACACGCGGCGCGGCGAGCGCGCCGAGGATCAGCCCCGCCCCGTAGCACGACAGCACCGTGCCGATCGTCGCCGGCGCCAGACCGCGCGCCGCGGTGAGCGGCACGAACAGTCCAGCAAGGGCGAAGAAGGCGAAGTTCCACGCGACCGCGCAGGTGGCGACTGCGCGCAGCCGCGGCTCGCGCCACACCGCCCGTGCCGCATCGGCGAGCCCGTTGGCCGATGCGTACGGCGTCGTGCCGGCGTCATCATCGGGCAGGCGGCGTGCGGCCGGCAGGGCCAGCAGAACCAAGGCGCTGGCGACGACCAGGGGCAGGGCAACGGCGTGACCCATGAGCAGTCCGGCCGCGAGCGGGGCGCCGAGGCTCGCGGCCGCGCGCGCGAGTTCGACCCTGGCGTTCGCGCGCGCGAGCGGCGGCGGCACGAGCCGCGGCACGGTCGCGACCACGGTGACCGCGACGGTGGCGGCCGCGCCCGCGACCGCGGCCCCCCCGAGCGCCAGGGCGGGCATCCAGCCCTGCCACGCCGAAGCGGTCCCGATCACGAGCCCACCGAATGAGACCGCTAGCGCCCGAGTCACCAGCGTGCGGGTCGCGAGCCGATCCGCCCATCGGCCGGCCGGCAGCGAGACCAGCAGCCAGGCCGAGGACTGCACCCCGACCAGTACCCCGACCACGCCCGGGCCGTGGCCGAGCAGCACGGCGATCAGGGGCTGGGCGGCGAACACGAGCTGATCCGCCGCGTGCGCGGCGAAGGCAGCGGCGGCGAGGCGATGCAGTGGGGTGGTTTGGGCCATGCCGCGACGATGGCCTCGCCGGTTTACCCTCCGCGTGCCGCTGCTTGCGCTCGAAGTCGTGGCCGGTCGAAGGAGTTGCCGTTGCCCGAGGCGGTTTGCCAGAGTCGTCCCGGGAGGTTGGGATGGCGTTCTGTCTCGGACTCGTCGATCTGAGGGTGCCCTCGCCGCACTCGCGGCCGGGCCGATTCGATGCGGTCGCCGCCTGGCGCGCGCAGCGGCGGCGCATCTGGCTGACGCGCTGCCGGATCACGCTGACCACCGACACGGACGAGGGCCAATCCGGCATCGTCGCGCGGGTGCAAAGCGCGGTCGCGGCGCATCGCCGCGGTGCGGAGGCCGTCGAGCTCGACATCGTCTGCCATGGCACGGCGTTCGGCTATTCGGGGTCGCTCGACGCGGCGCCGGTCTCCGATCCCCACGGCATCTCGGGGCTCGGCTATGCGCTGCAACTCGGCACCGGGCTCGGCATCCCGACGATGCATCACTGGGCGCCCCTGCAGAACGTCTTCCGCCGGGTCCGGCTCTACGCCTGCGGCGAGCGCAACCCGTCGCTGGACCGCGCCTATCTGAACAATATCGCGCGCGAGCAGTTCTGCCGACGCTTCGCCGACCTGCTGGGCGCCGAAGTGGTGAGCAGTGCCGCGACCTGCGTCTATGCGGTCCTGCCCGACCCGACGCCGGACCCCAGCATCGAGGTGGATGGCTGGGACGGCAGCGCGCCGGTGACCGTCTTCCTGCCGGGCGGACGCACGCGCGTTCTGCCGCGCAGCGATCGGCTCGGTCGCTGACAGCGTGGCCTTCGCGCAGTTTCGCGTCGTCTGGCGGATGGAGCGGGACGGTCTGTTGCGTGGTGAGGGCTTGCCGGGCAACAGTTTCCCCTGTCTTGCTAACGCCAAACGTGCCGTCTAGGTGCAGGCACGACCGAACCGATCCGACGGGGGGAACGAGGATGGCAACTGCCAATACCGCCCAGAGCAAGAAGGGCAGGGCCGCGAAGCCCCTGGCGATGACGCGCGAGGAGCTGCTCAAGGCCTTCCGCGAGATGCTGCTGATCCGCCGCTTCGAGGAGAAGGCGGGCCAGCTCTACGGCATGGGGCTGATCGGCGGGTTCTGCCACCTCTATATCGGCCAGGAGGCCGTGGTGGTGGGCATGCAGTCCGTGCTCAAGCCCGGCGATCAGGTGATCACCTCCTACCGCGACCACGGCCACATGCTCGCCTGCGGCATGGACCCGCGTGGCGTGATGGCGGAACTCACGGGGCGCATCGGCGGCTACTCCAAGGGCAAGGGCGGCTCGATGCACATGTTCTCGATCGAGAAGGGGTTCTATGGCGGGCACGGCATCGTCGGCGCGCAGGTGAGCCTCGGCGCGGGCCTCGCCTTCGCCAACTGGTACCGCGGCAACGACCACGTGTGCCTGACCTATTTCGGCGAGGGCGCGGCCAACCAGGGGCAGGTCTACGAGAGCTTCAACCTGGCCGCGCTGTGGAAGCTGCCCTGCGTGTTCATCATCGAGAACAACCGCTACTCGATGGGCACCTCGCAGGAGCGCGCGACCACCTCCAAGGATCTGTCGCAGAAGGGCGCGCCGTGGGGCATCCCCGGCATGCAGGTCGACGGCATGGACGTGCTGAAGGTGCGCGAGGCGGCCGAGGAGGTCGTTGCGCACTGCCGGTCGGGCAAGGGCCCGTACCTGATGGAGATCCTCACCTACCGCTACCGCGGCCACTCGATGTCCGATCCGGCGAAGTACCGCACGCGCGACGAGGTGCAGAAGATGCGCGAGACGCGCGACCCGATCGAGGGGGCGCGCAAGGTGCTGGTCGAGACGCTGGGCGTGACGGAGGCCGAACTGAAGGCGATCGAGGAGGAGGTTCGGGCGATCGTGCAGGACGCCGCCGACTTCGCGCAGCAGAGCCCCGAGCCGCCGGAGAGCGAGCTCTGGACCGACGTTCTGACCGAGGCGGCCTGAGGCGGGGGGCACGACCATGGCGACGAACATCCTGATGCCCGCGCTGAGCCCGACCATGACCGAGGGCAAGCTCGCCCGCTGGCTCAAGAAGGAGGGCGACGAGATCCGCGCCGGCGAGGTGATCGCCGAGATCGAGACCGACAAGGCGACCATGGAGGTCGAGGCGGTCGACGAGGGCAAGCTGACGAAGATCGTCGTGCCCGAAGGCACCGAGGGCGTGCAGGTCAACTCGGTGATCGCGGTGCTGAACGGCGACGGCTCGGCCGCCGCGCCGGCGCCGAAGCCGGCCGAGGCCAAGGCGCCGGAGAGGGCGCCGGAACCCGCGAAGGTGTCCGAGCCCCCAAAGCCGCAGCCGGCGGCAAAGCCCGCCGATGACGCGCTGACCCTGGACTGGGGCCCGGCCAAGCCGATCACCGTGCGCGAGGCGCTGCGCGATGCGATGGCGCTCGAGATGCGGCGCGATCCGGACGTGTTCCTGATGGGCGAGGAGGTCGGCCAGTACCAGGGCGCCTACAAGATCAGCCAGGGCCTGCTCGACGAGTTCGGGCCGAAGCGGGTGATCGACACGCCGATCACCGAGCACGGCTTCACCGGGCTCGCGGTCGGCGCGGCCTTCGCCGGGCTGAAGCCGATCGTCGAGTTCATGACCTTCAACTTCTCGATGCAGGCGATCGATCAGATCATCAACTCGGCCGCCAAGACCAACTACATGTCGGGCGGCCAGGTGCGCTGCCCGATCGTGTTCCGCGGCCCCAACGGTGCCGCGGCGCGCGTCGCCGCCCAGCACAGCCAGTGCTACGCCTCGTGGTACGCGCACTGCCCCGGGCTGAAGGTGATCGCGCCCTGGTCGTCTGAGGACGCGAAGGGCCTGCTGCGCGCCGCGATCCGCGACCCGAACCCGGTGATCTTCCTCGAGAACGAGGTCGTGTACGGCCAGACCTTCCCCTGCCCGGAGAGCGAGGATTTCATCCTGCCGATCGGCAAGGCGAAGGTGGAGCGCAAGGGCGAGCACGTGACGATCGTCGCGTTCTCGATCTGTGTCGGCTACGCGATGCAGGCGGCCGAGGAGCTGGCGAAGGAGGGGATCAGCGCGGAGGTGATCAACCTGCGCACGCTGCGTCCGCTCGACATCGACACGATCGTCGCGTCGGTGAAGAAGACCAACCGCCTGGTTTCGGTCGAGGAGGGCTGGCCCTTCGCGGGGATCGGCTCGGAGATCGCGGCGCTGGCGATGGAGCACTGCTTCGACTGGCTCGATGCGCCGATGGTGCGGGTGCACGGCGCGGACGTGCCGATGCCCTACGCCGCCAATCTCGAGAAGCTTGCGCTGCCTTCGGTGGCGCAGGTGGTCGAGGCCGCGAAGCGCGTGACGTATCGCTGAGGTCGGGGGAGAGAGACGGACGATGGGCACGCAGATCCTGATGCCGGCGCTGAGCCCGACCATGACCGAGGGCACGCTCGCGCGCTGGCTGAAGAAGGAAGGCGACACGATCAAGGCGGGCGACGTGATCGCGGAGATCGAGACCGACAAGGCGACCATGGAGGTCGAGGCGGTCGATGAGGGGGTGCTGGCGAAGATCCTGGTGCCCGAGGGCACGGCCGGCGTGGCGGTGAACGCGCCGATCGCCGAGCTGGCGGGCGAGGGGGGTGCGAAGCCCGCGCCGAAGCCGGAAGCCAAGGCCGAGGCGGCCAAGCCAGCGCCCGCTGCCAAGGCCGCGTTCGATCCCCAGCCCGATCCACCGAAGACGCAACCCGGCAACGGACACGACAAGGGCGAACGGGTGTTCGCGAGCCCGCTCGCCCGGCGCATGGCCGCGCAGGCCGGGATCGACCTCGCCGCGCTGAAGGGCAGCGGGCCGAACGGACGGATCGTCAAGGCCGATATCGAGGCGGCGATGTCGGGCGCGGCGCCGAAGGCTGCGCCGGCGCCGGCGGCCGCTGTCGCACCGGCCGCGGCGCCTGCCCCGAAGCCAACGGCGCCGGCCGCGCCGATCGCCGCGCCGCACACGCTCGCGCCCCACTCGACGATGCGCAAGGTGATCGCGCGGCGCCTGTCGGAGAGCAAGGCGACGATCCCGCACTTCTACGCCACGGTGGATGTCGAGCTCGATGCGCTGCTGAAGCTGCGCGCCGAGCTGAACGCCAGGTCGCCGAAGGACGGGCCGGGGGCGTGGAAGGTGTCGGTCAACGACATGATCATCAAGGCGTCGGCGATCGCGTTGCGCCGGCTGCCGAAGGTGAACGCGTCGTGGCAGGACGACGCAATGGTCATGTACCAGGACGTCGACATCTCGGTCGCGGTGTCGATCCCGGACGGGCTGATCACGCCGATCGTGCGCAAGGCGGACCAGAAGGGGCTGGCCGCGATCTCGAACGAGATGAAGGACCTCGCCGCGCGCGCGAAGGCGGGAAAGCTCAAGCCCGAGGAGTTCCAGGGCGGGTCGTTCTCGATCAGCAACATGGGCATGATGGGGGTGAAGGATTTCGCCGCCATCATCAACCCGCCGCAGGCCGCCATCCTGGCGGTGAGCGCGGGCGAGCAGCGGCCGGTGGTGAAGGACGGGGCGCTCGCGATCGCGACGGTGATGACGGTGACGCTCAGCGTCGATCATCGGGTGATCGACGGCGCCTTGGCGGCGGAGTGGCTCGGCGTGTTCAAGGGGATCATCGAGGATCCGTTGCAGATGATGCTCTGACGTGAAGCCGGGGGAGAGCGTCCTCTCCCCCGGACCCCCTGATGAGGGTGCCCCTCCCGTTGGTCGGGGCACGCGTCGCGACCAACGGGAGCGACGCCCTCCCTAGGGGTGCGCGAGGGGAGAGGACGCTCTCCCCTCGCTGTTCTTGGAGGTGCAGATGGCAGACCAGTACGACCTCATCGTGATCGGCGGCGGCCCGGGCGGCTATGTCGCGGCGATCCGCGCCACCCAGCTCGGCCTCAAGACCGCGCTGGTCGAACGCGAGCACCTCGGCGGCATCTGCCTCAACTGGGGCTGCATCCCGACCAAGGCGCTGCTGCGCTCCTCCGAGATCAACCATTTGCTGCACACGCTCGATGCCTATGGCTTCGCCGCCGACAATCCGCGCTACGACTTCGCGAAGGTGATCAAGCGCTCGCGCCAGGTCGCGAGCCAGCTCTCCGGCGGCGTGAAGCACCTGCTCAAGAAGAACAGGGTCACGGTGATCGACGGCCACGGCAAGCTCGCGGGGCCGCAGGCCGTGGCCGTCGAGAAGGACGGCAAGAAGGTCGCCGACCTGCAGTCGCCGCACATCATCCTGGCCACCGGCGCGCGCGCACGCGTGCTGCCGGGCATCGAGCCGGACGGCGAAACGATCTGGACCTACAAGGAAGCGATGGTTCCCAAGGCGATGCCGAGATCGCTGCTGGTGATCGGCTCCGGCGCGATCGGCATCGAGTTCGCCTCGTTCTACGCCAACATGGGGGCGAAGGTGACTGTGGTGGAGGTGCTCGACCGCGTGCTGCCGGTGGAGGACGAGGAGATCTCGGCCTTCGCGCACAAGGCCTTCGCCAAGCAGGGCATGACGATCATGACCGGTGCGAAGGTGCAGGGCGTGAGAAAGAACGGCAAGCTCGCCCGCGTCACGGTCGAGGACAGCAAGGGCAAGGTGCAGGACGTCGAGGTCGAGGTCGTGATCAGCGCGGTCGGCATCGTCGGCAATGTCGAGGGGATCGGCCTCGAAGGCACCAAGGTGAAGGTGGACCGCACGCACGTGGTCACCGACGGCTACGGCCGCACCGGCGAACCCGGCGTCTATGCGATCGGCGACCTGACGGGACCGCCCTGGCTCGCGCACAAGGCGTCGCACGAGGGCGTGGTGTGCGTGGAGGCGATCGCGGGCAAGAACGACGTCCACCCGATCGACCCGACCACCATCCCCGGCTGCACCTATTGCCGGCCGCAGGTCGCGTCGGTGGGGCTGACCGAGGCAGCGGCCAAGGCGAAGGGGCACCAGGTGCGCGTGGGCCGGTTCCCGTTCATCGGCAACGGCAAGGCGATCGCGCTCGGCGAGCCCGAGGGCCTGGTGAAGACCGTGTTCGACGCGAAGACGGGCGAGCTGCTCGGCGCGCACATGGTCGGCGCCGAGGTGACGGAGATGATCCAGGGCTACGCGATCGCGCGCACGGCGGAGCTGACCGAGGCCGAGCTCATGCACACGGTGTTCCCGCACCCGACGCTGTCGGAGATGATGCACGAGAGCGTGCTGGACGCGTACGGGCGGGTGATCCACATCTGATACGATCAGCGCCCGGAAAGGAGGGCGCAGCATGGTCGATCTCTGGATTCCCGCAAGCTCCGGCCCCGCCCTCGCGGCGCAGAAGGCACGGCTCGCTCTCGAAACGGGCGCCTCCGAGCGCGACGTCGACCTCGCCATCGCCTCGGGCTTCGACCCGCGCGACGTGCACACGATCCGCAGCTACAGCGAGACGAAGTCGCTGCTGCTGGTGTTCCGCTGCCCCAAGGCGTCCGCGCGACCCTGGCACGGGGAGTACGCGCCGAAGGTCGGCGCGGTTGCGACCAAGTCCGACGCCTCGGGCCGGGCCGCGCACAAGGGCCGGATCTACGTCTCGGACTACGACCTGATGTCGGTCTGGCGCGTCTCCGGGCCCATCTCGGGGCGGAGCTACCAGAAGATCTTCGTCACGGCGCTGCAACGCGGCGCCAAGCGCGGTGCGTGGTCGGCCGAGGCGCGCGACACCGTGCGCGACCTGAATGCGTCCGGCATGGTCAGCCGCATCCAGCACGGCGCGCAGGACGACTGGGCTTCGACGAGCAACCGCGGCATCGACGCCTCGGACCGGTTTCTCGCCTTCGAGGTCGGGCAGGCCTGGTACCTGCCCTCGGCGGCGGACTGCGAGCGCTTCTACCGCACCCGCGCGCTCCGCTGGCCCTACGCCAAGGACGGCTCCTATACGGGGCCTGACGAACTCTACGGCCCCACCGGCAAGCCGATCGGTGGCGACTGGGCGCAGAAGGCGGGCGCGCCCACGAACGGCATCGTGCTGCTTGACGGACACGGCCGGCCCATCGACATCTGAGCCATGACCACCCGCATCGAGATCGACCACCGCCGCACGGCGCGCCACCCCGAGAAGGTGCGGCGACCCGACAACCCGATCCAGCGCAAGCCCGCATGGATCCGGGTCAAGGCGCCGACCCACCCGATCTATGTCGAGACGCGCAACCTGCTGCGCGAGAAGAAGCTGGTCACGGTGTGCGAGGAGGCGGCCTGCCCGAACATCGGCGAGTGCTGGTCGCAGCGCCACGCCACCATGATGATCATGGGCGATACCTGCACCCGTGCCTGCGCGTTCTGCAATGTCGCGACGGGCGTGCCGGGCCCGCTGGATGCCGGCGAGCCGCAGCGCGTGGCCGAGGCGGTGGCGGTGATGGGCCTCAAGCACGTGGTCATCACCTCCGTCGATCGCGACGACCTCGACGACGGGGGAGCGGGCCATTTCGCCGCGGTGATCCGCGCCATCCGCGACGCCGCCCCGGGCACCACGATCGAGATCCTCACCCCCGACTTCCTGCGCAAGGGCGACGGCGCGATCGCGACCGTGGTCGAGGCCAAGCCCGATGTGTTCAACCACAACCTGGAGACCGTGCCGCGGCTCTATCCCGCGATCCGCCCCGGGGCGCGATACTTCGTGAGCCTCCGCCTGCTCGCCCGGGTGAAGGAGATGGACCCGTCGATCTTCACCAAGTCCGGCCTGATGGTCGGGCTCGGCGAGACGCGCGAGGAGCTGATCCAGGTGATGGACGACCTGCGCGCGGCGGAGGTCGATTTCATCACGCTCGGCCAGTACCTCCAGCCGACCGTGAAGCACGCGGCGATCGATCGCTTCGTGACACCGGACGAGTTCGCCGACTACGCTGCGCTCGCCCGCGGCAAGGGCTTCCTGATGGTGGCGTCGAGCCCGCTGACGCGCTCGTCCTACCACGCGGATGCCGATTTCGCGGCGCTGCGCGCGGCGCGCGAGGCGCGGCTGGCGGCTGGAGACTGAGCCGCCATTCGCGCTTTCTCCTTTCCTTCACGCCCGCCGCGCCTAGATTGAGCCGCGATGCCGACGCACGCGCAGAAGCAGTTCATGCCCTACGCCCCCGACCAGCTGTTCGATCTGGTCGCGGATGTCGGCCGCTACCCCGAGTTCCTGCCCTGGTGCGTCGGCGCGCGCGTGCGCGAGCGGACCGAGACGCTGCTGGTCGCCGACCTGGTGATCGGCTTCAAGGTGTTCCGCGAGCGCTTCACCAGCCACGTGACGCTGGAGCGGCCCAACCACATCCACGTGCGCTACCTGGAGGGGCCGTTCCGCTACCTTAACAACCACTGGCGTTTCATCCCGGAGAACGACGGAACGCTGGTGGATTTCTACGTCGATTTCGAGTTCCGCTCGAAGATCCTGCAGGCCGCGATCGGGCTCGTGTTCAACGAGGCCGTGCGGCTGATGGTCCACGCCTTCGAGCGTCGGGCGCGGCGGATTTACGGGCCGGCGGACACCCAGCCCGCCGGCAGGCCGCTGCCGAGCCCCGGCGGCTGAGCCGGGGGCCGGCCGTCAGGTCAGGGCGAGATCCTTCCTCAGCCGCTCCATCTCCTCCTTCAGCCTCAGCTTCTCGCGCTTGATCTTCGAGACCGTCGCCTCATCGGCGCGGGGGCGGGTCATCTCGACCGAGAGCTGCTCCTCAAGAGCAGCGTGACGGCCAGTCAAGGTCATGAGCCGCTGCTGAAGGTTCATCGGCAACTCCCTCACGGTGGATGGGTCTTACGCCTTTTGGTTGTGCAGTCTGAAGCATCCGCGGCCTCTTGGGCAAGTCTCGGCGCGGTGCTTGACGAAATGATGACGCCGCGCGGCGCTGATGCGTCCGATCACGCTTTCGCGTTGGACGTTCCGGCGCAGCCCGGCGAGGGTGGCGCATGATCTGGACCCTTTACGGGGATTGGAACTCGGGGGCGGCGATCCTCGAGATCCTGCTGAACGAGGCGGGGGCGGATGTCGCGTTCCGCCCCGTGTCGATCGCGCGCGACGAGCAGCTTGGACCGACGTTCGCGGCGATCAATCCGATGCGGCGTCTGCCCGCTCTGGTTGCACCGGACGGGACGCTGGTGACCGAAAGCCTCGCCGGCATGCTGGTCCTGGCCGAGCATTTCCCGGAGGCCCGGCTGCTGCCACCGCCGGCCACCGCGGCCCGTGCCACCGCACTCCGCTGGATGGCGTTCCTCGCCGGCGAGCTCTACGGCGCGGTCGGCCGGTTCGACTATCCGGAGCGCTACACCACCGATCCGGCCGGCGCGCCGGCCGTGCGCGAGTCGGCGATGGCGGAGACCCGGCGCCTCTGGGCGCTGCTCGACGGCCAACTCGGCCTGGGGCCCTATGCGCTCGGCGAGACCTTCTCGGCGCTTGACGTCCAGATCCTCGTGATGAGCCGCTGGGGCAACGGCCCGGCCGCGTGGGTTGACGCCCACTGTCCGCGCATCGCCAAGGTGGTGCGCACGACCGCCGCGCGGCCCTCGGCCACGGCGATCTGGACGCGCAACTACGCGCCTGTCCGCCCCGCGCGCGCCGACGAGGCGGACGCCGTCGCATCCCTGGTCGAGGCGGCCTATGCGCCCTGGGTGCCGGTGGTCGGCCAGCGTCCCGGCCCGATGGACGACGACTACGCCGTCCGCATCGCCCGGGGCGAGGCGCACGTCGTCGCCGAACCGTCCGGCGCGCTCGCTGGCCTGGTGGTGATCGAGGAGAAGGACGGCGCGTTCTGGCTCGACAATGTCGCGACCGCGCCCGCCTATGCCGGCAAGGGGCTTGGACGGCGGCTGATCCGCTTCGCCGAGGCCGAGGCGCAGCGGCGCGGCCACGGCGCGATCCGGCTCTACACGCATCAGCGCATGGAACGGAACATCGCCCTCTACCGCGCCCTCGGCTACGCCGAGATCGGCCGCGGCATCGAGCACGGCTTCGCCCGGGTCTTCATGGAGAAGCGCCTAGCGGGGTAGCCAAGCGCCTCCCTCCTTGCTTTCTTCCCGGCCTTCGCAAGGAGTTCCCATGGTCGCGACCGACACCGCCCTGCACTACACGCCGCGCAAGCCCGATCCGTGCCTGCCGCCCGTGCGGATCAACCTCTATTCCGACACGCAGACGAAACCGTCCGCGGCGATGAAGGCGGCGATGATGGCGGCCGAGGTGGGCGACGAGCAGCACGGCGACGATCCGACCGTGTGGGCGCTCTGCGATCGGATGGCCGCGCTGCTCGGCAAGGAGGCGGCGGTGTTCCTGCCCTCCGGCACGATGTGCAACCAGATCGCGATCCGCGTGCATTGCCGGCCGGGTGACGAGATCATCGCGCACGAGACCGCGCACATCGTCACCAGCGAGCATGGCGGGCCGTGGGCCAATGCGGGCGCCGGCGTGCGCGCGCTCAAGGGCGAGCGGGGCATGTTCACACCCGAGGCGCTGAAGGCCGCGATCACGCCGAAGGGCCGCTACGCCGCCAACCAGGCGCTGGTCGAGGTGGAGCAGACCGCCAATATCGGCGGCGGCGCGGTGTGGCCGAAGGCCCAGCTCGATGCGGTCGCCGCGATCGCGCATGACGCGGGCCTCGCGACGCACATGGACGGCGCGCGGCTGATGAATGCCTGTGTCGCCGCAGGCGTGACGCCCGCCGAGATGACCGCCGGCTACGACTCCGTCTGGCTCGACTTCACCAAGGGGCTGGGTGCGCCGCTCGGCGCGGTGCTCGCGGGTTCGGCGCGGTTCATCGACGAGGCCTGGCGCTGGAAGCAGCGCATGGGCGGCTCGATGCGCCAGGGCGGCATTTGCGCCGCCGCCTGCCTCTACGCCCTCGACCACAATGTCGAGCGGCTGGCCGAGGACCACGCCAACGCGAAGTCGCTCGCCCGCGCGCTTGCCCAGATCGACGGCGTGGTGGTGCAGCAGCCGGACACCAACCTCGTCTTCTTCGATCCGTCCGGAACCGGCACCTCCGCCGCGACGCTGGCGGCGAAGCTCGCCGAGCAGGGGATCTGGATCAGCGTGCTGAACGGCCGTGCGCGCGCCTGCACGCATCTCGACGTCTCGGCGGCGATGGTCGAGGAGGCGGCGTCCGCGATCCGGGCCATCCTGCGGCGGTGACCGCCGCTGCCGCGCCGGTCTAGCATCCCCGCCATGCGCGCCGCCCTCGCCCTGCTCGCCGCGCTGGCCGCCACACCGGCCGCGGCCCAGGCACCTGACGCCCTGCTGATCCTGGACGCCTCGAACTCGATGTGGGGCCGGGTGGACGGCCGGCCCAAGATCGTGATCGCCCGCGAGGCGGTGGCGGTTCTCGCGCGTGCGTTGCCTGCCGGCACCCGCATGGGGCTGATGGCATTCGGCCATCGCCGCCCAGGCGATTGCGGCGACATCGAGCTGGTGCTGCCGCCGGGGCCGGTCGATCCGGCGGGGTTCGCCGCGCGCGCGGCAGGCCTGACGCCGCGCGGCCGCACGCCGCTCACCGCCGCCATCACCCGTGCGGCCGAGACGCTCGGCGCCAGCGACCGGCCGGCCCGGATCATCCTGCTCTCGGACGGGATCGAGACCTGCCATCCCGACCCGTGCGGGGCGGCGCGCGCGCTGAAGGCGACGGCCGCGGAACTGGTGGTGCACGTGATCGGCTTCGACGTCGCCGAGCCCTCCGCCCAGGCGCAGCTCGCCTGCATCGCCGAGGCCACGGGCGGCCGTTTCGTCGCCGCCGCCTCGGCCGGCGATCTCGCCGCCGCTCTCGCCGCAGTCACCGCGACCGCGCCGCCGCCGGCACCTGCCGTCGCTCCGCCGCCGCCCGCCGCACCGACCGAGACCAACCTGACCTTGGAAGCGGCCGAGATCGACGGCGGCCCCAGCGTTCCGGTCGGCACCTGGGCGCTCGTCGCGCTGACCGACCCGCCGCGCACGGTGATCAGCGGCGACGGCCGCGCGCAGCCGAGCCTGCGCGTGCCGGCGGGGCGCTACGAGGCGAGGGTGATCGCCGGCACCGCGCGGGTCGCCGAACGCTTCGATGTCACGGGCGCCGAGCAGGTGCATCGCGTGGTGCTCAACATCGGCACGCTGCGCACCCGCGGCCTGCTCGCTCCGGGCGGGGCGCAGACGGGCGGAAACTGGACCGTGCTCGCCGACGAGGTGCCGGGCGCGCGGCCGGGCGAGAGTGTCGCGACATCCGGCGCGCGCGACCCCCAGTTCCGGCTGGTGCAGGGCTCCTACCGGCTGCGCTTCCGCGCCGGCGAGGCCGAGGCGGAGGCGGACGTGTTCGTCCCCGCGGGCCAGACCGTGACCCAGGAGATCGTGCTGAACGCGGCACAGGTCGCCGTCACCGCGACGCGCGGCGGCCGTCCGCTCGGGGGCGTGCTGTGGGAAGTGGCGGTGCGCGAGCCCGACGGGCGGCTCCGCCGCATCGCAAGCTCGGGTGCGGCGACCGGCCGCTTCACCCTCCCAGCGGGCGCCTATGTGCTGCGCGTGCGGGTGGACGGCGCCTGGCGCGAGAGCGCGGTGACGCTCGCCGCCGGCCACACCGGCGACCTCGCCGTGCCGGTCGATTGATGCCGCGCGACGGGACCGGGATCGATGTGACGCGGCTGCGCGCCGACACCCCGGGCTGCGCACGGGTGCTGCACCTGAACAACGCGGGTGCGGCGCTGCCGCCGACGCCGGTGCTCGATGCCGTGATCGGCCATCTGCGGCGCGAGGCCGAGATCGGCGGCTACGAGGCGGCCGACGAGGCCGCAGAGCGCGTGCAGGCGGTCTATGCCTCGATCGCGCGGCTGATCGGCGCCGCGCCGGACGAGATCGCGCTGGTCGAGAGCGCGACCCAGGCCTGGACGCTCGGGTTCCACGCCTTCGATCTGCGGGAAGGCGACCGCATCCTGACGGCGCGCGCGGAGTACGCCTCGAACGTGATCGCGTTCCTGCATCTCGCGCGCGCCCGCGGCGTGGTGGTGGAGGTGGTGCCGTCGGATGCCGACGGCGCGCTCGACGTCGAGGCGCTCGCGCGCATGATCGATGCGCGCACGAAGCTGATCGCGGTCACGCATGTGCCGACCAATGGCGGGCTGGTGAACCCGGCGGCGGCGATCGGCGCGGTGGCGCGCGCGCATGGCGTCCCGTTCCTGCTCGATGCCTGCCAGTCGGTCGGGCAGCTGCCGATCGATGTCGGGGCGATCGGCTGCGACATGCTGTCCGCCACGGGCCGGAAGTTCCTGCGCGGCCCGCGCGGCACCGGGTTCCTCTACGTGCGGCGCGCGCTGCTCGACCGGCTGCGCCCGCCCTTCCTCGATCTCCACTCCGCGCGCTGGACCGGGCCGCGCGACTACGCGATCGAGGCGGGCGCGACGCGGTTCGAGTTCTGGGAGAGCGCGGTCGCGAACCGGCTCGGGCTCGGCGCGGCGGCGGACTATGCGCTCGCGGTCGGCATCGTGGCGATGGCGGCGCGGATCGGTGGGCTGGCGGAGACGCTGCGCCACCGGCTCGCCGCGCTGCCCGGCGTGGCGGTGCACGATCTCGGGCGCGAGCGCTGCGGCATCGTCACCTTCACCGTGCCGGGGATGACGGCGCGCGAGGCCTCGGCGCGGCTGCGCGCGCAGGGCATCAACACCTCGGTCTCGACCGCGCCCTTCGCGCGCTGGGACATGGAACCGCGCGGGCTCGCCGAACTGGTGCGCGCCTCGCCGCATGCCTACAACACCGAGGACGAGCTCGACCGCTTCATCGACGCGGTCGCTGGCCTTGGCGGAGGGACGCGCGATGGCTGATCTGCTGCTGCGCGAGGACGACGCGGGTGTCGCGACGCTGACGCTGAACCGTCCGGCGGCGCGCAATGCGCTCTCGCTCGCGCTGCTCGACGCGCTGGCGGAAACGCTGGCGGCGCTGGCCGGCGACGGCGCGGTGAAGGCGGTGGTGATCACCGGTTCGGGTCCGGGGTTCTGCGCCGGGCACGACCTGCGCGAACTCACCGAGGCGCGCAACGATCCCGATCGCGGCGAGGCGTTCTTCGAGACCACCATGACGCGCTGCGCCGAAGTGATGCAGGCGGTCGCGACGTGTCCCAAACCCACGATCGCCGCGGTGAACGGCATCGCCACGGCGGCGGGCTGCCAGCTCGTCGCGTCCTGCGACCTCGCGATCGCGGATCCGCGCGCGCGGTTCTGCACCCCGGGCGTGAACATCGGCCTGTTCTGCGCCACCCCGGCGGTGGCGCTGTCGCGCGCGGTCGCACGCCGCGACGCGCTGGAGATGCTCTACACGGGCGACCTCTATGACGCCGCGCACGCGCAGCGCATCGGCCTCGTCAACCGCGTCGTGGGCGAGGGGCAGGCGCTCGCCGAGGCCAAGGCGCTGGCCGCGGGGATCGCCGAACGGCCCGCGAGCGTGGTGCAGGGCGGCAAGGCGGCGTTCCTGCGCCAGGAAGGACTCTCTCTGTCGGATGCCTATGCGGATGCCGCGCGGGTGATGGTCGAGCAACTGCTGGCGCAGGCGTCGAAGGAGGGCATCGGCGCGTTCCTGGAGAAGCGCGCGCCGGTCTGGCCTCAGGACTGAGCCGCGGCCCGCGCCAGTCGGAACGCGGCGGCGACACTCGCTTCGCGGACCGCTGCCCGATCCCCGGAGAACACGTGCCGCTGGACCACGGGCTCGGAGCCCCGGCGCTGCACGCCGAGGAACACCAGCCCCACGGGCTTGGTCGCTGTTGCCCCGCCGGGGCCCGCGATGCCGGTGACGCTGAGTGCCACGTCTGCGCGGCTGCGTTTGAGCGCGCCAACGACCATCGCATGCGCGACCTGCTCGCTCACCGCGCCGACCTCGGCGATCAGCCCGGGATCGAGGCCGAGCATCTCCGCCTTCGCCTCGTTCGAGTAGGTGACGAAGCCGCGTTCGACCACGTCGGACGAACCCGCGATCGCGGTCAGCGTGGCCGCGATCAGCCCGCCGGTGCAGCTCTCCGCCGTGACGAGACGAAGCCCACGCGCGCGATAGAGCGCGAGCAGCGCCTCGGCCTGCGTCAGCAATGCGGGGTCGATCATGGGAACCACTCCGTCGGCAGGACGAACGCAAGGGCGACAAGCACGAGCGCGGCAAGCGCGCCGGCGAGCAGATCATCCAGCATCACCCCGGTCGCGCCGCCCTGGCGATCGGCCCAGCCGACCGGGCCGGGCTTGGCGATGTCGAACAGCCGGAACAGCACGCAGGCGGCCAGCACGCCGGCCCAGCCGAAGGCCGGCAGGCCGGCGAGCGCGACCCACATCCCGGCGGCCTCGTCGATCACGATCCACTGCGGGTCGGCGTCCGTTGTGCGTGCCAGTTCCCGCGTCGTCGCCCACCAGCCGAGCGCCGTCAGGAGCACGGCACCGGCCGCCACCGTCAGCGGGCCGGCAAGCGCAAGCAGCGCCGCGCCGGGCACAACGGCAGCGATGGAACCCCAGGTGCCGGGACCGGGCCGAAGGAACCCCGCGCCGAGCAGCGAGGCGATCGCGCGCGTCACGGCTGCGCCTCGATCCAGGCATCGAGCGCTGGCGCGATCTCCGGTTCCGACAGCGTCGGCGCGTGGCCGATACCGGGCAGCACCAGTTCCGCCATGTCGGGCCGGCGCGCGCGCATGCGCGCGGCCGTCTCGGCCGAGAGGATGTCGCTCGCTCCGCCGCGCACGAGCAGCAGGGGAACGCGCCGGAGCGCGCCGAACAGGGGCCAGAGATCGGGCAGGACCCGTCCGTCCAGCGTCCGCGCGATCGCCGGGTCCCAGTTCGCCGACCAGCGCCCGTCCGGATCACGCGCGAAGGTCAGCGCGGCGAATTCGCGCCACTCCTCCGCCGTGGTGAGCGACAGCCAGGGCAGCGTCCGACGCAGGAAGTCGGCTGCATGCTCCAGGTCCGGCTGGGTGTGGCGGCCGCCGATGAAGCCGCGCACGAAGTCGAGGCCGCTGCCGCCGACCTCCGGGCCGATGTCGTTCAGCATCACCGCCGCAACCAGCCCCGGCCGCGCGGCCGCGAGCCCCATCGCCAGCAACCCGCCGAGCGACGTGCCCAGCACGACCGCGCGCGGGACGTGCAGGGCGGCGCAGACATCCAGCACATCACCGAGCGTTCGCTCCGCGCGGTAGCGGCACCAGTCGCGCGCGCGATCCGAAAGTCCGCGCCCGACATAATCCGGCGCGACAACGAGCCGCCGGGCAGCATGGCGCAGCGCGACGCGGCCGAAGTCTCCGCCCGTGCGGACCATGCCCGGCAGGCAGAGCAGGGGTGTGCGCCCCGTGCGCTCGCCCCAGATCCGCACCGCGATGCCAAGCCCGTCCGCGGCCGAGACCCGCCGGACCGCCCCGCTCACGCCGCTTCGGCCGTGCCCGCGAGCAGCGCCGGCAGCGCCTCCGGCGTGGTGATGGTCTCGACGGGCGGTGCCCAGGCGAACTCGGCGCGTGCCTCACCGCGGTTGAGCCAGATCGCGGTCAGTCCCGCCGCCGTTGCCCCCGCGACATCCCACGGATGGGCCGAGACATAGGCGATCTCGGCGGGCGCCACGCCGAACCGGCCGGGCGCGAGCGCATAGACCTCGGGGGCGGGCTTGAACAGGCCGGTCGGCTCGGCGCTGATCAGCGCATCGAACAGCGGGTAGAGGTCGCCCGCCTTCACCGCCGCGGTCAGCATCGTGACGGAGGCATTGCTGAGCAGCCCGACCTGGCGGCCGCGCGCGCTCTTGAGCGCGTGCAACACGGCGCGGATGTCGGGGAAAGGGGGCGCCTGCAACTGGCCCTGCATGAGCCGGGCGCGCAGGAGCGGGTTCTTGCCGAAGCCCGTGACCGCGAGCGCGTGATCGAGCGCCTCGCCCGTCACCTCCCAGAGATCGATGCGCCGACCGGTGATGGTCGAAAGCCAAGCGTACTCGAACCGCTTGGCCTGCCAGAGCCGCGCGAGCGGGCCCGCCTTCTCGCCGAGCACGTCCGAGGCGCGCAGCACGGCGCCGATGCTGTCGAACACCGTGCCGTAACCCGAGAACACCACGGCACGGGTGGCGGCGAGGCGATCGCTCATCGGCTCATCACCAGCACGGGATGCGCGGAGCCCGCACCCGCGCGCGCCTGATAGATGGTCTGGCTCTCGATCACCCGCATCACGTAGTTGCGCGTCTCGTTGAACGGAATGAGCTCGATCCAGTCGATCGGATCGGTCTCGCCCACGCGCGGATCGCCATGCAGGTTCAGCCATTGGCGCACCCGGTGCGCGCCCGCGTTGTAGGCGGCGAGGGCGAGCGGCACCGCACGGTCGAAATCCTCGAGCCGCTTGGCGAGATAGGCGGTGCCGAGCCGCATGTTGGCCAGCGGCTCGAACAGCCGGCCGGCGAGCGACGGTTCGCCGAGCTCGCGCGCCATCGCCCGCGCGGTGGCCGGCATGAGCTGCATCAGTCCGCGCGCACCGGCGGGGCTGACGGCGTTCGTCTCGAAGTTGCTCTCCTGGCGGATCAGCGCGAGGGCCAAGGCAGGCTCGACCTCCGGCGGCGGGCTGAACGGCGTCGGCCAGCCGGCCTGAGGCAGCACCGTGCCGTGCCGGGCCATCACCCGGCGCGCGATCCAGACGGCCGTGTCCTCCTGGCCCAGCCGGACCGCGAGCCGCGCGGCGAGCGCGCGATCGATCGGATCGGGCGCGAGATCGGCGAGTTGGAGCAGCACCTGGCGCGCGCGCCGCGGCTCGCCGACCTCGACCAGCAGCCGCGCCGCCTGGGCGAGCTCGCGCCGTTCCCACAGCGCCGCGTGATCCGGATCGGCCTCGGGATCCGAGAGCGCGGCGATGCGTGCGCGCAACGACGACTCGGACTCGCCGGCGGCGAGCGCGCCGAGCTGGCCGTAGAAGGTGAGGGGATGCTCGGCCGCGGCGCGATAGGCGGCCTGGGCCTCCTCCGCACGCTGGGCGGCGAGCAGCGCGCGGCCGCGCCAGTAGGCGCCGCGGCTGACGCTGATCGGCGCGGTCGCCGCCTGCTCCAGCGCCGTGAAATGCCGCAGCGCATCCTCGGGGCGGCCGAGCTTGCGCAGCGCGATCCAGCCGGCGAGGAACTCGGCCTCCAGGAAATCGACCGAACCGCGATCGGTCAGCCCATGCCCGGCGGCGATCCGGTAGGCGGTCGGCGCGTCGCTCAGGCGGATCAGCCGCCGGATGATGATGTGGCGCTCGGACCAGAACTGGCCCTGCCGTTCCTCGGCGGCGGCCTTCTGCGCGGCCGCGCCCTCGGCGAGCCAGAACCGCGCGGCCTCGGTGTCGCGGTCCTGCTGGCGCAGCGCGCGGGCGCGCTCGAAGAACACCACCGGGTCGCGGCGGTGCTCGGGCGTGAAGCCGAAATCGCCGGCCGAGCCGGACAACGCCTCCAGCCGCGCGCGCAGCACCGCCTGGCGGGCGGGCGGCACGCGATCCAGCAGCCGGCGCGCGCCCTCGGCGTCGCGCGCCCAGGTGAGGCGGTCCGCCCGCGCCCAATGGTCCTCGGGGCGGAGGATGGCGGCATGCTGTTCGAGGAAACGACGCTCCTCGGCCGCGTTGCCCGGCAGGTCCACCCAGACGGAGCGGCGCAGCCGGACCGCACCGGCACGGTCGCCCGCAGCCTCCAGCGCCTCGGCATAGCGCAACCGGCCGTTCACTCCCGTCGGCGGATGGCGGGTGAACCAGCTCCGCACGGCGGCATGGTCGATCAGCGCGGCGTGCACCTCCTCGGCCCTGCGGGCAAGGGTGACCTGCAGCGGCCAGTCGGGGTTCTCGGCGATGAAGCGGGCAAGCTCGCCGGCGCTGGTCGGGCCGGAGAGCAGCCTGAGCCAGGTGATCGTCTTGGCCGCCACGGGCTGGGTGCAGCGCGCCGGCTCCGCCCAGCGCCCCTGCGCGGCGGCTGTCAGGGCCGTCCTACAGGCGTCGTTCAGCGGCTGGGCAGCGGCGAGACCGGGCAGCACCAGCAGCGGCAGCGGCAGCAGCCGACTCAGGACTCCGCGCATGCCTCGCTTGTAGAGGCCGCGCGGTTAACAAAACAAGCGCCCCATGGACACGGGGGCGTGCAGGGGCCAGTTTGCGGCCCACGCGGCGCCGCGCCGCGCTCTCGGGGAGATCGACGCCATGTTCAAGGGATCGCTCGTCGCGCTGATCACGCCGATGCGCCGGGACGGCGCGATCGACGAGAAGGCCTATCAGGACTTTGTCGCCTGGCAGATCGCCGAAGGCACGCACGGGCTCGTGCCGGTGGGCACCACCGGCGAGTCGCCCACGCTCAGCCACGACGAGCACAAGCGCGTGGTCGAGCTCTGCATCGAGGTGGCGAAGGGCAAGGTGCCGGTGATGGCGGGCACGGGCTCGAACAGCACCGAGGAGGCGATCGACCTGACGCGCCATGCGAAGAAGGCCGGGGCGGATGGGGCGCTGGTGGTGACGCCCTACTACAACCGCCCGACCCAGGAGGGGCTCTATCTCCACTTCAAGGCGATCGCCGAAGCCGTGGACATCCCGATCGTGATCTACAATATCCCCGGCCGTTCCGCGGTGGACATGACGCCGGAGACGATGGGCCGGCTCGCCAAGCTGCCGAACATCGTCGGCGTGAAGGACGCGACGGCGAATCTGACGCGACCGCTGCATCAGAAGCGCACCTGCGGGGCGGACTTCATTCAGCTCTCCGGCGAGGACCACACCGCGCTCGCGTTCAATGCCGCCGGCGGCGTGGGCTGCATCAGCGTCAGCGCGAACGTGGCGCCACGGCTCTGCGCCGAGATGCAGACCGCCTGGGCGAAGGGCGATGTCGCGACCGCGACGCGGATTCAGGACCGGCTCACCCCGGTGCACGACGCGATGTTCTGCGAGACCTCGCCGGGGCCGGTGAAGTACGCCGCGCATCTGCTCGGCAAGTGCGAGGAGACGTGCCGGCTGCCGCTCGCGCCGATCGCGCCCGCGAGCCGGGAGAAGGTGCGCTCCGCGCTGGTCGAGGCGGGGCTGATGAACTGATGCCGCTGGCCCACAGGGCCACAGGTGCGCGCAGGGTCGATGTGGCGGCTGCGCGCGAACGCAAGGGTTCTCGGTGGCGAAGGACGCGAAGAAGAAGGGCCTGATCGCGCATGGCATGGTCGCGCAGAACCGCAAGGCGCGGCACGACTATGCGATCAAGGAGACGCTCGAGGCCGGGATAGTGCTGAAGGGGCCGGAGGTGAAGAGCCTCCGGCACGGCCGCGCGACCCTGACCGAGGCCTGGGCGGGCGAGCGCGACGGCGAGCTCTGGCTGTTCAACCTCTACATCCCGGAATACCAGGGCGGCATACTCAGCCGCTTCGAGCCGCGCGCGCCGCGCAAGCTGCTGGTGCACAGGAAGCAGCTCCGTTCGCTGATCGGCGCGGTGACGCGCGAGGGCGCGACCCTCGTGCCGCTGCAGATTCATTTCAACGACCGCGGCCGGGCGAAGGTGCTGCTCGGGCTCGCCGAGGGGCGGCGCAAGGTCGACAAGCGCGCCGTGATCAAGGAGCGCGACTGGCAGCGGGACAAGGCGCGGATCATGCGGGCGCGGGGCTAGGCGCGGGTCACGTCTCGGCGAGGTCACTGTTTCGGCGTGGGGCGCGGTACCGTCGCTCTGGCAGAACCGCCGCCATTGGATTGAGCGAACGGGGAGCGCCGATGCGTCGGGGTTGGATGGCCGCCATGGTCGCCGTTGCGTGTGCGATGTCTTCCTCTGTCGAAGCGAATGAACCACGTGCGACCGCTCCGGGGCTGATTCTGCCCGGCAGCTTCGCCGGCGACTTGCCCGCGGCCCCGGGTCCCGGCGTGCGGCACCAGCTCGATCTCTGGCCGGACCAGTTCTTCCAGCTCCGGCGCAGCTGGCTCGGCCGCGACGACAGCCGCGACATGGTCGGGCGCTGGCATGTCGATCCCGGCCGCCGGGCACTGGTGCTGGAGGGCGGAGAGAGCCCGGCGCCGCAGTTCGAGATCCTCGGCAACGGGAATCTGCGGATGCTCGACCCGCAGGGGCAGCGGATCGAGTCCGCGCTCCCCTATGAGCTCGACCGGGCGGAGAGCTTCGCGCCCTTCGAGCCGAAGCTCACGCTGCGCGGCATGGTCCTCTACTTCGCCGATGCCGCACGCTTCACCGAGTGCCGCTCGGGGCGGAACTTCCCGGTCGCGATGGAGGCGGATTTCGTCGCCCTCCAGCGCGCGTATCTGGAGGCACGGCAACTGCCGCAGACCCCCGTGCTCGCCACGGTCGAGGGACGGATCGCGGCGCGGCCGCGCATGGAAGGCGAGGGGACGCAGTCGACCGTGGTGGTCGATCGCTTCGTCGCGGTGCATCCGGGCGCGGCCTGCGACCGCGTCGAGACGGCACCGTCGCTGCGGAACACCTACTGGCGGATCATGCGGCTGCGCAACGTCGACCTCGCGGCCGGCCAGCGCCGACGCGAGCCCCATCTGCTTCTGCTGGCGGATCAGCCGCGTTTTGCCGGCACGGTCGGCTGCAACCAGATGCTGGGCGGCGCCGAGATCACGGGCGATTCGATCCGGTTCCGTCCCGGCCCCTCGACGATGATGGCCTGTCCGCCGCCGATCGATGCCGAGGAGCGGCTGTTCGTCGAGGTGCTGGGGTCGGTGGCCTCGTGGCGGATCGATGGGCGAACGCTCGCGCTGCGGGACGGCGCCGGGCGCACCGTGGCGCTGCTGGAGGCCGCCTATCTGCCCTGAGCGGGCGCGGTTTCGACCGCGGTCGCGAGCCGGATGCCGAGCGCGATCGGCACGATCGCCAGCAGGTCGATCGCGCCGAGCGGCTCATCCAGGATCGCCCAGCCCATGATCAGCCCCACCGGGGGCATCAGGAAATGCAGCGCAGTGGCCGAGCCCGCGCTGCCGCGGCGGAGCAGCAGAAACCACAGCATCAGCGCGCCCACGGAGACGACGCCGATCTGCCAGGCCATCGCGGCGACGAATTGTACGCCGAGCTGAATGGTGGCGGGGTTCTCGAAGGCGAGGCCGAGCGGCAACAGGGCAGCGCCGGCGGCGAGTTGCTGGGCGCCGACGACCACCATCAGAGGCGCGGTCGGCGAAACGCGCTTGAAGGCGATGGTGCCGGCGACCATCGCGCCGAGCGAACCGAGCATCAGGGCGACGCCGAGCGCGCTCTCGCCGGTCACCGCGATGCGGTGGCGCACCAGGAAGGCGACGCCGGCGAAACCGAGGGCGAGACCGAGGATGCGGCGCAGGGTGAGGCGTTCGCCCAGCAGCGGGACGGCGAGAGCGGCGACCACGATCGGCGCGGTGGAGGCGATGACGTTGGCCAAGCCCGAGGAGAGCGGCTGGGCCATGGCGTTCCAGGCAAGGCCCTGGTAGCCGCCCTGGTTGAGCACACCGAGCCAGGCGAGGGTGAGCCAGGGAATCGTGCCGGACAGTTCGCGTCGCGCGGCGGCCCAGGCGAGCAGCAGTGCGCCGGCGAGCAGGAAGCGGATGCCGAGGAACAGGGTGGGCGGACTGACCGCGACCGCAAACTTGGTTGCGACGAAGGCCGACGACCACGTCAGCACGAAGAGGACGACCAGGGTCAGGTAGAGGGGGCGGGACACCGCTCAGGCCACCGCCGCGCCGTGCGACCAACGGGAGCGCGGCCCCCCGCTGGCGTTCTTCATGGCAGCAGCACCGTGACGGCCGCCTGGGCGGCGATGCCCTCGCCCCGCCCGGTGAAGCCGAGCCGTTCGGTCGTGGTCGCCTTCACCGAGACCGCGCCGGCGTCGACTCCCATGAGGGCGGCCAGCCGTTCGCGCATCGCCGCGGCGTGCGGGGCGATCTTGGGCCGTTCGCAGATCAGCGTGACATCGGCGTGGACGATGCGCCCGCCACGCGCGGCGACGCGATCAGCAGCATGCTTCAGGAACAGGGCGCTGTCGGCGTCTTTCCAGGTGCTGTCGGAGGGCGGGAACTGGGTACCGATATCGCCCTCGGCGAGCGCGCCGTAGATCGCGTCGCAGAGGGCGTGAATTCCAACGTCGGCGTCCGAATATCCTGCAAGTCCAAACGAATGTGGCACGTGGATGCCGCAGAGCATCAGCGGTCGGTCGGGCGCGAAGCGGTGCACGTCGAAGCCGGTGCCGATGCGGGGCGTGAGGCGCGCGTCGAGCAGCGCCTCGGCGCGGGTGAGGTCGTCCGGGGTGGTCACCTTCAGGTTCTCCTCCGAGCCCGGGACCAGGTGGACGGTCATCCCGGCGGCCTCGGCGACGGCGCCGTCATCGGTGAGCGACAGCCCGGCGGCGGCGCGGTGCGCGGCGAGGATCGAGCCGAACCGGAAGCCCTGGGGGGTCTGGACACGCCAGAGGCCCTCGCGCGGGACGGTCTCCGTGACGATGGCAGCCTCCGCGCGCTTGAGCGTATCGGTGACGGGAAGGGCGGGAAGAGCGGCTTCGGCACCCCCGGCAAGCGCATCGCAGACGGCGTCGATCACCCGTGCGGGCACCAGCGGACGCGCGGCGTCGTGGATCAGCACGGCGTCGGGCGGGTCGGCGGCGAGCGCCTCCAGCCCGGCGCGCGCGCTGTCCTGGCGGGTCGCCCCACCCGGCACGAGGCCCGATCTGGGGAAATCAGGACACGCGGCGGCAAGGGACTCCACGGGGCCCACGAGCATCACCCGGCCGATCCGGGGGTGGCTGACGAAGGCCCGGACCGCGCGCGCGACGATCGGCACGCCGCCGATGGCGACGAACTGCTTCGGCGTGGCGCTCCCGAACCGGGTGCCCGAGCCTGCCGCCAGAATGAGCGCCGCGATCCGCATGGCGGCCGGACGCTACGGGGACGGCGACGCCCGCACAACCGGCACCGCGTTGCACGGATCAGGGCAGTTCGGTAGTTTGCCCAAATCATGGGCATTCCAGCATCCGAGACTCGCGGCTGCGCCGACGACGCGCCCGATCAGCCGCCGCCGCGCGCAGAAGCCGGTCCACGGCCGCAGCGGCGACCCGGTCCGCTCGCGCCGATCGTGCTGGGGCCCGGGGCGGTGATCGAGACGCCGGTGATCCTCGCGCCGATGTCGGGGGTGACGGACCTGCCGTTCCGCCGGCTGGTGCACCGGCTGGGCGCCGGGCTGGTGGTGTCGGAGATGATCGCCTCCTGGGCGATGATCCGCGAGAACCGCCAGACCCTGAAGATGGCCGAGACCGACGAGGCCGCGGGGCCGATGGCGGTGCAGCTCGCGGGCTGCGACCCCGAGGCGATGGCCGAGGCGGCGAAGCTGAACCAGGACCGCGGGGCGGCGATCATCGACATCAATTTCGGCTGCCCGGTGAAGAAGGTGACGAACGGCCAGCACGCCGGCTCGGCGCTGATGCGCGACGAGGTTCAGGCCGGCCGCATCCTCGAGGCGACCGCGCGCGCGGTGTCGATCCCGGTGACGCTGAAGATGCGGATGGGTTGGGACCACGCCAGCCTGAACGCACCCCGGATCGCGCGCATCGCCGAGCAGTCGGGCATCCGCATGGTCACCGTACACGGTCGGACGCGCCAGCAGTTCTATACGGGCAACGCCGACTGGGATTTCGTCGCCCGGGTGAAGGAGGCGGTGAGCCTGCCGGTGATCGTGAACGGCGACATCGTCACGGTGGAGGATGCCTCCGAGGCGATGGCGCGGTCGGGCGCGGATGGGGTGATGGTCGGCCGCGGCGCCTATGGGCGGCCCTGGTTCCTCGCCCAGGTCGCGCAGTTCCTGCGCACCGGACAGCGCGTGCCGGACCCGCCACTCGCCGAGCAGCGGCGCATCCTGCGCGGCCACTACCGCGCGATGCTCGCGCATCACGGCGAGCACCCCGGAGTACGGCTCGCGCGCAAGCATGTCGCCTGGTACTCGAAGGGTCTGCCCGGCTCGGCGGAGTTCCGCGCCGCGGTGAACCGCGCCGAGACCGCGCCCGAGGTGGAGGCGCTGATCGACGGGTTCTATGGCCCGCTGATCGAGGCGGACGAGCAGCGGCTCGCGGCATGAAGCCCTCGCGCGGCAGGCGGGCGCTCGCCGCCGTCAAGGATCTCGCCGAGGCGCCCGTCCGGCTGCTGCGGCCGCAGCCGGCGCAGCCCGATCCGGCGACGGTGCTCGCGGCGATGGCAACCGCCGTGGTGGTGCTCGACCGCGCCGGCCGGTTCCGCAGCGCGAACCATGCGGCCGAGCAGTTCTTCGGCCTCTCCGCCGCCGCGCTTGCCGGCACCAGGCTCGCCGAATTGCTGCCCGATGATCATCCGCTGTTCGCGATGCTCGCCCAGGCGCTCGACGGCGCGGTGATCGTCGCCGACCACGACATGAGTTTCGAGAGCCCTCGGTTGGCCAAGCAGGGCATCTCGGTCACGGTCTCTCCGCTCGGCGAGGCGGTGGATTGCGCGGTGGTCGAGCTCGCCGACGGCTCGACCGCGCAGAAGCTCGATCGGCAGATGGGGTTCCGCAATGCCGCGCGCTCGGTGACGGGAATGGCGGCCATCCTGGCGCACGAGGTGAAGAACCCGCTCTCGGGCATCCGCGGCGCGGCCCAACTCCTCGAAGCGAGCGTTCCCGAGTCCGATCGCGAGCTCACCCAGCTCATCCAGGACGAGGCGGACCGCATCCGCGCGCTGGTGGACCGGATGGACGTGTTCTCCGACCGGCCGGTCGAGCACGGCCCGGTCAACATCCACCAGGTGCTGGAGCATGTGCGCCGGCTCGCCGCGAGCGGGGTCGCGCGGCATGCGCGCATCATCGAGACCTACGATCCCTCGCTGCCGCCGGTCTGGGGCGACCGCGCCCAGCTGGTGCAGGTGTTCCTCAATCTGGTGAAGAACGCGGCCGAGGCGCTGCCCGAGACCGGCGGGGTGATCGAGCTGATCACCGCCTATCAGCACGGCGTGCGGCTGGCCGTGGGCGGGAAGGGGCGGCGCGTGCATCTGCCGCTTGTCGTCACCGTGCGCGACAACGGCAGCGGCATTCCCGACGCGATCCGCCCCAACCTGTTCGACCCCTTCGTCACCAGCAAGCGTTCGGGCAGCGGACTCGGGCTCGCGCTGGTGGCCAAGTTGGTGGGGGATCACGGCGGGCTGATCGAGTACGACTCGGTGCCCGGACGCACCTTCTTCCGGGTGCATTTGCCCGTGCAGCCCGGCGCGAGCGATAGCGAGACGCCATGACCGCGACGATCCTGGTGGCCGACGACGACCGCTCGATCCGCACCGTGCTCGGCCAGGCGCTGACGCGCTCGGGCTACCAGGTGCGCACCACGGGCACCGCATCGACGCTCTGGCGCTGGGTCGAGGACGGCGAGGGCGACCTCGTCATCACGGACGTGGTGATGCCGGACGAGAACGGGCTCGACCTGATCCCGCGGATCCGCCGCATCCGCCCGGAACTGCGGATCGTCGTGATGAGCGCGCAATCGACCTTCACCACCGCGGTGAAGGCCGCGCAGCGCGGCGCCTTCGAATATCTGCCGAAGCCCTTCGACCTGAACGAGCTGCTCGCCGTGGTCGGCCGAGCGCTCGCCGCGCCTGCCCCGGCTGTCGAGGTGGAACCGGCGGAGGAGGAGCGCCTGCCGCTGGTCGGCCGTTCGCCGGCGATGCAGGAGATCTACCGCACGGTCGCGCGGGTCACCACGACCGACCTGACGGTGATGATCACCGGCGAGAGCGGCACGGGCAAGGAGCTGGTCGCGCGCGCGCTGCACGACTACGGCGCGCGGCGGGGCGCACCGTTCGTCGCGGTCAACATGGCGGCGATCCCGCGCGAGCTTATCGAGAGCGAGCTGTTCGGCCATGAGCGCGGCGCCTTCACCGGCGCGCTCCAGCGCAACCAGGGACGGTTCGAGCAGGCGAATGGCGGCACGCTGTTTCTCGACGAGATCGGCGACATGCCGCCCGAGGCGCAGACGCGGCTCTTGCGCGTGCTCCAGGAGGGTGAGTTCACCACCGTCGGCGGGCGCACGCCGATCCGGGTGAACGTGCGCATCGTCGCGGCGACGCACCGCGATCTGCGCGCGCTGATCCGCCAGGGTCTGTTCCGCGAGGATCTGTTCTACCGACTGAACGTGGTGCCGATGCGCCTGCCGCCGTTGCGTGAGCGGACCGAGGACATCCCGCTGCTGGCGCGGCACTTCCTCGCCCAGGCCAAGGCGAAAGGGCTGCCCGCGAAGACGCTCACGGCCGAGGCGGTCGAGCGGCTGAAGGAGTATCCCTGGCCGGGGAATGTGCGCGAGCTCGAGAACCTGATGCGCCGGCTCGCCGCGCTGTATCCGCAGGAAACGATCGGCGAGGACGTCATCGGCGCGGAACTGGCCGAGGCCGCGCCGCCGCCGCCCGCCGCCGCGTCCGCGCCGGCGGAGCCCGAAAGCATGGCGCAGTCGGTCGAGCGGCATCTGCGCGCCTATTTCGCGAGCCACAAGGACGGGCTGCCGGCCTCGGGCGTCTATGACCGTGTCATCGCCGAGGTGGAGCGACCGCTGATCCGCCTCACCCTGGCCGCGACGCGCGGCAACCAGATCAAGGCGGCCGCCGTGCTCGGACTGAACCGCAACACGCTGCGCAAGAAGATCCGGGAGCTCGAGATCCCGGTCGTGCGCGGCCTCGGCTGATCGGAGCCAGGGCGATGGACGGGACCGCCGCCCGTCCGGTGACGCAACCTGATGCTGCCGTGCCGCGCTGGCGCCGGATCGGCTCGGCGCTGGTGGGCGGGCGGCTCGGGCGCTGGCTGACGATCGGTCTGGCACTCGCCTCCTTCGCCGCCGGCGTGCTGACCTTCGGCGCGACCACAGGCACCGGCATGCTGAGCCTGCCGCCAGGCAGCATCATCGTGCTGGTCAACACCAATCTCGCGCTGCTGCTGGTGCTGGGTGCCGTGCTCGCGGTGCGCGTGGTGCGCGTCTGGGCCGAGCGCCGCCGCGGGCTTGCGGGCTCGCGGCTCCATGTCCGCCTCGTGCTGCTGTTCGGTCTGGTCGCGGTGACACCGACCATCATCGTCACCGTCTTTTCCGCGACCTTCTTCAATCGCGGCCTCGAGGCCTGGTTCAACGAGCGCGTGCGTACCGCGCTGGAGGAGAGCCTCTCCGCGTCCCAGGCCTATCTGCGCGAGCACGAGCAGGCGCTGCGCGGCGAGGCGCTGGCGATGGCGTCCGACCTCAACCGCGCCGCGCCCGTGCTCCTGACCCAAGGGCCGCTGACCTTCCGCTTGATCGTCGAGCGGCAGGCGGCCGCGCGCGGCCTGTCCGAGGCCGTCGTGTTCGACGGCACGTCGGGTCGGCTGGTCGCCTCGGGGGGCATGATCGCGCCGATGGCGGGAGAGGTGATGCCGGCCTGGGCGATCGCCTTCGCGCGATCGGGTGAGGTCGCGCTGCTGCCGACCGGCGACTCCGGACGCGTGCGCGCGGTCGTCGAACTCGACTTGCCGGGCGATCTGTTCCTGCTGGTCGGGCGACCGGTGGACGCGCAGGTGCTGGGCCACATGGAGCGCACCGAGCAGGCCGTCGCGCAGTACCGCGAGCTCGAACAGTCCCGCTCCCGGCTGCAGGTGACCTTCGCGCTGGTCTACGCCGTGGTCGCGCTGCTGATCCTGTTCGCGGCCGTGCTGATTGGGCTGGTGATCGCGGGGCAGCTTGCGCGCCCGATCTCCGGCCTCGTCTTCGCGGCCGAGCGCGCGCGCACGGGCGACCTCGGCGTGCGCGTGCCCGAGCGCCGCGCCAACGACGAGATCGGCGTGCTGAGCCGGGCGTTCAACCGCATGATCGGCCAGCTCGAGGCGAACCGCGCCGAGCTGATGGACGCCTATCGCCAGATCGACGAGCGGCGGCGGTTCTCCGAGAGCGTGCTCGCCGGCGTCTCCGCCGGCGTGATCGGCCTGGACGCCGAGGAGCGCATCGACCTGCCGAACCGGTCGGCGAGCGAACTGCTCGGCCTCGATCTGCTCGCGCGCTCCGGCTACCGGCTCGCCGAGGTGGTGCCGGAGTTCGCGCCCCTGCTCGCCGCCGCGGCCGCCGAGCCCGGCCGGCCCGTGCAGGGCGAGGTGCGGATCGGCGGGCCGGCGAACCGCCGCACCCTGATCGTGCGCATCGGCGCCGAGACGGCGGGCGGCGAGCTGCGCGGCTTCGTCGTCACCTTCGACGATGTGACCGCCCTGCTGGCAGCGCAGCGCCAGGCCGCCTGGGCCGATGTCGCCCGGCGGATCGCGCACGAGATCAAGAATCCGCTGACGCCGATCCAGCTTTCGGCCGAGCGGCTGAAGCGCAAGTATCTCGCCGAGATCGCCTCCGATCCCGACACGTTCCGCATCTGCACGGAGACCATCATCCGCCAGGTCGGTGACATCGGCCGGATGGTGGACGAATTCTCGGCCTTCGCGCGCATGCCCCAGCCGGTGCTGCGGCCCGAGGACCCGGGCGAGATCATCCGCCAGACCGTGTTCCTGCAGCGCAACGCCCACCCCGCGATCGCCTATACCGTTGACCTGCCGGACGAGGTGCCGCGCGTCTCCTGCGACCGCCGGCTGATCGGCCAGGCGCTGACCAACCTGCTGGCCAACGCCGCCGACGCGGTGGCCGCGCGCGAGGGCGCGGGCGCGATCCGCGTCGCGCTCGAACAGGCGCCCGGAGAGCTCCGAATCGTCGTCGAGGACGACGGAGTCGGGCTGCCGGAGGAGGGGCGGGACACGCTCACGGAGCCCTACGTGACGCGGAAGACCAAGGGCACCGGGCTCGGCCTTGCGATTGTGAAGAAGATCATGGAAGACCATGCCGGACGGCTGGTGCTGTCGGACCGGGCGGACGGCACACCGGGCGCGCGCGTCGTGCTCGCCCTGCCGCTCGCCGCCGCCGCCCAGACGATGAGCGAGATGCCCCGTATGGCCCATGGCGCATGACATCCTGATCGTCGACGACGAGCCCGACATCCGGATGCTCGTCACCGGCATCCTGCGCGACGAGGGCTACGAGACGCGCGAGGCGGCCGACAGCGACCAGGCGCTCGCGGTGTTCCGCGCACGCCGCCCGAGCCTGGTGATCCTCGATGTCTGGCTGCAGGGATCCAAGCTGGACGGGCTTCAGATCCTGGAGGCGATGCACCGCGAGGAGCCGGTCGTTCCGGTGGTGATGATCTCCGGGCACGGCACGATCGAGACCGCGGTGCAGGCGATCCAGCAGGGCGCCTATGACTTCATCGAGAAGCCGTTCAAGGCCGACCGGCTGCTGCTGGTGGTGCGGCGCGCGATCGAGGCCGCGCAGCTCAAGCGCGAGAACAGCGAACTCAGGCTCCGCGCCGGCGCCGAGGCCGAGATGGTCGGCGCCTCGGCGGCGATCCGCGAGCTGCGCTCGGCGATCGAGAAGGTGGCGCCGACCGGCTCGCGCGTGCTGATCACGGGTCCGGCCGGTGCGGGCAAGGAGGTCGTGGCGCGCATGATCCATGCCCGCTCGCGCCGCGCCGACGGGCCGTTCATGGTGCTGAACTGCGCCACGCTGAATCCCGGCCGGCTGGAGGACGAGCTGTTCGGCGTCGAGGCCGGGGCCGATCCGATGGCGCAGCCGCGCCGCGCCGGCACGCTGGAACACGCGCATGGCGGCACGCTGCTGCTCGACGAGGTGGCCGACATGCCGCTCGAGACCCAGGGCAAGATCGTGCGCGTGTTGCAGGACCAGTCCTTCGAGCGGATCGGCGGGGCGACGCGGGTGAAGGTGGATGTGCGCGTGATCGCCACCACCAATCGCGATCTCGGCGCGGAGATCGCGGCCGGCAAGTTCCGCGAGGATCTGTTCTACCGCCTCAATGTCGTGCCCTTGCGCGTGCCGGCCCTGCGGGAGCGGCGCGACGACATCCCGCTGCTCGCGCGGCACTTCCTCGCCCGCTCGGCCGAGACCTCGGGCCTGCCGCTGCGCGATCTGGCCGAGGATGCGCTCGCGGTGCTCCAGGCCTATGACTGGCCGGGCAATGTGCGTCAGCTGCGCAACCTGATGGACTGGCTGTTGATCATGGCGCCGGGCGACGCCAAGGAGCCGATCCGCGCGGAGCACCTGCCGCCCGATATCGGCGCCGCCGCCCCGCCCGTGCTGCGCCCGGACCGGTCGGGCGAGATCATGGCCCTGCCGCTGCGAGAGGCGCGCGAGCTGTTCGAGAAGCAGTATCTGCTCGCCCAGCTCAACCGTTTCGGCGGGAATATCAGCCGCACCGCCAATTTCGTCGGCATGGAACGGAGCGCGCTGCACCGCAAGCTCAAAAGCCTCGGCGTCAACGCCGAGGATCGGGTCGCCGCCAACGGCGGATGAGCCGCGATGGCGCTCGTCCCGATCCGCGGTCTGTACGAGGCCCATCTGACGGTGCGCGACCTTGACCGGTCGATCGTCTTCTATCGCGACGTCGTCGGGCTCACCTTCGCCCATCGCGTGCCCGAGCGGCATGCCGCGTTCCTCTGGATGGGCGCGCCGCGCGAGACCATGCTGGGGCTGTGGGAGATCCACACCTCGCCGGTGTTCATCCGCAGCCATATCGCCTTCCGCGTCACGCTCGCCGATGTCGAGCGCAGCGTTGGCGAACTGCGGGCCGCCGGGCTGACTCCGCGCAACGGCGAGACGACGATCGATGAGCCGGTGGTGCTCGCCTGGATGCCTGCGGCGAGCGTCTATTTCGATGACCCGGACGGGCATTCGCTGGAGTTCATCGCGCTGCTGGACGATCCGCCGCGACCGGATCTCGGGTCGGTGCCGTTGTCGCAATGGCGGATCATCCAGGCATGAACGAGGCGGGCGAAGGGGGCTCGGTCGGCCGGGTGCGCGCCGCGCTCCGTGCCGCGGGCCACGCGGACACGATCGCGATGTTCCCGGCCGGCACCCGCACCTCCGAGGACGCGGCGCGCGCGGTGGGCTGCGCGGTCGCCCAGATCGCCAAGAGCCTGGTGTTCCGCGCCAAGGGGTCGGGCCGGCCGGTGCTCGTGATCGCCTCGGGCGTCAACCGGGTCGATCTGGCGAAGGTCTCGGCAGCCCTCGGCGTCCCGATCGAGCGCGCGGACGGACGCTGGGTGCGCGAGACCACCGGTTTCGCGATCGGCGGAGTCGCGCCGGTCGGGCACGAGGTCGCGCCGGTCGTGCTGATCGACGCGGCGCTGATGGCGCTGGATCGCGTCTGGGCGGCGGCCGGCAGCCCGATGCATGTGTTCGAGACGACGCCGGCCGAGCTCGTGCGCCTGAGCGGCGGGCGCGTGGTCGCGGTCGCCGAGAGCTGATCGGCAGGCACTGGCGCCGCCGTGCCGGCTGCGCTTCACTGACCGCACCATTCCGGAGGTCCGCATGTCCCGCATCGCCTATGTCAACGGCCGCTATGTCCCGCACCGCGAGGCGGCGGTGCATGTCGAGGATCGCGGCTACCAGTTCGCCGATGCGGTCTACGAGGTGGTGCACGTCCATGACGGCCGCTTCGTCGACGAAGGCCCGCATCTCGACCGGCTGGAGCGGTCCTTGCGCGAGATCCGCATCCCCATGCCGATGCCGCGCGCCGCGCTCGCGCGCGTGCTGCGCGAGGTGGTGCGCCGCAACCGCATCACCGAAGGCATCGTCTATTTCCAGATCAGCCGCGGTGTGGCGCGCCGCGACCACGCCTTCCCCACCAGGCCGATCCCGCCCGCGCTGGTCGTCACCGCCAAGCGGCTGAAGCCCTTCCCGGCCAGGATCGACGGCTGGAAGGGCACCGCGATCACGCATCCGGATCAGCGCTGGGCCCGCTGCGACATCAAGACCGTCGGCCTGCTGCCGAACGTGCTCGCGCGTCAGGCGGCGGTCGAGAAGGGCGCGACGGAGGCGATCATGATCGCGCCCGACGGCATGGTCACCGAGGGCGCCTCGACGACAGTCTGGATCGTCGATCAGCAGGGTCGGCTGCGCACGCGCGATCTCGGCGGCAACATCCTGCCGGGCTGCACGCGCCAGGTGCTGATGGGGCTGATGCGCGACGAAGGCATCGAGTTCGTCGAAGGCCCGTTCAGCGAGAGCGAGCTGCGTTCGGCGCGCGAGGCGTTCATCACCTCGGCGAGCTCCTTCGTGAAGCCGATCCTGGCGATCGACGGCGTCAAGGTCGGCGACGGCACGCCGGGCCCGATCACGCGGCGGCTGTTCGACATCTTCGCGCGCCACGTGAGCGGCATGCGCAACGTCCCGCGCGCGGCGTGAGCGACCCGCTGCCTAGCGCCCTCGTCTTCGACTGGGACAACACGCTGGTCGATGCCTGGCCGGGCATCGCCTCGGCCCTGAACGCGGCCCTCACCGCCTTCGGTCACCGCCCGTGGTCGCTCGCCGAGGTGCGCGGGCGTGTGCGCCAGTCGCTGCGCGACAGCTTCCCGGGCCTGTTCGGCGAGGCGTGGGAGCGCGCGCGCGACGTCTTCTACGAGGCGCTGGAGCGCACCCATCTTCAGAACGTCACGCCGCTGCCCGGCGCGGCCGAGACGCTGCGGCACGCGCGCGCCCTCGGCCTCACGCTGGCGGTGGTCTCGAACAAGACCGGCCGCTACCTCCGCCGGGAGGCCGAGGCGCTCGGCTGGAGCGACCACTTCGTCACCCTGATCGGCGCCGGCGATGCGGCGGCCGACAAGCCCGATGCGGCGCCGATCCGCCTCGCCCTCAGCGCGCTCGGCGTCACCGCCGGCCCGCAGGTCTGGTATGTCGGCGACACCGCGCTCGACATGCAGGCCGCGCGCAATGCAGGCGTGCTTGCCGTGTTGATCGGCGACGCAGCGCACGATGGCGGGCCGGCGCGCGCGGCACCCGCCCTGCACATCTCCGACCACGCCGCGCTCCGCGATCATCTCACCCGGCTTGTGCGCGCCTGACCCGGTGCTATATGCCGCACCGGGGCGTCGCGGAGACGAAGTGCCGCGCCGGCATTTTCCCGGACCGAATGCGACCCGAAACTACAAGCAGAAGAAGGCTCTGGCCATGGCTGAGAAGTCGCAGAACGTACAGGACGTGTTCCTGAACCATGTCCGCAAGAACAAGACGCCGGTGACGATCTTCCTTGTGAACGGCGTGAAGCTTCAGGGGATCATCACCTGGTTCGACAATTTCTCGGTGCTGCTGCGGCGTGATGGGCATACCCAGCTCGTCTACAAGCACGCCATTTCGACCGTGATGCCAGGCGCGCCGGTGGTGCTGTTCGACGCCACCAAGGCGGCGGCCGAGGCAGCGGCCAAGGAGCCTGCCCCTGCGCAAGCGACCTCCGCCGACTGACACCCTGCCCGAGCGGCGCGGACGCCGCGCCGCTCCGGCCGAGACACCGCCCGACCCGCGCGCGGCCGCGGTGGTGCTGCCCTGGTCCGGCCGGACCGGGGCAGAGGAGGACAGCGATGCGCTCCGTCCCGCCGAGGCGCGGCTGGAGGAGGCATCCGCGCTTGCGGTGTCGATCGGCCTGCATGTGCGCTGGCGCACCATCCTGCCGCTGCGCACGCCTCGCCCCTCGACCCTGCTCGGCGGCGGTCAGGTCGAGCAGATCGCGCAGGAGGTGAAGCTGCACGGCATCGCGGTCGCGGTGGTGGACGCGCAGCTCTCGCCTGTGCAACAGCGCAACCTGGAACGCGCCTGGGGCTGCAAGGTGATCGACCGCACCGGGCTGATCCTGGAGATCTTCGGCGAGCGCGCGCGCACGCGCGAGGGGTCGTTGCAGGTCGAGCTCGCGCATCTCGACTACCAGCGCACGCGGCTGGTGCGGTCGTGGACCCACCTGGAGCGTCAGCGCGGCGGCTTCGGCTTCCTGGGCGGCCCGGGCGAGAGCCAGATCGAGATCGACCGCCGCCTGATCGGCGACCGGATGGCGAAGATCCGCCGCGAGCTGGAGGAGGTGCGGCGCACGCGCGGCCTGCATCGGGGCGCGCGCAAGCGCGTGCCCTATCCGGTGATCGCGCTGGTCGGCTACACCAACGCCGGCAAGTCGACGCTGTTCAACGCGCTGACCGGCGCCGATGTCTACGCCAAGCACCAGCTCTTCGCGACCCTCGATCCGACCATGCGCGGGCTGAAGCTGCCCTCCGGGCGCAGCGTCATCCTGTCCGACACCGTCGGCTTCATCAGCGACCTGCCGCACGAGCTGGTCGAGGCGTTCCGCGCCACGCTCGAGGAGGTGGCGGAGGCCGACATCATCCTGCATGTGCGCGACATCGCCCATCCCGACAGTGGAGCCCAGCGGGCGGACGTGATCGGCGTGCTCGACGGCATGGTGAAGGACGGCACGCTGGACGAGGCCTGGCCCGAGCGCACCATCGAGGTGCTGAACAAGGCCGACCTGCTGGACGATGCCGCGCTCAGCGAGCTTGCGGGGCTTGGCGAGCGCGCGCTGCTGGTCTCGGCGCTGACCGGCGCGGGGCTCGACCGGCTGTGCACGGCGCTGGACGCGAAGCTCTCGGCCGGACTGCCGGTGCATCGGATCGCGCTCGACCCGACCGAGGGCGCGGCGCTCGCCTGGCTCTACGCCCATGGCGAGGTGCTGGAGCGGCGCGACAGCGCCGAGGCGATCCATCTCGCCGTGCGGCTCAGCCCCGACGATCGCGCGCGCTTCGACAGCCGCCGGGCGCGCGAGGCAGGCGCGCACGATTGACGTCACGCCGCGGCGCTGCTGCGATGCGGGTCCGCATCACCCAAGGAGAGTCGCGATGCCGTTCAAGCCGCTCGGCGACCGTGTGCTGGTCGAGCCTGCTGTTGCCGAAACGAAGTCGAAGGGCGGGATCATCATCCCCGACACCGCCGGCGAGAAACCCACCCGCGGCAAGGTGATCGCCGCCGGCCCCGGCACCCGCACCGAGGATGGGCGGCTGCTGCCGCTCGACGTCAAGAAGGGCGACATGGTGCTGTACGGCAAGTGGTCGGGCACCGAGGTGAAGATGGACGGCAAGGACTACGTGATCCTCAAGGAGTCCGACATCCTCGGGGTGGAGGGCTGACACCCGTCATAACCGCGGCGCGCGCGGACGAGGTCGCCGCGCTGCTCGCAGAGGCGGCCGCGGCCGAGATCTGGCCCCGTTTCCGCAACCTCGCCGCCGGCGAGGTGCGCACCAAGACCGGCCCGCACGACATGGTGACGGCCGCCGACGAGGCGGCCGAGCGCGCGATCGAGGCGGCCCTCGGCCGGATGTTCCCCGGCGTGCCCGTGGTGGGCGAGGAGGCGGCGGCGGCCGATCCGTCCCTGCTCGGTCGCGTCGGTGCCGCGGACGCCGTGTTCGTCTGCGACCCGGTGGACGGCACGGCGAATTTCGCCGCCGGGCTGCCGCTGTTCGGCGCGATGCTGGCGCTGATCCGCAAGGGCGAGCCGGTTGCGGCCTGGATCCACGATCCGGTGCTGAAGGACACCGCGATCGCGCTGCGCGGGGAGGGGGCCTGGGTGCAGGGCGCGGATGGCGCGCGCCACGACCTGCGCGTGGCCGAGCCTGCGCCGGTCGGGCGGATGGTCGCGGCCGTCAGCCATCGCTACCTGCCGCCGGACCGGGCCGGCATCGTGCGCGGCAATCTCGGCGCGCTCGGGGCGACCTGGGAGTTGCGCTGCGCGGCGCACGAGTGGCGGCTCGCGGCCTCGGGCAAGCTGCACGGGCTGCTGTACTGGCGGCTCTTTCCCTGGGATCACGCGCCGGGCGTGCTGCTGCACGCGGAGGCCGGCGGCTACGCACGCCGCCTCGACGGGCAGCCCTACCACGCCGGCGTGCACACAGGCGGTCTGCTTGCCGCGCCGGATGGGGCGGGGTGGGAGGCGCTGAAGGCAGCGCTGTTCGCCGCGTGAAAGCGGGTCGGGCGCCGCCCGACCCCGACTATGCGGCGCGCGTGCGCGCCAGTTTCGCGCGGCAACCCCTCATGACGCTGCTCGGCGCCTCGATCACCGCGCTCGGTCCCGGGACCTGCGAGGTGACGCTGCCGTATCGGCGCGAGCTCACCCAGCAGCACGGATATCTGCATGCCGGCGTGGTCGCGACACTCGCCGACAATGCCTGCGGCTACGCCGCCTTCACGCTGATGCCGGCGGACGCCTCGGTGCTGACGGTCGAGTTCAAGCTGAACCTGATGGCGCCGGCCGAAGGCGAGGCGTTGATCGCGCGCGGCCGCGTGCGCAAGGCCGGACGGACGCTGACGGTCGTCGAGGCGGAGGTGTTCGCGCGTCGCGATGGCGCCGAGACCCCGGTGGCTGTCATGCTGGCGACCGTGATGGCGCTGCACGGCCGCAGCGACGCGCCGAAGGAGACGCGGGCATGAGCTGGCTCCCGGCCTCCGACCCCGACTGCCCCGCGACACCCGACGGCGCGGTCGAGACCGTGATCGTGCCGCGCAGCCACGATGTCGGCGGGTTCGAGGTGCGCCGCGCGCTGCCGAGCGCCAAGCGCCGGATGGTCGGGCCGTTCATCTTCTGGGATCAGATGGGACCGGGCGAACTGGTCGCGGGACAGGGGATCGATGTGCGGCCGCACCCGCATATCGGGCTCGCAACGGTGACGTATCTGTTCGAGGGCGGGGTGATGCACCGCGACAGCCTCGGCGTGGTGCAGGAGATCGCGCCGGGCGCGGTGAACTGGATGACGGCGGGCCGTGGCATCGCGCACAGCGAGCGCACGCCGGCAGCGTTGCGTGCGAGCGGGTCGCGGCTGTTCGGCATCCAGTCCTGGATCGCCCTGCCGCGTGCGCTGGAGGAGACCGAGCCGGGCTTCGCGCATACGCCCGCCGAGGCGCTGCCCAAGCTCGCGGATGCCGGCGTCGCGCTGACGCTGGTCGCGGGCGCGGCGTTCGGCGTGACGAGCCCCGTGCGGACCGCCTCCGACACGCTCTACGCGGATGTCACGCTCGCCGCCGGCGCGCGCTTCGCCCTGCCGCGCGAGACCGAGGAGCGGGCGCTCTACCTGGTGACCGGCGCGGTCGAGATCGCGGGCACGCGCCATCCGGCCGGGCAGCTCCTGGTGTTCCGCGCCGGCGATCCGATCCACGTGACCGCAACCGAGCCCGCGCGCGTGCTGGCGCTCGGCGGCGCGGCGATGGACGGGCCGCGCTACATCTGGTGGAACTTCGTGTCCTCGTCACGCGAGCGGATCGAGCAGGCCAAGGCCGACTGGAAGGCCGGACGGTTCGCACCTGTCCCGGACGAGACCGAGTTCATCCCCCTGCCGGAGTAGGGCGGCGGCGAAGACGGCGCCCAGTCAGCGCCAGCGCTGCCGCAGACGAGCGCGGGCCACCAAGTGGACGCAAGCAGCGCGACGTGTCCGAGAAGGGCGCGTCGTGCATCTCCTTGTATGCCAAGCTGTTGCGCGGCGTTGTGCGTCAGGGTCACGGCGTTGCGCCGTACCGCCTGGCAAGCCCCAACTGTGTGACGCACCTCACACCTGCGAGCATCACTCCGTCGTCAACTCGCCATCATGGACCGGATCGAGACTGGCGACCTTTCCTGGCGGCTGGCGCTCGAACAGCGTGGCGGCGCCGACGTGGCGCTGCTGGAGAGTCTGGAGCGCACGGGCACGCGGCTGCGGATCATGGTCTCCCCGCCGGGCGGGGGAATGGTCGTCATGGAGATCGAGGGCATGGCCTGGCCGCTCGAGGACGACCGCACCCATCCCGTCGCGCTGCGTCTGCCGTCGGGCGCGCGCTGGCCGGCGCATCTGCGGCTGAGCGATCCCGACACGATGCGGGTGACCGTTCCGGCGCAGGGCCAGCGCTTGCTGGCGGCGCTGCGCGCCGCGCGCTGGGTGCGGATCGAGCATCAGGAACACATGCTGATGCTGACCCTGCCGCCCGGCGGCGCGGTCGATGCCCTGCAGACCTTGACCGTTCACCGCGAGCCGTCGGGACTGCCGATCGGTGATGTCAGGATGCAGGGCTGAGCGGAAGCCGGCTCAGCGCATCTCGGCGCGTTTCGCCGCGGCCCAGAGCGCTTCCATCTCATCGAGCGTCGCGTCGGACGGCGACTTTCCTTCGCTGGCAAGGGCCCGTTCGATTGCGCGGAAGCGTCGCTCGAACTTGCCATTGGCCTGCCGGAGGCACGCCTCGGGATCGAGGCCGAGCTTGCGGGCGAGATTGGCCAGCACGAACAGCATGTCGCCGATCTCATCTGCCAGACGGTCGGCAGGCGCGCCGACAACGAGTTCGTCCTGAAGCTCCTTGGTCTCCTCCGCGAGTTTTTCCAGCACGGCCTCAGGCGTCGGCCAGTCGAAGCCGACGCGGGCGGCACGGCGCGTCAGCTTCAGCGCCCGGGTGAGGGCGGGCAGGGCGATCGGCACACCGTCCAGCACCCCGGTCTCGGCGCGCGCGGCGCGCTCGGCCTGCTTCTGCGCCTCCCAGGCATGGGTCTGGGCGTCGGAATCGGCACGGCTCTCGGTGCCGAACACATGCGGGTGGCGCCGCACCATCTTGTCGGCGATCGCGGTGGCGATGGCGGCGAAGTCGAAGCGCCCGTCCTCGGCGCCCATCTGCGCGTAGTAGACGACCTGGAACAGCAGGTCGCCCAGTTCGTCCTTCAGCGCTGGCCAGTCCTGCCGGGCGATCGCGTCGGCGACCTCGTAGGCCTCCTCGATCGTGTAGGGCGCGATGGTGGCGAAGCTCTGCTCCTTGTCCCAGGGGCAGCCCCGGGCGGGATCGCGCAGCGCGGCCATGATCGCGATCAGGCGCAGTGTGGCGGCGCCGGCATCGGCCGGGGGGCCGGAGGAGGTGTCCGGGATCTGCATCACAAAAGCCGATAAGCAGGATTATGGTAAATCATGCCGCGACCGCCGGACGGTCCGCGAGCTCCAACACAAGCCCGTCATGCGCCGGCTCCACGCCCTCGGGCAGCGTCGCCGCGAGCGTCGCATAGTCCAGCCGCTCGCTCATGTGCGTCAGCACCGTCCGGCGCGGCCGGATCCGCGCGACCCACTCCAGCACCAGCGGCAGATGCGCATGCGTCGGGTGCGCGGTGTTCTGGAAGCAGCCGACGATCCAGGTGTCGATGCCGGCGAGCGCCGTCAGCGCCGCCTCGTCCATGCGCACGACGTCGGTCGAATACGCGAAGGCGCCGAACCGCAGACCGAGCGTCGTCATGAAGCCGTGATCCTGGGCGATCGGCAGAACCTGAACCCCGGCGGCCTCGAATGCCGTGCCGGCGGTGACCTCACGCGGCTCCAGCACCGGCCGGTAGAAGCCGTGACTGTCGAGCGGCCGCAGCGCATAGCCGAAGCGCTGGCTGAGCTCATCGAGCGTGGCGCGGTCGGCATAGAGCGGAATCGGGCTGCGCATGAGCCGGTTCACGTAGCGCAGGTCGTCGAGCCCGTTGACGTGATCGGCATGGGCATGAGTGATGATCACCGCGTCGATCCGGCGTACCTCCGCCGCCAGCAACTGGGCGCGCAGGTCCGGGCTGGCATCGACCAGGATCGTTGCTATGTCGGTTTCGATCAGGATCGAGCCACGGAGCCGACGGTTGCGTGGTTCGGCCGGATCGCAAGCGCCCCAGAGCCCACCGATCAGCGGCACGCCGCCCGACCCGCCGCAACCGAGGACGGTGACGCGCATCAGGTGACGGCTTCGGGCAGACGCAGCCGCGCGAACAGCCGCGCGGCATTGACGGTCGTGAGCGCGGCGATCTCCGCCACCGAGACCCCGCGTACGCCCGCCAGCACGGCTGCCGTGTGCGCCACCATCGCCGGTTCGCAGCGCTTGCCGCGGAACGGCTCGGGCGCGAGGAACGGCGCGTCGGTCTCGACCAGCAGCCGATCCGCCGGCAGGTCACGCGCGAGGGCCCGCAGATCGTCCGAGCGCTTGAAGGTGAGAATTCCCGAGAAGCTGACCGAACCGCCGAGCGCCACGCCGGTCTCGGCGAGCGCGCGGCCCGAGGAGAAGCAGTGCAGCACGAATGGGAACGCCCCGCCCCGTTCGTGCTCGTCCGTCAGGATCGCCGCGATGTCGGCATCCGCGTCGCGCGCATGGATCACCAGCGGCAGGCCGGTGATCCGCGCCGCGCGGACCTGGCGGCGGAACACCTCGGCGGCGATGTCGCGCGGCGCGCGGTCGTAGTGGTAATCGAGCCCCGCCTCGCCGATCCCGACCACCTTCGGGTGATCGGCCAGCGCCACCAACTCCTCGACCGCCGGGATCGGCGCCTCGGCCGCCTGGTGGGGATGGATGCCGACCGTGCACCAGACATCCGGGAAGGTCTCGGCGATCCGCTTCACTGTCGCGGCCTGGCTGATCCGCGTGCCGATGGTGATCAGCGTGCGCACCCCCGCCTCGGCCGCGCGCGAAACGACGCCGGCGATCTCCTCCGCGCGCCAGTGATCGAGATGGCAGTGGCTGTCGATCAGCATCCCGCCCCCTGCCCGTCCTTGTCCTCGACCTTGCGGAACAAGGGCTCCGGTGTCGGCACCGCGTGCCCGCCCGGGAGCGGCCGCGCGAGGGCCGCGAAGTCGCGGTCGCGCGGATCGACGCCGAGCTGGTCGAGCAGCCGCGCCATGCTCCGCGGCATCACCGGCTGGAGCAGGATCGCGAGATGCCGCAGCGTCTCGGCGAGGGTCCAGAGCACCGTGCCCATGCGCACCGGATCGGTCTTGCGCAGTTTCCACGGCGCCTGCCGGTCGATGTAGCTGTTCGCCTCGCGCACCACCTGCCACGCCGACTCCAGGGCGGCGTGGAAGGCCTGACGGCGCATCTCCGCGCGCATCAGCGGCAGCAGCCCCCTTGCCTGCGCCAACAGCGCCTCGTCGTCGCCGCCCAGCACATCCGGGCTTGGCAGCATGCCGTCGAGATTGCGCGCGACGAAGCCGAGCGTGCGCTGCGCGAGATTCCCGAACTCGTTGGCGAGATCGATGTTCAGTCGCCGGATCATCGCCCGGCGCGAGAAGTCACCATCCGCGCCGAACGGGATCTCGCGCAAGAGGAAGAAGCGGAACGGGTCGAGTCCGAACTCGCCGATCACCGCGTGCGGATCGACGACGTTGCCGAGCGACTTCGACATCTTCTGCCCCTCGACCGTCCACCAGCCATGGGCGAAGACGCGCTTCGGCGGCGCGACGCCGGCCGACATCAGGAAGGCGGGCCAATAGACCGCGTGGAAGCGGAGGATGTCCTTGCCGACCATGTGCAGGTCAGCGGGCCAGAATTTCCAGCGCGGGTGCGCCTCGTCCGGGTAGCCGGCGGCCGTGATGTAGTTCGTCAGCGCATCGAGCCAGACATACATCACGTGGCCGTCCGATCCCGGCACCGGCACGCCCCAGGTGAACGAGGTGCGGCTGACGGACAGGTCCTCCAGTCCCGACTTCACGAACGAGATCACCTCGTTGCGCCGGCTCTCGGGCGCGATGAAGTCGGGGTTCGCCGCGTAGAAGGCGAGCAGCCGGTCCTGCCAGGCGGAGAGGCGGAAGAACCACGACGGCTCCTTCACCCACTCCACCGGCGCGCCGGTGGGGCCGATGCGGGTGCCGTCGGGCTGCAATGTCGTTTCGCTCTCGCGGTAGAACGCCTCGTCGCGCACCGCGTACCAGCCGCCATAGTCGCCGAGATAGAGATCGCCCGCGTCGTGGATACGCTGCCACAACGCCTCGCAGGCGCGGTAGTGGCGCGGTTCGGTCGTGCGGATGAAATCGTCATTCGAGATGTCCATCGCGGCCGCAAGCGCGCGGAAGTTCTCCGACACCTTGTCGGTGAAGGGCTTCGGCGACATCCCGGCCGCCGCCGCTGCCTTGTCCACCTTCTGGCCATGCTCGTCGGTGCCGGTCAGGAAGAACACCTCATGCCCGTCGAGCCGCATGAAGCGGGCGAAGACGTCGCAGGCGAGCGTGGTGTAGGCGTGCCCGATATGGGGCACGTCGTTCACGTAGTAGATCGGCGTGGTGACGTAGGTGCGGGCGGCGTCGGCCATCGGTCCGGGCTCAGGGCATGTCGGGAACCGCGCCGGGCCGGAGCGCCGAGAGGGCGGAAAGCACGGCCTGCTTGCGGTCGAGCGTCAGCCCGGCGGTCATGCGCGCGAGCCGGCCGAGGTTCTCCCACACCGCCCCCCATTCTTCAAGCGGACGCGAGGCGGCGACACGGTCGGGCGCGCCGGTCGCCGCGGCGCGCGCGCATGCGGCGACGGCATCGCGCAGCAGGTCCATGAACAGGGCGAAGTTCTCCTCCGTGCCCGGCCGACTGAGGCTGTCGGCGAGGGTGTGCGCCGCCACCGGATCGACCTCGGGCAGCCGGCCCATCACCTCGTCGAGCGCCTGCTTCAGCGCCGAGGCCCCCTCCCCGGCCATGGTCAGCGCCCGGCCGATCGAGCCGCGCGCGATCGCCGCCGCCGCGCGGCGTTCCGCCAGCGCCACCTCGGGCGCGAGGGTGGCGAGGAGGGAGGCGACCTCGGCCTCGGCGAGCGGGGTGAGCATCAGCCGACGACAGCGGCTGCGGATGGTCGGCAAGAGCCGCCCCGGCGCGTGCGCGACCAGCAGCAGCAGCGCCCGCGGCGGCGGCTCCTCCAGGATCTTGAGCAGCGCGTTCCCCGCCTCGCGGTTGAGATCATCGGCCGGATCGATGATCGCCACGCGCCAGTCGGACTCGGCCGGCGTCAGCCGCAGGAAGGACGAGAGGGCGCGGACGTCGTCCACGACGATCTCGGTGCGCATCCGGCCCGTCTTGGTGTTCTCGCTCCGCTCCAGCACCGCGAGATCGGGGTGGCTGCCGAGCGCGACCTTGCGGAACACCGAATGCGATGCCGAGAGCGCGAGCGAGGCGTCGGTCTCGGGGCCGCCGGCGAGCACCCAGCGGGCGATGCGGAAGGCGAGCGTGGCCTTGCCGATCCCGGACGGCCCGCCGATCAGCCAGGCGTGGTGCAGACGCCCGCTCGTCCAGGCATGGCGGAACGCGGCCAGCGCGGCGTCATGGCCGACCAGCGTCTCGGCATGGCGCGGCGACAGTTCCGGCTCTGTGGGCGGCGGCGCCTTGGCCATTCACGCCGCGTCCTCAAGGTCGAGGCGCAGCCGCCCGCTCACGGCCCCGACGATCGCGCGCCAGACGACATCGGGCGGGCGCGAGGCGTCGATCACGACGCAGCGCCCCGGCTCCTCGCGCGCAATCGTCAGGAACCCCTCTCGGACACGCGCGTGGAAGTCATGGTTGAAGCGCTCGTAGCGGTTGGTTGACTGCCGGCCGGCGGCGCGCGCAAGCCCGACCTCGACCGGCAGATCGAGGATCAGCGTCAGGTCAGGCGCGAACCGGCCGAGCGACGCCGCGTGGATCGCGCGGATCGTCTCGCGCGCAACCCCCTGGCCGAAGCCCTGATAGGTCATGGTGCTGTCTGCGAAACGGTCGCTCAGCACCGCGGTGCCGCGCTCAAGCGCAGGGCGGATCAGCCGCGCGACATGCTGGGCGCGCGCGGCGTAGTGCAGCAGCGTCTCGGCGATCGGGTCCCAGCGCCCAGGCGCGCCGCCGACCAGCAGCGCGCGGATCGCTTCCGCATCCTCCGTGCCGCCGGGCTCGCGCGTCGCCACGACCTCGCGCCCCGACTGCCGCAGCGCCTCGGCCAGCCGCGCAAGCTGGGTCGACTTCCCGGCCCCCTCGCCGCCCTCGATCGTGATGAACACCCCGCGCGCCATGGCGCGAGACTAGCCTGCCGTCACGAGCCCAGCACCAGGGTCCGCACACCGCCCAGGATGCGCGGCAGGAAGCCCAGCATCGGCACGTCCGTCCCGGCATAGAGCGGGATCGACATGCTCGGCACGCCCTGGCCCGACATCTCCAGCCGGCCGAGCTCGGCGCCGCGCAGCACCGGCGCCTTCACGGGTGATACGTAGCGCACCGCGATCTGCGCGCTCCGCCGCCACTGCCGCGGCACCGTGACCACCAGATCGCGCCCGGCAACGAGCGGCACGGTGGCGCGCGTGCCGAGATGCACCGGCACCTCCTCCACGGTCTCGGCCGCGCCGAACAGGCGCACGTTCTCGAACTCGGTGAAGGCCCAGCGCATCAGCCGCTCGGATTCCTCCGAGCGCGCGCGCATCGAGGGCAGCCCGTTGACCACAAGGATCACGCGCCGCCCGTCCTGCACCGCCGAGGCGGTGAGGCCGAAGCCGCTCTCCTCGGTGTGCCCGGTCTTCAGCCCGTCCGCGCCGACGTTGCGGTAGAGCAGCGGGTTGCGGTTCTCCTGGGTGATGTTGTTGAACCGGAAGGACCGCTCGGCATAGTAGCGGTAGTAGTCGGGGAAGTCGTGGATCAGCCGCGCGGCCAGCAGTGCCAGGTCGCGGCAGCTCATGCGGTGCTGCGGATGCGGCCAGCCGGTCGAGTTGCGGAAGGTGCTGTTGGTGAGCCCGATCGCGCGGCCGCGCTCGTTCAGCAGTTCCGAGAACTGCTCCTCGCTGCCGCTGATCGCCTCGGCCAGCACGATGCAGGCATCGTTGCCCGACTGCACGATCACGCCGCGCAGCAGGTCCTCGACCTTCACCGTGGTGTTCACCTCGACGAACATCTTCGAGCCGCCCATGCGCCAGGCCCGCTCGCTCACAGGCAGTTCCTGGTCGAGCCGGAGCCGCCCGTCGCGCAGCAGCTCGAACACCACATAGGCGGTCATGAGCTTGCTCATCGACGCGGGCGGCATTGGCACATCCGCGTCCTTCTCGAGCAGCGTCGCGCCGGTCGCGAAGTCGACGATCAGCGCGTGGCGGGCGAGCGTGTCGATCGGGCCGAGCGGGGTAAGCGCCGGCGAGCCCTGGGGCTGCGGCGGCGGTGCCGCGCGCTGGGGCTGGCGCTGCTGCCCGGCGCGCTGTGCCGCCGCCGGCAGGGCCGCGAGCGCGCCCGCCGTGCCCAGCAGGACGCGGCGGGTGGTCTGGGTCGAGGCCATGGCGTCTCCTCGGCGCGTGGTGTCAGCCGACCAGATCGGACAGCAGCCCCACCGCCAGCACGTAGTAGATGCTGTTGTTGTAGCGCCGGATCGCCTGCGCGTTGCGGTGGATCGCGAAAGCTTGGCCGCCGGCGCCGTCGGGGGCCGCGATCGCGGTCGGGATCTCCGACTGCCCGAGCGGCCCGCCGCCCGCGCGCCGCACGCCGAGCGTGCTCCACGCCGAGAGCGGCCGCATCGCCCGCCCGTCGGCAAGTCCGATGTCGAAGCCCGGCGGAAGGACCACCTCGAAGCCCCAGGGCTCGCCCGCCCGCCAGTTCGCCCGCGCCAGATAGTTGCCGATCGAGCCGAGCGCGTCCTCGCGGCTGTCCCAGATGTCGCGCCGGCCGTCGCCGTTGAAATCGACCGCGTAGGCGAGGAACGAGCCGGGCATGAACTGCGGCTGGCCCATCGCCCCGGCCCAGGAGCCGGTCATGCGGTCGAGCGCGATATGGCCCTGATCGAGGATGCGCAGCGCGCTCAACAATTCGCCGCGGAAGAAGGACGCGCGCCGCCCGTCATGCGCCAGCGTGGCGAGCGCCTGGATCACGGGGAATCCCCCGGTGGTGGCGCCGTAATTCGTCTCGATGCCCCAGATCGCCGTCACCGTGCGGCCAGCGACCCCGAACCGCTCCTCAACGGCGTCGAGCAGCAGCCGGTTGTCGGCGAAGGCGCGCTTGCCGTTGCCGATGCGCGGCTCGGCCACCACACGGTCGCGGTACTCGGCCCAGGTGAGGCGACGTTCGGGCTGGCGCCGGTCGAGCTCGATGACGCGCGCGATGGGGCCGATGCCGGTCAGCGCCGCGCGCACCGTGCCCTGGCTGATGCCCGCGCGCAGCGCCTCGGCGCGCAGCTCGGCGAGCCAGCGGTCGAACGGGGCTGAGGCCTCGGCGCGGCTCGCGGCGACGGCGGCGAGTCCGGCGAGCACGGCACGGCGGGTGGGTCGAGTCGCGATCACCCCCTCTGTCTGCCACCATCGGGCGAGCGGCTCAACGAAGCCGCGATCACATCCCGACGCGTTCGCGCACGCGCGCCATGCTCCCGCTGTCCCTGGCCCGAGGCGACAACCGCTCCTAGAGTGGCCGGAACGCAGATCGGGCAGGAGGAACGGCCATGGCGGCGGTGACGACGGAACTCTCGGCGTGGTGCGCCAGGATCACGCCCGCCTCCCTGCCCGAGCAGGTGCTGCGGCGCGCCGCCGCGCTGACGCTCGATCTGGTCGGCAACATGGTGCGGGCGCGGCACGACGCCGAGAGCACGCCGGCGCTGATCGCGGCCGTCCGCGCGCTCGGGCTCTGCGGCGGCGAGGCGACGGTGTTCGGCGATCCGACGCGCTACACCCCGGCGGGGGCGGCGCTGCTGAACGGCGCGCTCGGCCACTCGCTCGACTTTGACGACACCCACGCTGCCGGCAGCCTGCATCCGGGCGCGCCGGTGATCCCGGCCGCGCTCGCCGCCGCCGAACTGACCGGCGCGACGGGGGCCGACACGCTCGCCGCGATCGTCGCCGGCTACGAGGTGACCTGCCGGCTCGCCCTCGCCCTGCCGGCGGGCGAGCACTATGACCGCGGCTACCACCCGACCGCCACCTGCGGCGCCTTCGGGGCGGCGGCGGCGGCGGGGCGCGTGTTCGGGCTCGACGCAGGCGCGATCGCGGATGCACTCGGCATCGCGCTGAGCCAGGCCGCGGGCAGCCTGCAGTTCCTCGCCAACGGCGCCTGGACCAAGCGGTTCCAGGTCGGCTGGGCGGCGATGGCGGGGCTCGCAGCGGCGATGCTCGCACGCGAGGGCTTCCGCGGCGCGGCCGAGGCCATCGAGGGGCGGCATGGGTTCCTGCGCGCCTATGCCCCCTCGCCCACGCCCGAGCGCGTGCTGGAGCAGCTCGGCACGGTGTTCGAGACCATGCACACCGCCGTGAAGCCCTACCCCTCGTGCCGCTATGGGCATGCCGCGATCGACGCGGCGATCGCGCTGCGCGCCGAGCATGGGCTCACGGCCAATGGAATCGAATCGGTCACGGTCGGCCTGCCGGCCAAGGGCATGCTGCTGGTCGGCGCGCCGCACGAGCAGAAGATCGAGCCGAAGAATGTGGTGGACGGGCAATTCAGCGGCCCGTTCGTGGTCGCGGCCGCCCTCGCCACGGGCGCGATGGGCTGGGACAGCTACCGGCTGCTCGATGACCCGGCCGTGCGCGCGCTCGCCCGCAAGGTCCGCTGCGTCCAGGACCCCGAGATCGAGGCCGAGTTCCCCGCCAACATGTCGGGCAAGGTGACGGTGAAGACGACGGCGGGCGAGGTCTCGCGCAAGGTGGTGGTGCCCAAGGGCGAGCCTGACAATTTTCTGACGGATCAGGAACTTGCGGCGAAGTTCCACGGGCTGGTCGATCGCGTGATGGGCCAGGAGCGGGCGGCCGCGCTGGCCGAGGCGGTGCTGGGCCTCGCCACGGCACGCGATGTGGCCGGCCTGATGCGGCTTGCCAGCCCGCTTCCCGCGATGCGGCTCGCCGGCGAATAGGGGAACGCCTCCGCCCCGCGTGCGTTGGGTTCCGGTATGCCGGAACGCATGAGGAGGATCATGACCGGGACGGCGAAGGACGACGCCCCGCCGTTGATGGAACCGGCGCCGCGGGCGCGCCAGGCCGAGCGGACGGGCCTGTGGCGGATTCTGACGATCTCGGTGCTGGTGGCCGTGGTCGCGCCCGGAGTCGTCCGGGTTGCGACTGGCTGACCGGGCCTCAGAACGGCGTGCGGCTCAGGCGCGGGTCGGCGATATCGACATAGCCGCGGCTGAGCGCGCGCTCCAGCGCCTCGAAGGCCATCCGCGTCTCGTCATAGGCGCTGCGGAGCTTCGAGAGCCGGGCGATCTCTTCGGCGGTGACCGCGCCGCGCGTGTCCTTGCCGAGCGACAGGGCGGCGGCGAGGTACTCGGCGCGCAGCCGCGCCACCATCGTGGCGAGACGCAGGAACGCGTCGCGGGTGAGTTCCGGGACGCGCTGGCCGATGACGGCCCGGTTGGCCTCGCGCACGCCGTGCTCGACCTCGTCCAGAAGCCGCTTCTGGGCGCGGTACCAGCCGGGGTCGGTATCGGCGATCGGGGGCATCGGTCTCCTCCGATCGGACCATGGACCCCAGCACCTTGAGAAAGCGTTACTCGTCCAGCGGCGCCGGCGGCAGGGCGTCGGCCTCGCGCTGCGCCCGTGTGCGCGGCACCGGCGCCACCCAGGGCCGCTCGCCGCGCCACGCCCGGTCCGACAGCACGACCGGCGGGTCGCCCAGCCACACCGCGTGCGCGCCGTCGCGCCAGACCGAGAACCGGTCGATCGCGGCCGAGCCGGTGCAGCGCCCCCAGACCGGCTCGGCGGAGACCACCACCGCGACCCGTCCGCACCAGCGCCCCGGCGAGTCGCCGCGCAGCAGCACAGCCGACCCTCCCATCACGCAGGCGCCCGGCGTGCAGTCGATCGACGCAGCCGGCCGCCCGGTCTCGGGCAGGGGGACGAACGCGAGTCCACCCGAGCGTTCCTCCCAGATGCCCCGCACGAACCGGCTCGCCCCCGGCAGGCTCTGCACATGCAGCGCGCCCTCGGCGCGGATCGCGATCAGCCGCGCATCGGGAGACACGAGGATATCGGGTGGGCGGGCGAGCCACGGCGAGGCAAGCCCGAGCGCGAGCGGCAGCACGGCGAGCAGACGCAGCCGCGTGCGCCAGAGGCAGAGCCAGCAGAGCCCGAACCCGCAGGCGGCGACGCCCCAGACGGGCATGGCCGGCAGGCGCGGCGCCGCCCCGGGCCAGGACGCGACCTCGTGCGCCACGGCGAGCATCCCGCTGATGCCGAACGCCATCGGCCGCAGCGCCATCCCTTCCAGCCCGAGCGGCATCAGCGCCAGCGCCGCCATGCCCCAGGGCATCACCCAGACCGAGGTCAGCGGCACCGCGAGCGCGTTGGCCGCGATGCCGTAGACCTGCACGCGCTGGAAGTGGAACGCCGCGAACGGCGCGGTCGCGGCCGAGGCGACGAGCGACGTGAACGCAAGCGCCAGCACGCCGTAGCCCGCCCGCACCAGCAGCCTGCGGTGTCCGCGCGGCGACAGCCAGGTGCCGCGCGCGGTTTCCCAGGCCGCGATCAGCGCCAGCACCGCGGCGAAGCTCATCTGGAACGAGGGGCCGAGCAGCGCCTCGGGCTGGATCAGCAGCACCACGCAGGCCGCGAGTGCGAGCGCACGCAGGCCCACGCCGCTGCGGTCGAGCACCACCGCGAGCGCGAACAGCGCTGCCATGGCGATCGCGCGCTGCATCGGCACCTGGCTGCCCGTCAGCAGCATGTAGCCGAGACCGCCAACGATTCCAGCGACCGCGGCGATCTTCTTCACATGCAGGTGGAGCAGCGCCCAGGGCCAGAGCCCGAGTGCGAGCCGCACCAGCAGGAACCCCAGCGCCGCGACGATGCCGACATGCAGCCCGGACACCGCCAGCAGATGCGCGAGCCCCGAGTCGCGGATACGCGCGAGCTCGCCGGGCGGGATCGCGCCGCGCTGGCCCGTCAGCAGCGCCGCCGCGACCGCGCCCTCGGTGCCGGGCACGGCGGCGAGGGTGCGCGCGACCACGCTCTGACGCAGCGCGGCAAGTCGCTGGCCGGTCGAGGACGGAGCAGCGGGCGCGAGGACATCCACCGGTCCGAGGGCAAATCCCACGCCGCCGAGCCGATCAAAAAAGGCCACGCGCTGGAAATCGAAAGCCGCGGGTGCGGCGGGCGCTCCGGGTGGGCGGACGAGGCCGCGTAGCCGCACCCGGTCGCCCGGCGTCAGCGGGGTCGCATCCCCTGGTGCGAGACGAAGGCGCAGGTCGCGTGGCAGCGCCGGCTCGTCCGGCCCCAACCGCACGGCCGAGAGCCGCACCCGCCGGCCCTCCGGGAGCACGTCGACCGAGACCACCGTGCCCTCGGCGACCACGGCGCGGAACGGCAGCTCGTGCACTGCCGGTGGCATCGCCGCGGTGCGGAGCTGTGCGGCCGAGAATCCCGCGGCGACAGCCAGGGCCGCCACGGCCACCGGCAGGGCGCGCAGGGTGCGGCGGCTGAGCATCACCGCGCCCAGCGCCAACACCAGCGCTGCCGGCCCTAGCCAGAGCGGCGGCTCGCCGGCCAGGGCGAAGTACCACGCCACCCCCGCCGCCATGGCCACCGGCAGCCACAGGAACAGCCGTGACCGTTCGGCGGCCGCGAGCGCGCCGAGTCCGGCGAGCCGACCGCGCCAGCCCACCCGGTCGACCGTGCCGAACCGGGCAAGCGCGACGGTGCTCATGCGCCCGCAACCATGACGCGCACTCTACAGCCGCCCCGGCCGCGTGCTAAGCGACCGCGCCCGGAGGAGTTCCGATGTCCGTCGTCACCCGCTTCGCCCCCTCGCCCACCGGCTTCCTGCACATCGGCGGCGCGCGCACCGCGCTCTACAACTGGCTGTTCGCGCGCCGTCATGGCGGGCGCTATCTGCTGCGCATCGAGGACACCGACACGGCGCGCGAGGTGCCGGGCGCGGTCGAGCAGATCATCGAGAGCCTCACCTGGCTCGGCATCCCGCCCGACGAGCCGCCCGTGTCGCAGCGCGCGCGCCAGGAGCGCCACGCCGAGGTCGCGCGCCAACTCGTCGCCATGGGGCGTGCCTACTACGCCTACGAGACGCCCGAGGAGCTTCAGGCGATGCGCGAGCGCGCGACCGCCGAGGGCCGCCCGCCGCGCTACGACGGCGCCTGGCGCGACCGCGACCCGGCCGAGGCGCCGCCCGGTGTGGCGGGGGCGATCCGGCTCAAGGCGCCGCGCGAGGGCGAAACGGTGGTCGAGGATCTCGTCCAGGGCACGGTGCGGGTCGCCAATGCCGAGCTCGACGACATGATCATCCTCCGCTCGGACGGACGGCCCACCTACCTGCATGCCGTGGTGGTGGACGACCACGACATGGGCATCACGCATGTGATCCGCGGCGACGACCACCTCACCAACACCTTCCGCCAGTGCCAGGTCTATGACGCGATGGGCTGGGCGCGACCGGCCTTCGCCCACATCCCGCTGATCCACGGCCAGGACGGCGCGAAGCTCTCCAAGCGCCACGGTGCGGTGTCGGTGCTCGATTTCCGCGACCAGGGGTATCTGCCCGAGGCGGTGGCGAACTACCTGCTGCGGCTCGGCTGGGGCCATGGCGACATCGAGGTCATCGCGATGGACGAGGCGGCGCGCATCTTCGATCTCGCCGATGTCGGCCGCGCCGCCGCCCGCTTCGACTACCAGAAGCTCGCGCATCTCAACGGGATCTGGCTGCGCCGTGCCGACGACGAGCGGCTGACGAAGCTGGTGCTGGAACGCCTCGCGCGCCGGACCGAGGGCGCGGTCGGCGCGATCACCGCCGAGCGCATCGCCAAGCTCATGGCGGGGCTCAAGGAGCGCGCGCGAACCCTCGAGGATCTGACGGATGCCGCGGCGTTCCTGGCGCGGGCCGTACCGCTGCCGATGGAGCCCAAGGCCGAGGGGCTCCTGACCCCCGAGGCGCGGATCGCGCTGCGCGAGCTGGCCGCGTCGTGGAACGGCGTGGCGTGGGAGCCGGCGGCGCTGGAAGCCGCCACGCGCGCCCATGCGGAGGCCAGGTCGATGAAGCTGAAGGATCTTGCCATGCCGCTGCGAGCGGCGCTGACCGGCTCGACCACCTCGCCGCCGGTTTTCGACGTCGCCGCCGCGCTCGGCCGCGAGGAGACACTCGCCCGCATCGCCGCCGTGTCGGGCTGATGGCGCGCGGCCTGCCCTTCCCGGCGTTCTGGCTCGGGTTCGGCGGCCTGATCCCCTTCGCCGCCTGCGCGGCGGGCGCCTTCATCGGCCCTGAGGGGTGGCGGGGTTTCGCGCTCATCGCGCTGATCGGCTATGGCGCGGTGATCCTCGCCTTCCTCGGCGCGGTGCATTGGGGGCTGGCGCTTGCCGCCACCGCCGAGGCCGAGACACGGCACGCGCGCACCCGGCTCACCCTCGGCGTCGTGCCGGCCCTGATCGCTTGGGGTGCGCTGATGCTGCCGGCCTGGGCGGCGTTGACGGTCCTGATCGCGGGCTTCCTTGGCGTGTGGGCCGCCGAGGAGAGCGGCGCCCGCGAGGGGCTGGTGCCCGGGCGCTATCTCTGGCTGCGCCGCCTGCTCACCCTCTCCGTGGTGGTGATCCTCTCGGCCGTGCTGATGGGGCTGCTGTTCGGCTGACACCCTGCATACACACGCGGGGATTGATTTGCCTCCCCCCTTTAACGTCTCATTAACCACCGGGACCTCGCAGGGGATTGGGTCATGCACAAGGACGATACGGGACAGGTCATTCCATTCCCGATGGAGCGCGTGCGTCAGCCTGCGCGCGGCCAGGATCGTCTGGCGGCAGCCCTCGCCTCGCTCGAGGCCGCGCTCGCCGAGCAGCGCGAGGCCATGGCCGGGTTCCGCGCCACGCTCGGCGAGCTCGGCGCTGCGGTGCACGCGCTGGAGGGTGGCGCGGTGGGGCTCTCGACGCGACTTGGCGCCCTGCATCGGCAGGTCGGCAGCGTGAACCGCTCCGCGCGTGACCTGGAGGCCTGGGCCGACGGCGTCCTCGCCCGCGCCCGCTGAGGGCGGTTACACCTCCTCGACCCGCAGCACGCCCGGCAGCGCCGCGATCGCCGGCACCAGCGCCGGCGAGATCGCGTAGCCGCCCAGCAGCGCGACCTCGATCTCCTGGCCGTTCTCCAGACGCGGCGCCAGGATGACCCGTCCCCTGCCCCGCCCGGCCTCGCTCAGGATCGCCTTGATCGGCGCGATCGCTGCCGTGTCGGCGAGCCACGCCTTCAGCCCGGTGCCGGCGGCCGCCACCGCGGGATCGAGCTTCTCCACCTCCACCGCCGTCAGCCGCACGGTCTCGCCCTCGGCGCGCGCGTCGGCGGTGACGAGCAGCCGCTCGCCCGCGACCAGCAGCGGACGGACTCGGCTCAGCACCTCGCTGAACAGCGTCACCTCGAAACTGCCCGAGGCGTCCGACATCCGGAGCCAGCACATCTTCGCGCCGGTGCGGGTCGGACGCTCCTTCGCGGCCACCACGGACCCCGCGAGCTTGATGCGGCCCGCGCCGGCCCCCACGCGCTGGGCGATCGCGGCGGCGCGCACCACGCCGAGCCGCCGCAGCGCGACCGCATAGGCATCGAGCGGATGCTTGGTCAGGTGGAACCCGACCGCCTCGGCCTCGTGCGCGAGCCGGTCCATGACCGGCCAGTCCGCCACCTCCGGCAGCCGGAGCGGCTCGGGCCCGTTGGCCCCGAACAGGCCGATCTGATGGCTCGCGCGGTCCTCGGCCATCGCGGCGGCGCGGCGGATGATCGCCTCGGCCCCCTCGGCGATGCGGCGCCGATTGGGTTCGATGCTGTCGAAGGCGCCGGCATGGGCGAGGTACTCGATCTGCATCCGGTTCAGGTTGCGCGGATCGATGCGCGCGGCGAAGTCGGCGACCGAGCGGAACGGCCCGCCGCGCTGTCGCTCGGCGACCAGGCCCCGCATCGCCGCGAGCCCGACCTTCTTCACCGCTGCGAGCGCGTAGCGGATGCGCAAGGCCCCGTCCGCGCCGCGTTCGATCTGGAAATCGGCGTCCGAGGCGTTCACGTCCGGCGGCAGCACCTCGATGCCCATGCGCTCGGCCTCGGCCTTCAGGGAAGCGAGCTTGTCGGTGTTCGCGATCGCAAGCGACATCGAGGCGGCGAGGAACACCACCGGATGGTTCGCCTTCACCCACGCCGTCTGGTAGGCGACCAGCGCATAGGCCGCGGCGTGGCTCTTGTTGAAGCCGTAATCGGCGAATTTCTCCATCAGGTCGAAGATCTCGGCCGCCTTGGCGGGATCGATGCCGCGCGCGACCGCGCCCTCGGTGAACACCGCGCGCTGCTTCTCCATCTCGGCGCGGATCTTCTTGCCCATCGCGCGGCGCAGCAGGTCGGCGCCACCCAGCGAGTAGCCCGCCAGCACCTGCGCGATCTGCATCACCTGCTCCTGGTAGACCATGATGCCGTAGGTCTCCGCCAGGATGTCGCGGATCGCCTCGTGCGGCGGCTCCCACGGTTCGCCGTGCTTGCGCGCGCAATAGGCCGGGATGTTCGCCATCGGGCCCGGGCGGTAGAGCGCGACCGCGGCGATCAGGTCCTCGAAGCGGTCGGGGCGCATCTGGCGCAGCACGTCGCGCATGCCCTGGCTCTCGAACTGGAACACGCCCGCCGCGTCGCCGTGCTGGAGCATCGCGTAGGTGCGCGCGTCATCCAGCGGCAGCCGGTCGAGGTCCACCTCGATGCCGAGCGATCGCAGCATCTCCTGCGCGCGGCGGAGGATCGTCAGCGTGGTCAGGCCGAGGAAGTCGAACTTCACCAGCCCCGCCTGCTCGACATGCTTCATCGAGTACTGCGTGACCAGCATCTCCGAACGCTGATCGCGGTAGAGCGGAATGAGCTCGATCAGCGGCCGGTCGCCGATCACCACGCCCGCGGCATGGGTGGAGGCGTGGCGGTAGAGCCCTTCGAGCTGGAGCGCGATCTCCATCAGCCGTGCGACCTGCTCGTCCTCGTCGCGCATCGCGCGCAGCATCGGATCGCCCTCGATCGCCTGCGCCAGCGTCACCGGCTTGGCCGGATTGTTCGGGATCAGCTCGGCGATCTTGTTCACAAGACCGAAGGGCAGGCCGAGCACGCGGCCGACATCGCGCACCACCGCGCGCGCCTGGAGCTTGCCGAAGGTGATGATCTGCGCGACACGATCGGCGCCGTATTCGCGCCGCACATAGGCGATCACCTCGTCGCGCCGGTCCTGGCAGAAGTCGATGTCGAAATCGGGCATCGACACGCGCTCTGGGTTCAGGAAACGCTCGAACAGCAGGCCGAACCGGATCGGGTCGAGATCGGTGATCGCGAGCGCCCAGGCGGCCACGGATCCCGCCCCCGAGCCGCGCCCCGGCCCGACCGGAATCCCCTGCGCCTTGGCCCACTGGATGAAGTCGGCGACGATCAGGAAGTAGCCCGCGAAGCCCATCTTCTCGATCACGGAGAGCTCGTAGTCGAGCCGGTCGCGATACGGCCTGGCGTCGGCCTCGCTCACGCCGAGGACGGCGAGCCGGCGCGCGAGCCCCGCTTCGGCCATGGCGCGCACCGTTTCGGCTTCGGTCCGGCCGGGCTGGACCTTCGGACTCACGGGCAGCAGCGGATCGCGCGGCCGCGCCATCACCGCGCAGCGGCGCGCGAGGGCGATCGTGTTGTCGCAGGCCTCGGGCAGATCGGCGAAGGCCGCGCGCATCGCCGGCTCGTCCTTGAACCAGTGCTCCGGCGTCACCCGGCGGCGGTCCTCCTCCGAGAGCAGCCGCCGATCGGCGATGCACAGCAGCGCATCGTGCGCCTCGTGCATCGCGGGGGTCGCGAAGAAGCAGTCATTGGTCGCGACGATCGGCAGGCCGAGCGCGTCGGCGAGCGCGAGCATCGCCGGCTCGGCGATGCGCTCCTCGGCGACGCCATGACGATGCAGCTCGACGCAGAGCCGATCGCCGAAGCGATGGGCCAGGCGTTCGAGCCAGTGCCGTGCGGCCGCCTCCTGCCCGTCGAGCAGCAACCGCGCGAGCGGACCGCGCGTGCCGCCCGTCAGCAGCAGCAACCCCTCGGCGTGATCGAGCAGCGTCGCGAGGGTCACATGCGGCAGCGCCCCAGGCGCGGGATCGAGATGCGCGCGCGAGGCGAGCCGCATCAGATTGGCAAGCCCCGGCTCGTCCTTCGCCAGCAGCACCACGGGATCGGTGTGGAGCGACGCGGCGTCCGCACCCTCGCGCGCGAGGGCGAGCTCGATGCCGACGATCGGCTGGATGCCGGCCTTGGCGCAGGCGGAGGAGAACTCCAGCGCGCCGAACAGGTTGTTTGTGTCGGTCAACGCCACCGCCGGCATGCCCGCCTCGGCCGCGAGCCTGGGCAGCGTCTCGAGCTTGATCGCACCCTCCGACAACGAGTAGGCGGAGTGGACGCGAAGGTGGACGAAACCCATCAGCCCGCCGCGTCGGGCGCAGGCGTGCGGCAGCGCACGAGGCCCGCCGCCGTCCACGACAGCACCTGCTCGCCCTTCTGGTTGAAGGCCTCGACGCGCTGGCGGACAATGCCGCGATCGGGCTTGGAGCGCGAGCGCCGCGCCTCCAGCACGGTGGCCCGCCAGCGCAGCCGGTCACCCGGCCGTACGGGCGCGAGCCAGCGCAGCTCGTCGAGACCCGGCGAGCCGAGCCCATGGCGCGTCAGCACGTGATCGACCAGCATGCGCATCGTGAGCGCCGCGGTGTGCCAGCCCGAGGCGATCAAGCCGCCATAGGGGGTGGCGCGCCCGCCCTCCTCGCTCAGATGGAACGATTGCGGATCGTACTCGCGCGCGAAGGCGACGATCTCCTCGGCGGTCACCGTGCGGTCGCCGAACGCGATCGTCTCGCCCTCGCGGTAGTCCTCGAACCAGCGATCGCGCGGGTCCATCGCCGCCTCAGGATGGCTTGCGCTCGATCAGCTCGATCTTGTAGCCGTCCGGATCCTCGACGAAGGCGATCACGGTGGTGCCGAACTTCACCGGTCCCGGTTCGCGCGTCACCTTGCCGCCGGCGGCGCGCACCTTCTCGACCGCGCTCTTGATGTCGGGCACGCCGATCGCGAGATGGCCGAAGGCGTTGCCCAGCTCGTACTTGTCGACGCCGTAGTTGTAGGTGAGCTCGATCACCGCGTTCGACGCCTCGTCGCCGTAGCCGACGAAGGCGAGCGTGTATTTGCCCTCGGGCACGTCGCGGCGGCGCAGCTCCTTCATGCCGAGCAGCTCGGTGTAGAACTTCACGCTGCGGTCGAGATCGCCGACCCGGATCATGGTGTGCAGGAAACGCCCGTCGCTCATGGAGTCCCTCCTCGGATGAGGGGGGCAGAGTAGGCGGACGCGCTCAGGGCGTGAAGCGGCGCGCGACCAGAAAGAGACCGCGCGCATTGGCCGCGTCGATGGTCGCCGCGCGTTCCGGCATCAGCGTGCGCTCGGCCTCGATCGCGATGCCGGCGAGTCCGGCCGCGGCCGCGCCCTCGACCGTGCGCACGCCGATGGTCGGCAGATCCGCGCGCAGCTCCTGGCCGGGCTTGGCCCGCTTGACCAGGACGCCACCGGGGCCGTCACGGCGTAGCCCGGCACAACGCGCGAGCAGCGCATCCGTGCCCTCGATCGCCTCGACGCCGAGCACGAGCCCCTGCTGCACCACCACCGCCTGGCCGACATCCGCCTCGCCGAGCAGGCGGCAGACCGCAGCGCCCCGCAGGATGTCGGCCTCGTCCTCGGGTGTCGGCGCGCGCGAGGTCAGCACGCCCTCGGGCGCGGTGAGCCCCGCCATCACCGCCTGCACGCCATGGACGCGGAACCCCTCCTCCTCGAGCACGCGCACGATGGCGGCGAGCAGACCGTCATCGCCGGCGAAGGCGGCACGCCCGATCCGCGCGAGCAGCCGTGCGCCCTCCGCATCGGGCATCAGCGTGAGCAGGGATGGTCGGCGCACCGTGCCGACGAGCACGAGATCCGTGACGCCATGCGCGCGCAGTTGCGCGAGCCCCTCGCCCACCGCGCCGAGCCTCATGGAGCCATGAGGAAAAGCCGCGACACTCGCGCGGTCGGCATGACCCTCGAGCGCGAGCACGAACACGGGACGGCCGGTGGCGGCGACGGCGGCCGCGAGCTGCGCGGGCACCTGCCCGCCGCCGGCGATGATGCCGAGCGTGCCGTCGGTCACGGATCAGGCGGCGGTCTCGACCGCCCCGTTGGCCTCGGCCTCCTCGCCGAGATCAAGCTCGGCCGGGCCGGCGGCACGGCAGAGCGGACGGCGCCCGCCCGCGCGCATGAAGCCGATCACCTCCTGCACGAGCGCATCGGTCGGATGCCGGCGCGCGGCCTCGGCGACGCGCAGCGCGAAGGTGCCGTTCTCGTCACGGAACAGCAGGCGGAACGCGGCGCGCAGCGCGTTGATCTCGCTGCGCGCGAAGCCGCGGCGCTTCAGCCCGACGAGATTGAGGCCGGTCAGCCGCGCGCGGTTGCCCATCACCAGCCCGAACGGAATGACGTCGCCCTCGACGCCGCTCATGCCGCCGACGGCGGCGTTGCGGCCGATCCGCACGAACTGATGGATCGCCGCGCCGCCGCCGATATAGGCGGCATCGCCGACCTTCACGTGGCCGCCGAACATGACGTTGTTGGCGACGATCACGCCGTCGCCGAGTTCGCAGTCATGCGCCACGTGCGCCACGCACATGATCATGCAGTCGGCGCCGATGCGCGTCAGGCCGCCGCCCACGCTGCCGCGGTGGATGGTCGCGTGCTCGCGCACCAGGGTGCGCGGCCCGATCTCGACGCGCGTCGGCTCGCCCTTGTACTTCACGTCCTGCGGCGGCAGGCCGATCGTGGCGAAGGGCATCACACGCACGCCGGGCCCGAGCGTGGTGTGGCCCTCGATCACGACATGCGAGGCGATCTCGGCACCCTCGCCGATCGCCACGTCGGCGCCGATCACCGCATAGGGGCCGACGCGGACACCCTGCGCGAGTCGCGCCCCGGGCGCGACCTGCGCCGTGCTGTGGACGTCGGGCATCGCCTCAGCGGTCCAGGATCATCGCCGCGAAGGTGGATTCGGCCACGACCTGGCCGTCGACCTTCGCCTCGGCCGAGAACTTCCAGACATTGCCGCGGTTGCGGTCCTTCCGCACATGGATGCGCATCTGATCGCCGGGCACGACGGGACGGCGGAACTTCGCGTTCTCGACCATCATGAAATAGACGAGCTTGCCGGCGGCATCGTCGCCCAGCGTCTCGACCACCAGCACGGCCGCGGTCTGCGCCATGCTCTCGATGATCAGCACGCCCGGCATCACCGGATGCGTCGGGAAGTGGCCCTGGAAGTAGTTCTCGTTGATCGAGACGTTCTTGATGCCGATCGCGCTTGCGTTCGGCACCACATCGACCACCCGATCGACCAGCAGGAACGGGAAGCGATGCGGAATCGCGTGCATGATGCGCGCGATGTCCAGCGCCTCGATCCGCCTCGATTCGGCCTTGGGCTCAGCCGTCACGGCCGCGTCCGTCCCGTCCATCGTCAATCCGCCTTGCGTCGCCCCTCGCGCGCCGCCCGGTAGAGTGTGGCCACGGCCCGCCAGAACTCGCGCGCCGGGCGGGCTGGACTGCCGAGCACATCGGTGCGCGCGGGCACATCCTCCATCACCCCGGCCTGAGCCCCGATCCGGGCCTGCCGGCCGATCCGCAGATGTCCCGTCACGCCAGCCTGCGCGGCAACCACCACGAAATCGTCCAGGGTTGTCGATCCGGAAATGCCCGACTGGGCGACGACCACACAACACCGACCGAGGCGGACGTTGTGCCCGATCTGCACCAGGTTGTCCATCCGCGTGCCGGAACCAACCACGGTGTCGGCGGACGAGCCGCGGTCGATCGTGGTGTTCGCGCCGATCTCGACGTCGTCGCCGAGCAGCACCCGGCCGAGCTGCGGAACGGTGACGAAGCCGTCGGGGCCCTCGGCGAATCCGAACCCCTCCTGCCCGACCTTGGCGCCCGGATGCAGCACCACCCGGTCGCCGGCGATGCAGTGGCTGATCACCACGCCCGCGCCGATCCGGCAGGCGCTCCCCAGCACCACCCCTTCGCCGACCACGGCGAGCGGGCCGATCACCGTGCCCGCACCGATCGCCGCGCGACCGCCGATGACCGCACCCGGACCGACCGCGATCCCCCGTCCCAGCACGGCATCGGGGGCGACGGTCGCCGATGGATGGATCCCCGGCACCACCGCCGGCGGCGGATGGAACAGCGCGGCGACGCGCGCCCAGGCGAGATAGGGCTTCTTCGTCAGCAGCAGCGCCATGCCGGCGGGCGCCTGACCGGCGTTGCTCGGGTCGAGGATGCAGGCCCCCGCGCGCGAGACCGCCAGGGCCGGCAGATAGCGGCGGTTGTCGAGGAAGGCGATCCGATCCGGTCCGGCGGCCTGCAACGGGGCGACCCCCGTGATCGGCCGCGCCGGGTCGGCCGCGCCGGCGAGCGTCGCCCCGGCCGCCTCGGCGAGGCGGGCGAGCGGGTATGGGCCGGCGCCCGGAAAGAACCGGGGATCGCCGATCACGACAGGCTCAGTTGCGGCGCGCGGGCGGGACGGCTGCCGGCGCCTCGGCCGGATCCGGGTCGAGCGGCACGGAGGTGAGCGCCCGGTTGAGCTGGTTCGCCACCGCCTCGCTGATGTCATGGTCCTCGACCGCGAGCACGATCGCCTGGCGCTGCACCACCATGGTCAGACCGCGCGCCTCGGCGACCTGGCGGATCACGTAGAGCATCACCCGCTCGACCTCGGCGAGCGCCTTCTGGCCCGCCGCCTGGATCGCCGCGTTGCGCTCGCGCAGGATGCGCTGTCCGTTGGTGATCTGCTCCTGGAGCTCCCGCTCCTTCTCGCGCAGTTGCTCCGGCGTGAGCCGGGCGCGCTCGGCGGCGAGCGCCTGCTGGGCATCGCGCCAGCGCTGCTGCTCGCGCGCGGAATCCTCCTGGAGGCGGGCGAGCCGGCGCTGCAGCGTCTGGCGCACCTCGCGCACCGCCACCGACGCCTCGAACACCTCCTGCGCCCCGATCACGCCGATCACCGCCGGGGGCGGTGGCGGGGAACGGTCGAGCGGCGGCAGCTGCGGCGCTCCCGCCTCGGTCGGGCCGGGCACCTGGCCGGCCGAGGCGGCCGGGCGCTGGGCCGGACGCTGCTGCGGCTGCGCCGCAGGCGGGCGCTGCGCCGGCGGACGCTGCTGTTGCTGCGGCTGCTGGCCCGGCACGAACCACTGCTGCTGCTGTTGCTGCTGCGCCTGCGCCGGCGCGCCGGGCGCCCAGGCCGTCGCGGCGAGCGCCAGCGAGGCGAAGGCTGTGCGGATGAACGACATGATCAGAACCTCGTACCGAAGCCGAACCGGATCAGCTCGGTCTTGTCATAGCTCTTCTTCACCACGGCCCAACCGAGGTCAACGTTCACAAGGCCGAAAGGCGAACGCCACGCCACGCCCACACCCACACCCACCCGGGGGCTGGTGTCGTTGGCGACATTCGGTCCGGAGAATCCGGGCCGGCTCAGCCCGCCGACATCGACGAAGGTGCGACCCTGCACACCGAGATCCTCCGACAGGAACGGCATCGGGAAGCGCAGCTCCGTCCCCGCGGTCCAGATCAGGCGCCCGCCGAGCGAGTCGTCGGTGGCAAGGTCGCGCGGACCGGCGCCGCCGAGCTCGAAGCCACGGAGGTTCTCGCCGCCGAGGAAGAAGTTGTCGATGATCCGTTCGCGCTTGCCGTACTGCACGAGATAGCCGGCGCCGGCGCTGAACACGAGCGTATAGGTGCCCTGGAGATCCAGCAGCCGGGCGATCGGCAGGTAGTAGCTGGCATCGACCCGCGGGCGGAAGAAGCCGACGTCGCCGCCCAGGCCCGAGACGTCCGTGCCGATGCGCACAACGTAGCCGTCGGTCGGGTCGAGCCGGCTGTTGCGCCGGTCGTAGGTCAGCACCTGACTGACCTGCGACAGCGTGGTCGTGCCTGCCTGGTCGCGGATGAACCGCGACGCGTCCGCCTGGATGTTCTCGATCTTGCGCTGCACCAGGGTGTAGCTCCAGGACTGGCGCAGATACTCGTTGAACTCGTAGCCGAGCCGGAGCGCGAAGCCGACGCGCTTGTCGTCGAAGCTCGAGACCAGCCGGTTGTTGCGGATGATGTAGAAGACGTCGACGCCGGCGACGAGATTGCGGTCGAGGAAGTAGGGATCGGTCAGCGAGACGTCGAGCTGGCTGCGCCGCTGTGCCACCGTGACCTGGAACTGCCCGTCGAGGCCGGTGCCCACCAGGTTGCGCTCACGCAGGCCGAACGTGCCGAGCGCTCCCGCATCGGTCGAATAGCCGCCGCCGATGGTGAGCTCGCCGGTCGCTTTCTCCTCGACTTCGACCTGCACCACCGCGCGGTCCGGCGCGCTGCCGGGCGCATTGGTGACCTCGACCTTGCCGAAGTAGTTCAGGTCGACGATCCGCTGGCGCGAGCGCGCGATCCGCGCGGCGTTGAAAGCGTCACCCTCGGCGAGGCGGAACTCGCGGCGAATCACCTGGTCCTTGGTACGGAGATTGCCGACGATGTCGATCCGCTCGACGAAGACGCGCGGGCCTTCGACGATCTCGAAGACGATGTCGATGGTGCGCGTCTCGGCGTTGCGGGTCAGGCGCGGGCGCACCTCGGCGAAGCCGTAGCCGGCATCCTGCGCCGCGCGCGACAGCGCCTCGATGCTCTCCTCGACGCGGTCGGCGCCGTACCACGCACCCTCCTGCACCGCGACAGCGCCGCGCAGCGTGTCGGCATCCAGGTTGCGGATCTGCGAGACGACATCGACCTTCCCGACGCGGTAGCGTTCCCCCTCGTCCACCGTGAAGGTGACGAAGAAGCTGGTGCGGTCGGGGGCGAGTTCCGCGACCGCCGAGACCACCCGGAAATCGGCGTATCCGTTCTTCAGGTAGAACCGGCGCAGGAGCTCGCGGTCGAACGACAGCCGCTCCGGGTCGTACTGGTCGGAGGTCGAGAGGAAACGCCACCACGCGGTCTCGCGCGAGGCCACCACCTCTTGCAGCGTGCTGGTCGAGAAGGCCTGGTTGCCGACGAAGTTGATGCGCCGGATCAGCGTGCTCTCGCCCTCGGCGATCTCGAACACGAGATCGACGCGGTTCTGGTCGAGCTCGATGATCTTGGGCTCGATCTGGGCCCCGAACCGGCCGCGCCGGGCGTAGATGTCGAGCAGCCGCTGGCGGTCGGCCTGCGCGGCGGCACGGGTGAACACCGCGCGCGGCCGCAGTTGCAGCTCCGCGCGCAGCACCGCGTCGCCGAGCGCGCGGTTGCCCTCGAAGACGATACGGTTGACGATCGGGTTCTCCACCACCGTCACCACCAGCGTGTCCCCCTCGCGGCGCAGCGAGACGTCGCGGAAGAGGCCGGTCGCGAACAGGGTGCGCAGCGTGCGGTCAAGCCGGTCCGCCTCGAACGGGTCGCCGGGCTGGGCCAGCATGTAGCTGCGGATCGTCGACTCCTCGATCCGCTGCGCGCCCTCGATCCGGACGGCGCGAATCACCCCGGCCCCGGCAGCCGAGGCTGCGGGCCCGGCCTGGCGCGGCTGCGCCTCCAGCGTGGCGACGGTCGGCAGGGCAAGCACGCCCGCAAGCAGGATCAGTCTCAGAGGCGGCACTGGCGGTCCCAAAACGCGCGGCGTGTGACGGGAGGCGCGACCATATCCGCGGCGGCCCAGCCTGTCACCCAAGGAGGCGCGAGAACCAATCGACCACCCTCAGATGCGTGAGGTCGTTCCAGGTCGCGAGGACAAAGATCGCGAGCAGGATCGCGAGCCCCCCGCGGAAGGCGTATTCCTGGGCGCGCGGTGGCAGCGGCCGGCCGCGCACCGCCTCATAGGCGTACATCACCAGATGCCCGCCATCGAGAATCGGAATCGGGAACAGGTTGATCAACGCGAGGTTGACCGACAGCAGCGCCATCAGTCCGATCAGCGGAATGAGCCCGCCCTCGGCGACCTGGCCCGAAAGCTGCGCGATCCGGATCGGCCCGCCGATCTCGTCCGTGCCGCGCGTGCCGGCGATCATCTGCCAGAGCGCGACCAGAGTCTGTTCGGTCAGGCGCACGGTCTCCAGCGCGCCGGCCGCCAGGGCGGCGAACGGATCGAGCCGGCGATACTCGGGCACGCCGCCGGCCACGCCCAGCATGCCGATGCGCTGGACATTCCCGAATCTGTCGGAAATCTCGCGCAGGTCGGGTGTCGCCGGCAGCGTGACCGCCGCGCCGTCGCGCTGCACGGTCAGGGTCATGGGCTGGCCGGGCCGCAGCCGCACCGTCGACTGCACGTCCTCGAAGCGCGGCGTGGCCCGCCCGTCGATCGCGACGATCCGGTCGCCGGGCTGAAGCCCCGCGCGCTCGGCCGCGCTCTCGGCCTGCACGCCCGTGATCACCGGCGCGGTGTCCGGCCGGCCGGCCGTCATGAACATCCCGGCGAGCAGCACGGCGGCGAGCAGGAAGTTGGCGATTGGTCCGGCCGCGACGACCCAGGCGCGCGCGCCGACGCTCTTCTCGCCGAATGTCTGGCCCTCGCGCCAGACCGGCGGCGGCTCGCCCTTCGCCTTCGCTTCGGCCACCACCTGCGCCCGGTCGTCCGGGCCCTCGTGGCCATGCAGCTTCACGTAGCCGCCGAGCGGGATCCAGCCGACCTTCCAGCGCGTACCGGTGCGCCCGGTCCAGCCCAGGATCTCGCGCCCGAATCCGATCGAGAACACATCCACATGCACGCCCACCGAGCGCGCGGCGAGGTAGTGGCCGAGCTCGTGGAAGAAGATCAGCACGCCGAGGACGAGCAGGAACGGCAGGATCGTGCCGAGAGTGCCGCCGAGGAACTCCATGGGGCCCAGGTACTCCGTGATTCAGGCGAAGGCGGGGCCGGTCGCGAGGTCGAGCGCGGTGCGCCGCGCCGTCGCGTCCGCCTCCAGCACGGCTTCAAGGTCGGGCGCGGCGGGCGTGCCGAGCCGGTCGAGGGCAGCCGCGACCAAAGCGGCGATGCCGAGGAAACCGATCCGCCCCTCCAGGAACAGCCGCACCGCCACCTCGTTCGCCGCGTTCAGGATCGTCGGAGCCGCGCCACCGGCGGCGAGCGCCTCGCGCGCCAGGGTGAGCGCAGGAAATCGTTTATGGTCCGGTAATTCAAACGTGATCGTGCGCAACGTCGCGAGATCGAGCCGGCGCGTCGCGGTGGTCATCCGGCGCGGCCAGGCGAGGGTATGGGCGATCGGGACGCGCATGTCGGGCGGCCCCATCTGTGCCAGCATCGAGCCGTCGACGTACTGCACGATCCCGTGGATCGCGGCCTCGGGATGCACCAGCACCTCGATCCGTTCGGCCGGAACCGGGAACAGGCAGGCGGCCTCGATCACCTCGAGGCCCTTGTTCATCATGGTCGCGCTGTCGATCGTGACCTTGGCGCCCATGCGCCAGACCGGGTGGTTGAGCGCGTCCTCGGGCCGGATCGCGCGCATCCGTTCGGCCGGCCAGTTCCGGAAGGGCCCGCCGGAGGCGGTGAGCACGATCCGTTCGACGCTCTCGGGGGCCGTGCCGTCGAGCGCCTGGAAGATCGCGTTGTGCTCGGAATCCGCGGGCAGCAGCGTCGTCCCGGCCGCCGCGGCGACCGCGCGCAGCATCGGGCCGGCACAGACGAGGCACTCCTTGTTGGCGATCGAGACGATCCCGCCCCCGCCGGCCGCGGCCATGGTGGCGGGAAGCCCGGCCGCGCCGACGATCGCCGCCATCGTCCAATCGACCGGGATCGAGGCGGCCGCCACCACCGCCGCGGGACCGGCTTCCACCGCGATGCCGCTGCCTTCGAGCGCCTCGCGGAGCGCCGGGAGCGCCGCGACATCGGCGACGACGGCGAGCCGCGCGCGCACCCGGCGGGCGGCCGCCGCCAGCGCCGTCGCATTCCCGTTCGCCACCAGCGCGACCACCTCGAAGTGGCCCGGCGGCGCCTCGGCGATCAGATCGAGCGTGGCGCGCCCGACCGAGCCGGTGGCGCCCAGCACCGTGACGCGGCGAGGGGCACCGTTCACCCCCACAGCACCGCCCCCTGCCCCAGCGCCAAAGACAGGGCCGCGGCGACCGGCACCGCCGCGATCAGCCCGTCCGCACGGTCGAGCAGCCCGCCATGACCCGGGATCAGTCGCGAGGCATCCTTCACCGCGAAGCGTCGCTTGATGAAGCTTTCCAGGAGGTCGCCGCATTGCGCGGTCAGCCCGATCGCCGCGGCCACCAGCGCCACGACGGCGGGCTCCGCTCCCGGCGTCAGGGCAGCCGCCACGCTGAGCCCGGCCGCGATCGCCGCGGCAAGCCCGCCGGCACCGCCCGCCCAGGTCTTGTTCGGGCTGATCGCGGGCGCGAGGCGTGGGCCGCCGATCATCCGTCCCGCCAGATAGGCGCCGATATCCGACGCCCAGACCACCAGCACCACGAACAGCACATTGGCCCGGCCCGCATCCCCGGCGTCGCGGAGCCAGATCAGCCCCACGCCCGCAAGCCCGATATATATCACGCCGGCCGCGAGCCAGCCGGCCGGACGTCGCTCGCCCGGCAGGAGCGCGGGCTGGCGTGCGACCGCCCAGGCCAGGGCAGTGCCGGCGCCCAGCAGCGCGAGCGCCGCAAGCCAGGCGCCCGCGACGGAAGCGAGCCCGGCCGCCAGCAACGCGAGCGGCACCACGAGCCCGGGGAAGGCGCGCAGCCGCGCGCCGCAGAGATGCACCCATTCCCAGGCCAGCACGGCCGTGCCGAGGGCGACCAGAAGCATGAACCACTCGGCGCCGAACCAGATCGCGGTGAGTGCGATCGGCCCGAGCACCGCGGCGGACAGGGCACGCTTGCCGAGATCGCTCCAGCGTCCGGCCGCCTCTGCCGTCATGCGGAACGGTCGGTCGGGCTCAGCCCGGGCGGGCGCCATAGCGTCGCTCCCGCGCGGCGAAGGCCGAGAGCGCCTGGGCGAGATGCTGCGGGCCGAACTCGGGCCAGAGCACGTCGAGGAAGACGAACTCCGCATAGGCGGCCTGCCAGAGCAGGAAGTTCGAGATCCGCTGCTCGCCGGAGGTGCGGATCACGAGGTCAGGATCGGGCATGCCGTCGGTCTCGAGGAAGCGGGCGAAGCTCGCTTCATCGACCGAGTCGGGCGAAACCCGCCCCTCCGCGACCGCGCGCGCGAGCCGCCGCGCCGCGCCGGCGATCTCCGACCGCCCGCCATAGGAGAGCGCGATCACCAGGTTGAGCCGCGTGTTGGCGATGGAACTGGCTTCCGCCCGCTCGATCGCCTCGCGCATGCCGGCATCGAGGCGGTCGCGGTCGCCGATCATGCGCAGCCTGACGCCCCGCCGGATCATCTCGGTCCAGTGCCGTTCGATCCCCTGGCGCAGCAGCCCCATCAGCCCGCCGACCTCCTCGGCCGGGCGGCGCCAGTTCTCCGACGAGAACGCGTAGAGGGTCAGCCAGGGCACGCCCTGGGCGAGGGCCGCATCGACCGCCCGGCGCGCCGCCTCGGCGCCCTCGCGATGGCCGGCCAGTGCCGGCAGGCCGCGGCGTGCCGCCCAGCGCCGGTTGCCGTCCATGATGATCGCCACGTGCCGCGCGAGCGGCGGCGCGGCCAGCGCCGTGGCGGAGGCGATCGGGAGGGGGGCGTTCATCGGCGGGGGGACTGGCGGGGCGCTCAGGGTTGCTTGATGTCGGCTTCCTTGGCGGCCAGCGCCTCGTCCACCTTGCGGATGTAGCCGTCGGTCAGCTTCTGGACCTCCTCGGCCCAGTCGCGATGCACGTCCTGGCCGATCTCGTGATCCTTCTCGAGCTTCTTCAGCGTCTCCATGCCGTCGCGGCGCACCGCGCGGATGGCGACGCGCGCGGCCTCGGCGTATTTGCCGGCGAGCTTGGCAAGCTCGATACGCCGCTCGGCGGTGAGCGGCGGCAGGGGCACGCGCACGGTCTGGCCGTCGCTCGCCGGATTGAGGCCGAGACCGGCGTCGCGGATCGCCTTCTCCACCGAGGAGACGGCCGCACGGTCCCATACCTGGACCGTCAACATGCGCGGCTCGGGAACGCCGATCGTGCCGACCTGGGTGATCGGCATCTCGGTGCCATAGACCTCGACCTTGATCGGCTCGAGCAGCGCCGGGCTCGCCCGCCCGGTGCGCAGCCCGGCGAACTCCTTCTTCAGCGTGTCGAGCGCGCCCTCCATCCGCCGGCGCAGATCGCCGGTGATCTGATCGAGCGTGGGCGGGGCCTTGGCCATTCCTGTCTCCCCTGCTGTCCCAGGATCCGCGCGCGCCGTCCTCAGCCGGGCGCGTCGGTGACGATGGTGAAGGTGCCGCGGCCGCGCATCACGTTGGCGAAGGCGCCCGGTTCATGGATCGAGAATACCACGATCGGCAACCCGTTCTCCCGCGCCAGGCTGATCGCCGAGGCATCCATCACCGCGAGATCGCGCGCCAGCACGTCGAGATAGGTCAGACGCTCGTAGCGCTGCGCGGCCGGGTCCTTGCGCGGATCGGCGGAGTAGACCCCGTCCACCTGCGTGCCCTTCAAAAGAGCCTCGCAGCCCATCTCGACGGCGCGGAGGGCCGCCGCCGTGTCAGTGGTGAAGAACGGGTTGCCGGTGCCGGCGGCGAAGATCACCACCCGCCCCTTCTCCATGTGCCGGATCGCGCGGCGGCGGATATACGGCTCGCAGACCGAACTCATCGGGATGGCCGACTGCACCCGCGTATGGACCTCGCGCTTCTCGAGCGCGTTCTGAAGCGCGAGTGCGTTCAGCACCGTCGCCAGCATGCCCATATAGTCGGCGGAGGCCCGCTCCATGCCCGCCGCCGCGCCGGAGACGCCGCGGAAGATGTTGCCGCCGCCGATCACCAGGCAGACCTCGACGCCGAGCGCGACGACCGCACGCACGTCCTCGGCGATCCGCCCGACCGTCTCGGTGCAGATGCCGTACTCGCGCCGTCCCATCAGCGCCTCGCCCGACACCTTCAGGAGCACGCGTCGGTAGCGGGGCGCATCCTCCATGAAGCGGGCGTCCTTCTGCAGCGGGGCGGGGCCGGACTCGGGCGGGGCCGCCAGTGTAGGGCGGATCGCCGTCCCGGGCATCCCCGCTGCCGGCATCGCGGCGGCCCTCAGCGCGCCGCCGCCGCGACCTCGGCCGCGAAGTCCGAAGCCTCCTTCTCGATCCCCTCGCCGAGCTGGAAGCGGACGAAGCCGGCGAGCTGGGCACCTGCCTTCTTCACGACGTCCTTCACCCGGCTCTCGCCGTCGTGCACCCAGACCTGCTCGAGCAGCACGACCTCCTCGTAGTACTTGCGGACGCGGCCCTCGACCATCTTCTCGATGATCGCCTCGGGCTTGCCCGACGCGCGCGCCTGCTCGGACAGCACGGCCTTCTCGCGCGCGAGCGCGGCCGGGTCGACCGAGCCGATGTCGAGGAACTCGGGCCGGGCAGCGGCGACATGCATGCCGATCTGCCGACCCAGCGTGGCGAGCGCCTCGCCCGGCTCGCCGACCAGGGCGACCAGCACGCCGATCCGCCCCAGTTCGGGCTTGAGGGCGGAGTGGACATAGGTCGCGACCACGCCCTTGGGCACCGACAGCATCGCCGTGCGGCGGATCGCCATGTTCTCGCCGATCGTGGCGATCAGGTGGGTCAACTCCTCGGCGACCGTCCGCCCGCCGCCCGGGAACGCCTTGCCCTTCAGCGCCTCGACATCCCCGCCGGCATCGAGGGCGAGGCCCGCGCAGGTGGCGACGAAGTCCTGGAAGGTCTCGTTGCGCGCGATGAAGTCGGTCTCGGCATTCACCTCGACGATCGCCGCGCGGGTGCCCTCGGCCTTGACGCCGACCAGCCCCTCGGCGGCCGTGCGGCCGGCCTTCTTGGCCGCCGCCGACAGGCCCTTCTTGCGCAGCCAGTCGATCGCCGCCTCCAGGTCGCCGCCGGTCTCGGCCAGCGCCCGCTTGCAGTCCATCATGCCCGCGCCGGTCTTCTCGCGCAGTTCCTTGACCAGCGCCGCGGTGATCTCCGCCATCGATCCGTCCTCTCGTGCTGTGAGCGTCAGGCCCGCGCCTCGGCGGAGGCCTCGGGTACGGCGCCCTCGGGTGCCGCCTCCTCGGCCGGCGGCAGCTCATCCAGGGGCACCTCCTCGGCCGCGCCGAGATCGACGCCCGAGGCCGCCATCTCGGCGGAGATGCCGTCCAGCACCGCGCCGGCGACGAGGTCGCAGTAGAGCGCGATCGCGCGGATCGCGTCGTCGTTGCCGGGGATCGGGTAGGTCACGCCATCCGGGTCGGAGTTGCTGTCGAGCACCGCGACCACCGGGATGTTCAGCTTGCGCGCCTCCTGGACCGCGATCTTCTCCTTGTTCGTGTCGATGATGAACAGGATGTCCGGCAGGCCGCCCATCTCCTTGATGCCGCCCAGCGCGCGCTCGAGCTTGTCGCGCTCGCGCGTCAGCATCAGCTGCTCCTTCTTGGTCAGCCCGGTCTGCTCCTGGGCGAGCTGCTCCTCGATCGTGCGCAGCCGGCGGATCGAGTTCTGGATGGTCTTCCAGTTCGTGAGCATGCCGCCGAGCCAGCGGTGGTTGACGTAGTACTGGCCGCAGCGCTTGGCGGCGTCCGCGACGTAGTCGGCGGCCGACCGCTTGGTGCCGACGAACAGCACGCGCCCGCCGCCCGCGACCGCGTCGCGGATCGCCTGCATCGCCCGGCTCAGCATCGGCACGGTCTGCTGCAGATCGATGATGTGGACCTGGTTGCGCACGCCGAAGAGGTACGGGGCCATCTTCGGGTTCCAGCGGCGGGTGTGGTGACCGAAATGGACGCCGGCTTCCAGAAGCTGGCGCAGGGTGAACACGGGCAGGGCCATGGGGCCGTCCTTCTCCTTCACACGTCCGGTTCATTCCTCCGCGGCGCTGCGCCGGCCGATGCCGCACCTCGGCATGGCCCGCACCGGACCCCGGGATCCCCCGGGAAGGCTGCACCGCGTGTGAATTGGCCGGCGCGGGAGCCCCCGCGCACGGCCGGGGCGGGTGATACAGGGCGGAAACGGCGAGGGCAAGCGTCGTGCCGCGCAGGGGTGCCGCGCGGCAGGCGTTCTACCAGGTCGGGTCGGACCCGGGCGGGCCGATGCCGACCTCGGTGTCCTCGGCGACGCTCGCGACCCCCTTGATCTTGCGGGCTTTCGCCACCGCCTTGGCATCCGCCTCGCCGGTGATCACGCCGATCGCATCGAGCACGGCGCCGACAGCGAAACCCGCCTCGGCGAGGTCGCGCCGCACCGCGGCGGCCGGACGCTCGCCGCTGAGGGTGACGATCCAGGTCTTGCGCTGGGCCACGGCCCGCCCTCCATCCCCACCCGCGCCCCGGCGGGACGGGGGCCGGGACGCGGTGGAACGGAGTCTAGCTACGGCGCCTGGACAAGGCCAGCGCCGACCCGCGAGGCCGGCAGCGGCAACGGCTGGGCGGAGGATTGCAGCCTGCGCCACAGCGAGGCCCCGCGCAGCGAGGGGCTGGACTGGGCCCAGAGCGCCGCGCAGCCGGCGACGTGCGGTGTGGCCATCGAGGTGCCGCTGATGGTGTGGTAGCGCCGCGGCCGCGGCCAGGACGAGAACACATCGCGCCCCGGTGCGGCGATCTCGATCTTGCCGAAGTTCGAGAAGCTGGACGGGGTCAGGTTCGGATCGAGCGAGGCGACCGACATGATGGTCGGTGAATTGGCCGGCGCGCCGGTCGGCTTCGTCTCGTTGCCGGCCGCGGCGATGATCAGGCAGCCGGCCGAGAGCGCGGCCTGGCCGGCGGCGGTGTAGGCCGCCTGCACCGGACTCTGGCTGCCGAGCGACATCGAGATCACCTCGCAGTGATTGGCGATCGCCCAGTTCATGCCCGCAAGCACGCCCGCGCCGGTGCCGCTGCCGGAGTTGGTGAGCACCTTGCCGACGAAGATGCTGCCGGCATAGGCGATGCCGTAGCGCGGCGTGCTGCCGGGCGGCGATTTCGGCCCGCACGCGGTGCCGATGCAGTGCGTGCCATGACCGTTCAGGTCCTGCACCGGCTGGCCGACGAAGGTGTTGGTCGTCATCGGCCGGCCGGAGAAATCGGGATGGCCGAGATCCATACCGGTATCGAGCACCGCGATCTTGATGCCCACCCCGCTGCGGCTGCTCGGCGGCACCTTGCAGCGGATCAGTCCCCAGGTCGCGCCCAGCACCTCCGCCTCGACCTCCTCCGGCTCCGGCACGGGCACGCCCTTGAGGTCCCGCGCGATCGTGTTGGCCGCCGCGAGGAAGCCGCGCAGATACTCGGAGCCGGCGGCGAAGACGAAATACTCCGGCTCGATCGTCTCGATCGGGCTGTCGGCGGCCGCGGCGGCGAAGGCGCTCATGCCATGCGCCTCGAGTGCCGTGCCGCTCACCACGGCCACGCCGATCTCGGGGAAGTTCAGCGCCTCGGCATCGCCCGCATCCTCGAGCGCGACCGCCTGGCCGGAGAAGTCGCGCGCATCCGCCATGCGGAAATCCTGCGCCTTGAGGGCCTTCGCCCCCTCCTCCGCCATGCCTTCGCGGTAAGTGACCAGATAGCGCCCGGTCTCCAGCGTGTCGCCGCCGCGCTCGAGCGCCGCGAGCAGGAGTTGTTCGGTCGGTGCCGAAACGGCGGCGGCGCTGACCGGCGGGCCGCCGGTCGGACCGGTTGCGGCCGGGCCACGCGCCCGCGGCCGCCTGCCTCGCCTGATTGCCATGGCCGTCTCTCCTGTTCGCGTTCCGTTTCGGCGCAGCGCAGCTCGCTACGACATCGTTACATTAACGGACACGCGCAGGAACCGCAAGACGATTGAGCCGTAACGGAAAGGTTACCGGTGCGGAAGGCGCCCGGCCGCGCGTCGCGCCTCGTAGGCCCTGGCATGCAGATACGCGGCCTCATGCAGCGCGTCGTCCACGCCGGCATGGCGCGCGGCATCGAGCAGGAAGCCGAGGATGTGATCGGACTCGATGCGCCCGCCCGCCTCCAGGTCGCGCAGCATCGAGGCGGCCGCCGGGCCGGCGCTGCGGAACATCGGCACGAGTTCGCGCTCCAGCGCCTTCGGCCGGACGGGATGGCCGTGCGCCGCCGCGATCGCGACGTTGCGCTCCAGCAGGCGGTCGATCCAGTCCTGTCCGCCGGCGGCTGCGATCTCGCCGAGATTCGCACGCATCAGCACGGTCGCGATCGCGAGCGTGCCGATCAGCACCAGCTTCTCCCACATCCGGCTCGTGATGTCGGTCACGGCATCGGCGCGCAGGCCGGCGGAATCGAAGACGCGCTTCAGGGCCTGCACGCGCTCGGACATCGTGCCGTCGCGCTCGCCGAACTCGACCATCTGCACCGGCGCGAGATGGCGCACCACGCCCTCGGCCGTCAGCGTCGCCTGGATCTTGGCAAGCCCACCGAGCACGCGGCCTGTTCCGAACGCAGCGACCAGCGTATCGATATGCGACAGGCCGTTGAGCAGCGGCAGCACCGCGGTCGTCTTGCCGACCGCTGGCCGGATCGCCGCGATCGCCGCGTCGAGATCGTAGGCCTTGGCCGTGAGCAGCACGACATCCCAGGCGCCGGCGCGGGGCAGGTCGTCTGCCAGCAGCGCCGTGACCGCGAGGCGCGCATCGCCGGCAGAGGGGCTCTCGATCACGAGCCCGTCGCGGTCGAGCTGAGCCTTGCGGCCGGGACGCACCAGGAACGCGACCTCGGCCGCGCCGGCCTGGACGACCCGGCCGCCGAAATACCCGCCGACCGCGCCGGCGCCGAGCACGAGAATGCGCATCAGCCCCTGCCCTCCACCACATGGCCGTCGCGCAGCGTCAGCGTGCGGTCCATGCGCGCCGTAAGGTCCGGATTGTGGGTTGCGATCAGCGCCGCCACGCCGCGCTCACGCACGAGCGAGAGAAGCTCGCCGAACACCACCTCGGCGGTCGCCATGTCGAGATTGCCCGTCGGCTCGTCGGCGAGCAGCAGCTTCGGCTGATTGGCGAGCGCGCGCGCGATCGCCACGCGCTGCTGCTCGCCTCCCGACAGCCGCGCCGGACGATGGTTCAGGCGCGCCGACAACCCGAGTGCGCCCAGCAGCGCCTCGGCCCGCTCGGCCGCCGCGCGCTTCGGGATCCCGGCGATCACCTGCGGCATCGCCACGTTCTCGCGCGCGGTGAACTCCGGCAGCAGATGGTGGAACTGATAGACGAAGCCGATCGTGGAACGGCGGAGCTCGGTGCGCGCGGTGTCGCCGAGCGCGGATGCCTCCTTGCCGGTGACGACGATGCGCCCGCGATCGGCATGTTCGAGCAGGCCGGCGATGTGCAGGAGCGTCGACTTGCCCGCGCCCGACGGAGCGACCAGGGCGACGATCTCGCCGGGCGCGACCGCGAGATCGACGCCGCGCAGCACCTCAAGCAGTCCGTCACCGGTGCGGAACGTGCGCGCGACCCCCTCCAGCCGCAGGACGGCCTCACTCATACCGGAGCGCCTCGACCGGATCGAGCCGCGCGGCGCGGAAGGCCGGGTAGAGCGTGGCGGCGAGCGAGAGCCCGAGCGCCATCAGCGTCACCTGCAGCACCTCGTTCGGATCGACCACCGCCGGCAGCCGCGAGAGGAAGTAGATCTCGGCCTGGAACAGCTCCTGGCCGGTGAGTCCCTGGAGCCATTGCCGGATCGTCTCGATGTTGAGCGAGAAGGCGAGGCCTAGCGCGACCCCGATCACCGTGCCGAGCACGCCGATCGAGGCGCCGCACATCAGGAAGATGCGCATCACCGCGCCCTTGGTCGCGCCCATGGTGCGCAGGATCGCGATGTCGCGGCCCTTGTCCTTCACCAGCATCACCAGCGAAGAGATGATGTTGAAGGCGGCGACCAGGATGATCAGGGTCAGGATCAGGAACATCACGTTCCGCTCGACCTGCACGGCCTGGAAGAACGAGGAGTTCGCCTGCTGCCAATCGAGGATGCGCACAGGTTGTTCGCGCAGGGCATCGCGGATGGCGAAGGCCACCTGGCGCACCCGTGTCGGGTCCTCGACGAACACCTCGACCTGGGTCGCCGCCCCCTGCTGGCGGAAATAGGCCTGCGCCGTCTCGAACGGCAGGAACACATAGGAGGAGTCGTATTCGTACATACCGACCTCGAACAGGCCGACGATGGTGTAGGCCACCACGCGCGGCACCGTGCCGAACGCGGTGACCTGGCCCTGCGGCGAGACGAGGCTGATCCGCTCGCCCACGCGCAGGCCGAGGCGGGACGCGAGCCGCGTGCCGATCAGGATGGCGTCCTCGCCTTCGAAGCGATCGAGCGAGCCGGCGACGATGTTGTCGGCGATGATCGCACGCGCGCGCAGATCCTCGGGTCGCACGCCGCGCGCGAGCACGCCCGAGGCCCCGCCCCGCTCGCCGGTGGCGAGCACCTGACCCTCCACGATCGGGATCGCCTGCACCACGCCGGGTACGCGGCGGATGCGCTCGGCGGCCGCATCGAAGTCGGTGAGCGGGCCGGCGGCGCCATAGACGCCGAGATGTCCGTTCAGTCCGAGGATCTTGCCGAGCAGCTCCTGGCGGAACCCGTTCATGACGCTCATGACGATGATCAGCGTCGCGACCCCGAGCGCGATGCCGGCGAGAGAGAACGCCGCGATCACGCTGACGAAGCCTTCCGCCTTGCGCGCGCGCAGATAGCGGAAGGCGACCATCCGCTCGAAGGGGCCGAACATGGCGCGCTAACGTCTCAGCCGAGCAGGCGTTCCAGCACCGCGTCGCGATCGAGCTCGTGTCGCTCGCCCCCCTTGCGGCGCTTGAGCTCGGCGCGTCCCGCAGCCGCCCCGCGCGGGCCAACGACCACCTGCCAGGGCAGGCCGATCAGATCCATGTCGGCGAACTTCACGCCCGCCCGCTCCTCGCGGTCGTCATACAGCACCTCGGTGCCCGCGTTGCGCAGCGCGGCGTAGATGTCGTCGCAGAGCGCTTCGGTCGCGACGTCCCCAGGTTTGAGGTTGATCAGCCCGACGCGGAACGGTGCCACGGTCTCCGGCCAGATGATCCCGGCCTCGTCGTGGCTCGCCTCGATGATCGCGCCGACCAGCCGCGACACGCCGATGCCGTAGCTGCCCATCTCCGGGTGGATCGGCTTGCCGTCCGGTCCCTGCACCGTCACCCCCATCGGCTTGGAGTACTTGGTGCCGAAATAGAAGATGTGGCCGACCTCGATGCCGCGCGCCTCGACGCGCTGCCCATCGGCGAGCGCGCCGAAGGCGATGGGGTCGTGCTTCTCGTCGGTCGCGGCGTAGAGCGAGGTCCAGGAATCGACGAGCGGCTGCAAATCGGACTCGTAGTCCACCGCCTCGCCCAGGATGTCGCGCTCGACGAGATCGCGATGCACGAACACCTGGCTCTCGCCCGTCTCGGCGAGGATGATGAACTCGTGGGAGAGATCGCCGCCGATCGGGCCGGTATCGGCACGCATCGGGATCGCCTTCAGGCCGAGCCGGGCGAAGGTGCGCAGATAGGCGACGAACATGCGGTTGTAGCTCCGTCGCGCGCCGGCCTGATCGAGATCGAAGGAGTAGCTGTCCTTCATCAGGAACTCGCGCCCGCGCATCACGCCGAAGCGCGGCCGCACCTCGTCGCGGAACTTCCACTGGATGTGGTAGAGCATCAGCGGCAGGTTGCGGTACGACTTCACATAGGCGCGGAAGATGTCGCTGACCATCTCCTCGTTGGTCGGCCCGTAGAGCAGCTCGCGCTCGTGGCGGTCGCGCAGGCGCAGCATCTCCTTGCCGTAGTCCTCGTAGCGTCCGCTCTCCTTCCACAGCTCCGCCGGCTGGATAGTCGGCATCAGAAGCTCATGGCAGCCGGCCGCATCCTGCTCCTCGCGCACGATGCGTGCGATGTTGGTGAGCACGCGGTGGCCGAGCGGCAGCCAGGAATAGATCCCGGCAGCCTGCTGGCGGATCATCCCCGCGCGCAGCATCAGCCGGTGCGAGACGATCTGCGCCTCGGCCGGCGTCTCCTTGAGCGTGGGCAGGAAGTAGCGAGAAAGGCGCATCGCGTCGCGGCATCCCGGATGGCGGAAGGGCCGCGCACACTAACGGCGCCGCGGCGTTCCGTCACGCGGGCTCAGCGGCGGCGGGCGGCGGCGCAGGCGGCGGCGAGCCCGGCCGCGGCGTCGGGCGCGATCGGGCGGCCGTTGAACAGCACCGTGCCGTTGTCGATCTCGATGACGCCGAGCGGCAGATCGGCGATCAGATCCGGCGGCAGGCCGAGCCGTTCGCGCAGATCCACGCCGAGATAGATCGCGAACCGCTCCGGCACGATCGGCACGGCCGGATTGAGATCGGCCGGCGCCACGCTTCGCCCCCGCACATCCACGCCTGGCCGATACACCACATCGGGCGCGGGAACGTGGCGCTCAAGCCGCCGGCAGTCCCACTCACTGATCGTCTGCGCCGCAGCGGGGAGCGTGCCAGCGGCCACCAGCAAGATCGCTGCGATCAGGGCGCGGTGCACGGCATCTTCTTTCGCTTTGCTGCGGTGCAGCGACAAATATCGTTCGCAAGCCTATGGACGGGCGGTTTACGTTCCGCTAACAAGAAAAGGGCCGCGCGCCTCGCAGCGCACGGCCCAAGTTTAGGGAGGAAACGCCAGTCACACGGCAGGAAGAGGAACAGCCCTCTTCCTGTCGCTGATTTTCGCGCGTGCGCCGACGGCGGGGCAACAGCAAACTCAGCAATCGCGGCGCTTTTTTCGTCAATTCAACCATTGATTGCTCAAAACGCAGGCATCCGGCTCATCGTTTGTGCAAGTTCTGGCCGCGCTCTGAGCAGGATTTGATCAAGATCAAGGATGGTCGCGAAAACTGATCAAGTCTGACTCCACCACGGCCCAGATGCCGAGCCAGACCACACCCGAAACCAGCGTGGTCACCAGCACCTTGCGCCACAGCAGCGGCCGTTCCGGCGCGCCGCGGAAATGTGTCTTCTCCTCCGGGTCGGTCACCGGCCGGGTCCAGAACGGCAGCACGGCGAACAGCACGGTCCACCAGACCAAGGCATAGACGACGAGGCCGGTGAACCAGTTCATCGAGGTCTCACCGTCCGATCCGCATGACATGCACTTCGATGCCGGGCCGCTTCTGCCACAGCGCCCGCCGCAGCAGGCCGCGGAGCGCACCGCGCGCCGCCTCGGCCACCGCCTCGTCATCCCGGCGGACAGGGGCGGGCAGGCCTGAGACAGCCGCCATCAGGTCGTCGGCAAGGCCCTCAGCGGCGCCGTTCATCGCCGCGTCGAACACACCGGGGCCGGTGATGCGGGGCCGCCCAAGGACCCGCCCGGCCTCGTCAAGCGCGAGCGAAGCGATCACCACACCGTGCTCGAGCATGCGCCGCCGCGCCGCCAGCACCTCGCCGCCGATCGGCAGGAGACGGTCGCCATCCACGGCGAGCTTGCCGGCCGGTGCGCTGTCCACGACCGTCACTGGGCCGGGAGCGAGGCGCAAGATGTCGCCGTCATCGATCACGTGCGGGATCGCGCCGAGCGCGCGCGCGAGCTCGGCATGCTCGGTCATGTGGCGCCATTCGCCGTGCACCGGCACGACATGCTTCGGCCGCACCAGCGCGTACATGCGGCGCAGCTCGTCGCGCGCCGGATGGCCGGAGACGTGCACCATGTGATCGCGCTCGGTCATGACGGTCACGCCGCGCCGCGCGAACTGGTCCTGCACGCGCAGGATCGCCCGCTCGTTGCCCGGGATCACGCGCGAGGAGTAGATCACTGTGTCGCCCTCGCCGAGCGAGACGTTCGGATGGTTGTCCGCCGCGATGCGCGAGAGCGCCGAGCGCGGCTCGCCCTGGCTGCCCGCGACCAGGAACAGCACGGAATCGTCGGGCAGGTAGCCCGCCTCGTCCTCCTCGACGAACTCGGGCAGCGTCGCGAGATAGCCGGTCTCGCGCGCGGCGGCGATGATGTTGCGGAAGGCGCGCCCGACGATCGCGACACTGCGGCCGGCGCTTTGCGCCGCGAGCGCGATCGATTCGATCCGCGCGACATTGGTCGAGAAGCAGGTGACGGCCACCCGCCCCTTCAGCCGGCGGATCAGCGCGCCGAGATTGCGCCGCACCTCGGACTCGCTACCCGAATGTCCCTCGACCATCGCGTTGGTGCTGTCGCACACCATCACGTCCACACCCTCGTCGCCGAGCGCGGCGAGAGCGGCCTCGTCGGTCGGCGGGCCGATCAGCGGGTGCGGATCGAGCTTCCAGTCTCCCGTATGCAGCACCAGGCCGTGCCGCGTACGGATCGCCACCGCCTGCGCCTCGGGGATCGAGTGCGCCATGCGGATGAAGCGCAGATGGAACGGATCGAGCGTGAGCTCCGCACCGAGGTCCAGCGTCGTCAAGGGTACCCGCCCGAGGAGTTGGCGCTCGGCGAGCTTGCGGCGCAGCACCGCCGCCGCGAAGGGGCTCGCGTAGACGGGACATTCGAGCGCGGGCCACAGCCAGGCGACCGCGCCGAGATGATCCTCGTGCCCGTGGGTGATGATCAGCGCGCGGAGGTTCCGTTTGCGCTCGGCCAGGAAGCCCACGTCCGGCACCATGATCTCGATATCGGGCCGCGCCGCGTCGCCGAAGCCGATGCCGCAATCGATCGCGAGCCAGGCGCCATCGGCGTGGTAGAGATTCAGGTTCATGCCGATCTCGCCGGTCCCGCCCAGCGGCAGGAAGGCGAGGTCGTCGCGGGCTAATGTCACGCTGTGGCCTTCATGTTGCGCTCGGCGAGCAGGACGAGCCCGTCGAGGGTCAGATCCGCATCGAGATGGTGGATGGCGGGCGTGCCGTCCATGAACAACGGCGCGAGCCCGCCGGTCGCGATCACGGTCAATCTCTGATCGAGCTCAGCCTCGATCCGGCGCGCAATGCCCTCGATCAGCCCCACGTAGCCCCAGTACACGCCGGACTGCATGGCGGGCACCGTCGATCGGCCGACGACCGATTGCGGCCGGCCGATGCTGATGCGCGGCAGCGCCGCCGCCGCGCGGTGCAGCGCGTCGAGCGAGAGATTGATCCCCGGCGCGATCACGCCGCCGATGTAGTCGCCCGCGGCGTCGACGACATCGAATGTGGTGGCGGTGCCGAAATCGATCACCGCGAGCGGGCGCGGATAGCGCATGCGCGCGGCCAGCGCGTTGACGAGGCGGTCGGCGCCGACCTCGCGCGGATTGTCGGTGCGGATCGCGAAGCCCCAGTCGAGATCCGAGCGCGTCACCATCGCCTCGACACCGAAGCGGTCGCGGCAGAGTCGGCGCAGGTTGTAGAGCGCGTTCGGCACCACGCAGGCGATCGCCGCGGCGTCGATATCGGCGGGGCCGAGCCCGTCCCAGGCCATCAGCTGCAGCAGCCAGACCGCGTATTCGTCGGCCGTGCGGTCGGCCACCGTGGCGATGCGCCAGCGGCCGCGCCAGGCGGCGCCGTCCCAGACCGCGAACACCACATTCGTGTTGCCGGCATCGATGGCGAGCAGCATCCGATCAGCCTCCCGCGAAGACGTCGCCGGCGATGATCCGGCGCGTCCGACCATCCTCGAGCGACACGAGCAAGGCCCCGTCGGTGTCGAGCCCGGCATAGCGGCCGCTGACCGGTCCGGCAGGCAAGCGCACCGTGATCGCGGTGCCGTGGGGCTGGGCGCGGCGTTGCCAGGCCGCGACGATCGCGCCGAATCCGTCCACGCGCGCGCGCCCGCTCCAGGCGATCAGCCGCTCCAGGATCGCCTCGGCGAGCGTGTCCGGCGCCGGCGGTCGCAGACCGAGAGCGGCAAACGAGGTGGCGGGCCGATCGGCGTCGTCGGGATGCGTGACGAGATTGACGCCGATCCCGGCGACCGCCCATTTCGTGCCGTCAGCGCGTGTGCCGGCCTCGACCAGCACGCCGCCCAGCTTGCGCCCCGCGACGACCAGATCGTTCGGCCATTTCAGATGCAGGCCGATGCCGTCCGGCAGCAGCGTGGCGAGCGCTTCGGCGATCGCGACACCGGCGAGCAGGCCGAGCCCGCCGGGTGCGGCAACCGCCTGCGCATCGAGCAGGACGGAGAGATAGAGGTTGCCCGGCGGGGACTGCCAGCGCCGCCCATGCCGCCCGCGGCCTGCCGTCTGCGCCTCCGCCAGCACCGCGCACCACGGCCCCTCCCCCGCCTCGGCCAGCGCGATCGCGCGGTCGCTGGTGGAGGGCAGACTCGCGTGGCGTTCGATCCGGCCGTGCGTCTGGCTCATCCCCCGATCAGGGACCGCGCCGCCGTGCCGGCGGCGGCGACGAGCGGCGCGGGCGCAAGGGCGAACAGCGCCGTGAAGATCATCGACCCGGCGACCACCACCCCGACCGAGGCGGGACGCGGATCGAATTCGGGCTGCGCAGCGTCGAAGTACATCACCTTGACGATGCGCAGGTAATAGAAGGCCGACACCACCGACGAGAGCACGCCGATCACCGCGAGCGGCCAGAGCCCCGCCTGCACGGCCGCCATGAACACGTAGAACTTGCCGAAGAACCCGGCGAGCGGCGGGATGCCGGCCATCGAGAACATGAACACCGAGAATGCGACCGCGAGCCCCGGCGCCGTGGCCCCAAGCCCGGCGAGATCCTCGATGCGCTCGCAGGCCTGGCCCTTGCGGCGCATGGCGACGATGCAGCCGAAGGTGCCCGCGTTCATGACGATGTAGATCGCCATGTAGACCAGCACGCCGCGGATCCCCTCCTCGGTGCCGGCGGCGAGTCCGATCAGCGCGTAGCCGACATGGCCGATCGAGGAATACGCCATCAGCCGCTTGATGTTGCTCTGGCCGATCGCGGCGAAGGCGCCGAGCAGCATCGAAGCGATCGAGATCAGGACGATGATCTGCGTCCACTGTCCCGCCACATCGCCGAACGGGCCGGTCATGACGCGCAGGAACAGTCCGACCGCGGCGAGCTTCGGCGCGATCGAGAAGAACGCCGTCACCGGCGTTGGTGCGCCCTCGTAGACATCCGGCGTCCACATGTGGAACGGCACGGCGGAGACCTTGAAGGCGAGCCCGGCGGCGACGAAACAGAGCCCGGTGATCAGTCCGAGCGAGGGCGGCCCAGCCTCGATCGCGGTGGCGATGCCGGCGAAGCGCGTCGAGCCCGAGAACCCATACACGAGTGAGCTGCCGTAGAGCAGCATCCCCGAGGCGAGCGCTCCCAGCACGAAGTACTTCAGCCCCGCCTCGGTCGCGCGCAGATCGTCGCGGTGGATCGCGGCGAGCACGTAGAGCGAGAGCGAGGACAGTTCGAGCCCGACATAGAGGCTCATCAGGTCGTTCGCCGAAACCATCATCATCATGCCGACGGTCGCGAGCAGGACCAGGACGGGGTACTCGAAGCGGTCGATCCGTTCCTTCTCGTTCCAGTCGAGCGAGAGCACGAGGCCGAGCGCGGCCGCGAGCAGCACCAGCACCTTGGTGAACACCGCGAACTCATCGAGCACGAACAGGCCGTCGAAGGCGATCACGGGCGCGTCCATCGACAGCACGAGCACCGCGGTCAGCAGCAGCGAGGCCAGCGCCGCCATCGACACGGCGAGGGTGGCGCCACGGCGCATGAAGACGCCGAGCATGAGCGCCGCCATGCCGAGGCAGGCGAGCACCAGCTCTGGGATGACGGCATGCCAGTTCAGGATGCTCTCCATCGCTGTCACAGCCCCGCAAGCTGGCGTGTGGCCTGGACCGCCGCCTGATGCTGCGCGATCAGGTTGGCGACCGATGCCCCGTAGAACCCGCTGAACGAGGAGGGGTAGATCCCCATCCAGAGGGTCAGCAGCGCCAGCGGGGCGAACACCGCCGCCTCGCGCGGCGAAAGATCGAACAGCCCCTTCAGCTCCGGCTTGGTCAACTGGCCGAAGATCACGCGCCGGTAGAGCCACAGCATGTAGGCGGCGCCCAGCACCATGCCCGTGGCCGCGAGCAGCGCCAGCATCCGGTTCACCTGCCAGGCGCCGACGATCGCGAGGAACTCGCCGACGAAGCCCGAGGTTCCCGGAAGCCCGACCGACGCCATGGTGAACAGCATGAACAGCAGCGCGTAGCGCGGCATGCGGTGCACGAGCCCTCCATAGGCCGCGATCTCGCGCGTATGCATCCGGTCGTAGATCACGCCGACCACGAGGAACAGCGCGCCCGAGACGACGCCGTGGCTCAGCATCTGGAAGATCGCGCCCTCGATGCCCTGGGTGTTCAGCGTGAACAGCCCGAGCGTGACGATGCCCATGTGGGCCACCGAGGAGTACGCGATCAGCTTCTTCACATCGGTCTGGGCGAGCGCCACGAGCGAGGTGTAGATGATCGCCACGATCGACAGCGCGAAGATGAAGGGGGCGAGCTGCTCCGAGGCGTCGGGCAGCATCGGCAGCGAGAAGCGCAGGAAGCCGTAGCCGCCCATCTTCAAGAGCACACCGGCGAGGATCACGCTGCCCGCGGTCGGCGCCTCGACATGCGCATCGGGCAGCCAGGTGTGCAGCGGCCACATCGGCACCTTCACCGCGAAGGAGGCGAAGAAGGCGATGAACAGCCAGAACTGCGCGGCCGGTGCGACGCGATGGGCGATCAGGGTCGGGATGTCGGTGGTGCCGGCGTCGAGATAGAGCCAGATCAGCGCCAGCAGCATCAGCACCGAGCCGAGCAGCGTGTAGAGGAAGAACTTGAACGCCGCATAGACACGCCGCGGCCCGCCCCACACCCCGATGATCAGGAACATCGGGATCAGCACGCCCTCGAAGAAGATGTAGAACACCACGAAGTCGAGCGCGCAGAACATGCCGACCATCATGGTCTCGAGCACCAGGAAGGCGATCATGTACTCGCGCACGCGCGACGTGACCGACTCCCACGACGCGACCACGCAGATCGGCGTCAGCACGGTGGAGAGCAGCACGAACAGCACCGAGAGCCCGTCCACGCCCATGTGGTAGCCGATGCCCCATTCGCCGAGCCACGCCGCCTGCTCGACGAACTGGAACTCGGCCGTGGTGCGGTCGAAGCGGAACCACAGGATCAAGGACAGCAGCAGCACGATCCCGGAGGTCCAGAGCGCGGTCCAGCGGGCGTTGCGCGCGACCGTCTCCTCGTCGCCGCGCACGGAGGCGATGATCAGCGCGCCGGCGAGCGGAAGGAAGGTGATCAGCGAAAGCAGCGGGAAGCCGAGCGTGTTCATCTCAGAGCCGTCCCGTCGCGAACAGCGTCACCAGCACGACGATGCCGATCAGCATCGCGAAGGCGTAGTGGTAGACGAGCCCGGTCTGCACACGGACGATCGCGCGGGTCGCACGCTGCGTGGCGGCCGCGAGTCCGTCGGGGCCGAAGCGGTCGATCACGGCGCCATCACCGCCCTTCCACAGCATCTGGCCGAGCCGCATCGCCGGGCGGACGAACAGCCGATCGTAGATCTCGTCGAAGTACCACTTGTTGAGCAGGAACAGGTAGACGCCACGGAACCGCTCGGCGAGCTGCGCCGGCACCGTTGGGAACACCATGTAGAACAGGTAGGCGAGCGCGATGCCGGACGCGCCCATGAGCACGGGCAGCAGCTTCACCCACAGCGCGACGTCGTGTGCCGCCTCCATCGCCTGGTTCTCCGGCGCGATCCGGATCGCGGCACGCCAGAAATCCTGGAAGTGATGGCCGACGAAGGGTTCGTAGAAGACCGCGCCGGCAAGGACCGCGCCGACCGCGAGAAGGATCAGCGGCACGGTCATCACGGGCGGGCTCTCATGGACATGCGCCATGGTGTGCGCGTCCGCGCGCGGCTCGCCGTGGAACGTCAGGATGATCAGGCGCCAGGAATAGAACGCGGTCAGGAAGGCCGCGAGGATGCCGCAGATGAAGGCGTAGCGGCCGACGCCAGTGCCAGCGGCCCAGGCCGTCTCCAGCACCATGTCCTTCGAGTAGTAGCCGGCGAAGAACGGCACGCCCGCGAGCGCGAGCGAGCCGATCCACATCACCGCATAGGTGATCGGCACCTTGCGCCAGATCCCGCCCATCTTGCGGATATCCTGCTCGTCGCTCATGGCGTGGATCACGCTGCCCGCGCCGAGGAACAGCAGCGCCTTGAAGAAGGCGTGGGTGAAGAGGTGGAAGATCGCCGCTGGATAGGCCGAGACGCCGGCGGCAAAGAACATGTAGCCGAGCTGCGAGCAGGTCGAATAGGCGATGATCCGCTTGATGTCGTTCTGCACGCAGCCGATGGTCGCCGCGAACAGCGCGGTCGAGGCGCCGATCACCGTCACCATGCCGAGCGCGAAGGGGGCGAGCTCGAACAGCGGGCTCATCCGCGCGACCAGGAACACGCCGGCTGTCACCATCGTCGCGGCATGGATCAGCGCCGAGACCGGGGTGGGCCCCTCCATCGCGTCCGGCAGCCAGGTGTGCAGGAACAGCTGCGCGGACTTGCCCATCGCGCCGATGAACAGCAGCACGCCGCAGAGCTCGATCGCATTCAGCGTCATGCCGGCGAAGCGGATCGTCTCGCCGGTCAGGCGCGGCAGGGCAGCGAAGATAGCGTCGAACGCCACGCTGTCGGTCAACATGTAGACGCCGGCGATGCCGAGCGCGAAGCCGATATCGCCGACGCGGTTGACCAGGAACGCCTTGATCGCGGCGGCGTTGGCGCTCTCACGGTCGTACCAGAAGCCGATCAGCAGGTAGGAGCAGAGCCCGACCCCCTCCCAGCCGAAGAACAGCTGCACCAGGTTGTCGGCCGTGACCAGCATCAGCATGGCGAAGGTGAACAGCGACAGATAGGCCATGAAGCGCGGGATCGAGCTGTCATGACTCATGTAGCCGACGCTGTAGAGATGGATGAGGGTGGAGATCACCGTCACCATCCCGACCATCACCGCAGAGAGCGTATCGAATCGCAGTGCCCAGGATGCCTCCAGCGTGCCGGAGGCGATCCAGGTGCCGAGCTCGACGGTGCGCGCGTTGCCGCTGAAGGCGACATCGAAGAACAGCCACACGCCGCAGATCGAGGCGAGCACCATGCAGCCGACCGTCGCGATCTGCGCGCCACGGTCGCCAATCGCGCGGCCGAGGAACCCGGCGATCAGCGCGCCGAGCAGCGGAAAGAAGACGGAGCCGACCTCGATCATCGTCCGCTCAGCCCTTCATGACCCGGATGTCCTCGACCGCGATCGAGCCGCGGTTGCGGAAATAGACGACCACGATCGCGAGTCCGATCGCCGCTTCCGCGGCCGCGACCGTCAGCACCAGCATGGTGAAGATCTGCCCGGTCAGGTCGCCGAGGGCTGCCGAGAAGGCAACGAGGTTGATGTTCACCGCGAGCAGCATCAGCTCGACTGACATCAGGATGACGATCACGTTCTTTCGGTTAAGGAAGATGCCGAAGATCCCGAGGGTGAACAGGATCGCGGCGACCGCGAGGTAGTGCTCGAGTCCGACGACCACCTCAGTGCCCTCCCCCGTGATGGTTGCCGTGTCCGTGGCCGCCATGGTCGGCGGGCTCGGGCTCGCGTTTCGGCTCGGGCTTCGGCACCACGGTCAACCCGGCGCCGGGGGCCACCTTCATCACCGCCAGCGTCTCGTCGCGGGCGCGCGCGAGCTGCGCGCCCACGTTCTGGCGCCGCACCCCTGGCCGCTCGCGCAGCGTCAGCACGATTGCGCCGATCATCGCCACCAGCAGCACCACGCCCGCGGCCTGGAACAGGTAGACGTAGTCCGTGTAGAGCACACGCCCGATCGCCTGGGTGTTCGTCACCGCGCCAGGGACCGGCTCTGCGATGAGCAGTGGCGCCTGGGGCGAGACCGTCCATGCCGCGCCGACCAGCAGCAGTTCGACAAGGAGAATGCCGCCGATGATGCCGCCGATCGGCAGATAGCGGACAAAGCCCTCGCGGAGTTCGGCAAAGTTGACGTCCAGCATCATGACGACGAACAGGAAGAGCACCGCGACCGCGCCGACATAGACGATCACCAGGATCAGCGCCAGGAACTCGGCTCCGGCCAGCAGGAACAGCGCGGCCGCGTTGAAGAAGCCGAGGATCAGGAACAGCACCGCGTGCACCGGGTTGCGCGCGACCACGACCATGGTGGCCGACGCGAGCAGGATCGCGGCGAACAGATAGAAGGCGAGTGTGGCGATCACGGCCGGCTCACCGGTACGGTGCGTCGGCGCGGAGGCGCGCGGCGATCTCGGCTTCCCAGCGGTCGCCGTTCGCGAGCAGCTTCTCCTTGTTGTACATCAGCTCCTCGCGCGTCTCGGCCGAGAACTCGAAGTTCGGCCCCTCGACGATCGCATCCACCGGGCACGCCTCCTCGCAGAGGCCGCAATAGATGCACTTCGTCATGTCGATGTCGTAGCGGGTGGTCCGGCGCGATCCATCCTCGCGCGGCTCAGCCTCGATCGTGATCGCCTGGGCCGGGCAGATCGCCTCGCAGAGCTTGCAGGCGATGCAGCGTTCCTCGCCGTTCGGGTACCGGCGCAGCGCATGCTCGCCCTTGAAGCGCGGGCTGAGCGGCCCCTTCTCATAGGGGTAGTTGATCGTGACCTTGGGCTTGAAGAAGTAGCGCAGCGTCAGCGCCATCCCCGAGACAAGCTCGGCGAGCAGGAGCGATCGTGCGGTGCGGTCCATGAAGCTCATGTCACGCCTCCGTTCCCAAAGCGCGGCGCGGGCCGGTTCCTAGACCCCCATGCCGCGCGTCGCAACCCGTCCTCGTCACTGAAGCGCTCCCTCAGGCCGGCGTCGGCAGCCAGCCGAACAGCATCAGCGCGCCCGAGGTGAGCGCCACCCAGAGCAGGCTGAGCGGCAGGAACACCTTCCAGCCGAGCCGCATCAGCTGGTCGTAGCGGTAGCGCGGGAAGGTCGCGCGTACCCAGAGGAAGACGAACAGGCAGAGGCAGATCTTCAGCGCGAACCAGATCGGACCCGGAATCCAGGTGAAGGGCGCGATGTCGAAGGGCGGGAGCCAGCCGCCGAGGAACAGGATGGTCGTCATCGCGCTCATCAGGATCATGTTCGCGTACTCGCCGAGGAAGAAGAGCGCGAACGACATCGAGGAGTATTCGACGAAGAACCCGGCGACGATCTCGCTCTCGCCCTCCGGCAGGTCGAAGGGCGCACGGTTCGTCTCGGCCAGCGCCGAGATGAAGAACACGATGAACATCGGGAACAGCGGGACGAAGAACCAAAGATCCTGCTGCGCCTCGACGATGCGCGAAAGGTTCAGGCTGCCGACGCAGAGCAGCACGGTGATGATGACGAAGCCGATCGAGACCTCGTAGGACACCATCTGCGCGGCCGAACGCAGCGCGCCGAGGAAGGCGTATTTCGAGTTCGACGCCCAGCCCGCGATGATGATGCCATAGACGCCCAGGCTGGAGATCGCGAAGAGATAGAGGATGCCGACATTGATGTCGGCGAGCACGAGTCCGGGACCGAAGGGGATCACCGCCCAGGCGATCAACGCGAGCCCGAAGGTGAGCATCGGCGCCATCAGGAACAGCAGACGGTTCGATCCGGTCGGGATCACCGTCTCCTTCATCATCAACTTGATCGCGTCCGCGAAGGGCTGGAACAGGCCGAACGGACCCACAACGTTCGGCCCCTTCCGGAGCTGCATCGCCGCCAGCACCTTGCGCTCCGCGTAGGTGAGATAGGCGACGCCGATCAGCACCGGGATCATGATCGCGAGGATCGCGGCGACGACGAAGATGAAGTGCCCGATCGGCGTGGCGAGGAACTCGGTCATCGTCGTCACTCCGCCGCCATCGCCCGGGGGCCGGCGAACAGCGCGCTGCACTCGGCCATGGTCTCCGAGGCGCGGCTGATCGGGTCGGTGCGCCAGAAGTCCCGGATCGGCGAGGCGAAGGCCGTCTCGCTCATCGCCCCGGGATCGCCGGAGGGTCCGGCGAGATCGGGGCAGCCGCCACCGATCGGCTGACCGAGCCGCGCCTCCCTTCTCAGCCGCGCGCGCAGGTCATCGATCGTGTCGTAGGGCAGCGTGCGGCCGAGCGCGTCCGAGAGTGCCCGGATGATCGCCCACTCCTCGCGCCCATCGCCCGGCGGGAACACCGCCCGTTCGGTCCGTTGCACGCGGCCTTCGGTGTTGACGTAGGTCGCATCCTTCTCGGTGTAGGCGGCCCCGGGAAGCAGAACGTCCGCGCGCGCGGCCATCGGCCCGCCATGCGTGCCGATGTGCACGACGAACGCGCGCCCGAGATCGGCCGGATCGAGTTCGTCGGCGCCGAGCGACAGCACGACCTCGACTTCCCCCGAGCGGGCGCCGTCAAGGATGCCGGGGATGTCGCGTCCCTCCGGGCCCGGCAGGAAGCCGAGGTCGAGCCCGCCCGCGCGTGCCGCCGCCGTATGCAGCACGTTGAAGCCGTGCCACTCCGGCGTCAGCGCGCCGACATTGCGCGCAAGCGTCCAGGCGGCCGCGAGCACGGCCGCGCCGTCCGGCCGCGCGAGCGCGCCCTGACCCACGACGATCATCGGCCGCTCGGACTTGCGCAGCGTCTCGGCGAAGTCATGCCCGCCGAGCAGTGCACTCAGCGCGGATGGTCCGGTGCCGAGATGCCGGTAGCGGTAGGTCAGGTCGCGCGCCTCGCCGATCAGCCCGATCTCGAACTTCCCCGCGAGCCAACGCCGCCGCAGCCGCGCGTTCAGCACGGCCGCTTCCCAGCGCGGGTTGGTGCCGATCAGCAGCGCGGCACCCGCGCGATCGATCCCGGCGATCGTGGAGTTGAACAGGTAGAAGTCGCGGCGCGAGGCATCGAGGCGCGCACCGTCCTGCCGGCAATCGAGATTGGCGCTGCCGAGCGAGGCCAGCAGATCCTTCACCGCAGCCATCGCCTCGAGGTCGGCCTGGTCGCCAGCGATCGCGGCGATCCGCTCGCCGGCGAGTCCGTTCGCCCGCGCGGCGATCGCGGCGAAGGCCTCGCCCCAGGTCGCGGGGCCGAGCTTGCCGTCGCGTCGCACCCACGGCCGGTCGATGCGCCGGCGCGACAGTCCATCGACCGCGAAGCGCGCCTTGTCGCTGATCCATTCCTCGTTGATGTCGTCGTTGAGCCGCGGCAGCACGCGCAATACCTGCGGGCCGCGGCTGTCCACGCGGATCCACGACCCGAGCGCGTCGGTGACGTCGATGCTGTCGGTCTTCTTCAGCTCCCACGGCCGCGCGACGAAGGCATAGGGCTTCGAGGTCAGCGCGCCGACCGGGCAGAGATCGATCATGTTGCCGGAGAGCTCGCTCGACAGCGCCTGCTCCACATAGGTGCCGACCTCCATCCCCTCCCCGCGCCCGGTCGCGCCGAGTTCGGGCACGCCGGCGACCTCGGTCGCGAAGCGGATGCAGCGCGTGCAGTGGATGCAGCGCGTCATGATGGTCTTGATCAGCGGGCCGAGGTTCTTGTCGGGCACGGCGCGCTTGTTCTCGGCGTAGCGGCTGCGGTCGAAGCCGTAGGCCATCGCCTGGTCCTGCAGGTCGCACTCGCCGCCCTGGTCGCAGATCGGGCAGTCGAGCGGGTGGTTGATCAGCAGGAACTCCATCACGCCGCGTCGCGCGGCCTTCACGCCCGGCGTGTCGGTGCGGATCACCATGTTGTCGGCGGCCGGATAGGCGCAGGAGGCGATCGGCTTCGGCGCCTTCTCCAACTCGACGAGGCACATGCGGCAGTTGCCGGCGATCGACAGCCGCTCATGGTAGCAGAAACGCGGGATCTCCTTGCCGGCAACCTCGCAGGCCTGGAGCACGGTGGCGCCGGGCGGAACCTCGACCTCGATGCCGTCGACGATCAGCTTGGGCATCGCTCTACTCCGCCGCCATCGGCATCGGCCGCGCGCGCCCGGCCTTGTGGGCGCGGATGCGCTCCTCCATCAGCGGGCGGAAATGCCGGATCAGGCCCTGGATCGGCCAGGCCGCCGCGTCGCCGAGCGCGCAGATCGTGTGGCCCTCGACCTGGCGCGTCACCTGCTCCAGCACGTCGATCTCCTCGATCTCGGCGCGGCCCTGCACCATCCGCTCCATCACGCGCCACATCCAGCCCGTGCCTTCGCGGCAGGGCGTGCACTGGCCGCAGGACTCGACCTTGTAGAACCTCGACAGGCGCGCGATCGCCGCGATCACGTCGGTCGATTTGTCCATCACGATCACCGCGGCCGTGCCGAGGCCGGACTTCACGTCGCGGAGCGAGTCGAAATCCATCAGCACCGTGTCGCAGATTTCGCGCGGCAGGAGCGGCACCGAGGAGCCGCCGGGGATCACCGCGAGCAGGTTGTCCCAGCCGCCACGCACACCGCCGGCGTAGCGCTCGATCAGCTCCTTCAGCGGAATGCCGAGTGCCTCCTCGACATTGCACGGCGTGTTCACGTGGCCGGAGATGCAGAACACCTTGGTGCCGGTGTTCTTCGGCCGGCCGATGCCGGCGAACCAGGTCGCGCCACGGCGAAGGATCGTCGGCACCACCGCGATCGACTCGACGTTGTTGACCGTGGTCGGGCAGCCGTAGAGGCCGACGGCGGCGGGGAATGGCGGCTTCAGCCGCGGCATGCCCTTCTTGCCCTCGAGGCTCTCGAGCAGCGCGGTCTCCTCGCCGCAGATGTAAGCGCCGGCGCCGCGCGTCAGATAGAGGTCGAAGTCGAACCCCGACCCGCATGCGTTCTTGCCGATCAGCCCGGCCTCATACGCCTCGTCGATCGCGTGCTGGAGGTTCTTGTACTCGGCATAGAACTCGCCGCGGATGTAGATGTAGCCGACATGCGCGCCCATGCCGACGCCGGCGAGCAGGCAGCCCTCCACCAGCTTGTGCGGATCGAACCGCATGATGTCGCGGTCCTTGCAAGTGCCGGGTTCGGACTCGTCGGCGTTGACGACGAGATAGTGCGGCCGCTCGCCCGGCTGCTTGGGCATGAACGACCACTTGAGCCCGGTCGGGAAGCCCGCACCGCCGCGGCCGCGCAGCCCGGAATCCTTCACCGCCTCGACGATCCAGTCGCGCCCCTTGGCGATCAGTTCCTTGGTGCCGTCCCAGTCGCCGCGCGCGCGCGCGCCGGCCAGCCGCCAATCATGCTGGCCGTAGAGATTGGTGAAGATGCGGTCCTTGTCCGAAAGCATCGCGCTCACTCCGCCGGTGCCTTCTCGGGCGGCGTCGGGGGTTCGGTCAGCGTGGTCGGTCCGCCCTCCGGCGCCGAGCCCATGCGGCCCTTCGCCGAACCGGGCTTCGGATGCTCGCCGCGCCTCAAGGCTTCCAGGATCGCCTCGGTCGCCGGACCGTCGAGATCCTCATAGAAGTAGTCGCCCACCCACAGCACCGGCGCGTTCACGCAGGCGCCGAGGCACTCCACCTCCTCGACCGAGAACTCGCCATCCGGCGAGACCTCGCCATCCGGCACGTTGCCCGCGGCCTTGCGGCAGGCGGCGAGCACGGCATCGGAGCCGCGCAGCCAGCATGGTGTGGTGGTGCAGACCTGGAGGTGATGCCGGCCCACGGGCCGCGTCTTGAACATCGTGTAGAACGACGCGACCTCGTAGACGCGGATCCTGGGCATCTCCAGGATCTCGGCGACATGATCCATCGCCGCGCGCGGCAGCCAGCGCGCGCCGGTCTCGTCCTCCATCTGGCGCATGGCGAGATCGAGCAGCGCCTTCACCGCGCTCGCCTGACGGCCCGGCGGATACTTCTTGATGTGCTTCTCCGCCTGCGCGCGGTAGGCCGGCGTGAAGGCGAAGGTTTCGGGCCCGCCGGGGAACGACCGGGCGGGAGACCATCGAGCCGATCCGTTGTTGGTCGGATTCACGCTATGCTCCTCGCTTCGCTGCGGTGCTCCGCGATCCGACGAACGTCACCGGTCGATCTCCCCGAACACGACGTCAAGCGAGCCGATGATCGCCACCGCGTCGGCCAGCATGTGCCCCTTCGACAGCCGGTCCATCGACTGCAGATGCGCGAAGCCGGGGGCGCGGATCTTGCAGCGATACGGCTTGTTCGTGCCGTCCGCGACCAGATAGACGCCGAACTCGCCCTTCGGCGCCTCCACCACCGAGTAGGTCTCGCCCGCGGGCACGTGATAGCCCTCGGTGTAGAGCTTGAAGTGGTGGATCAGCGCCTCCATCGAGCGCTTCATCTCGCCGCGCGAGGGAGGCGCGATCTTGTTGTCCTGCACCTTCACCGGCCCGTCCGGCATCCGCCTCAGGCACTGGTCGATGATCTTCAGGCTCTCGCGCATCTCGGCGACACGCACGAGGTAGCGGTCGTAGCAGTCGCCGTTGCGCCCGACCGGGATGTCGAAATCCATCTCCGCGTAGGCGTCGTAGGGCTGCGCCTTGCGCAGGTCCCATGCCGCACCCGACGCGCGCAGACACGGCCCCGACCAGCCCCAGGCCAGCGCCTCGTCGAGCGGCATGACGCCGATATCGACCGTGCGCTGCTTCCAGATGCGGTTCTCCGTCAGCAGCGTCTCGAGATCGTCGATGAACTTCGGGAAGGTCGCGGCCCATTCGGCGATGCGGTCGGTCAGGCCGGCCGGCAGATCCTTCGCCACGCCGCCGGGGCGGAAGTAATTCGCGTGCAGCCGCGCGCCGGAGGCCGCCTCGTGGAACTCCATCAGCTTCTCGCGTTCCTCGAAGCCCCAGAGCGCGGGCGTGATCGCGCCGACATCGATCGCGTAGGTGGTCAGGTTCAGCAGGTGGTTGAGGATGCGGCTGATCTCGGCGAACAGCACCCGCACATACTGGCCGCGCTTCGGCACCTCGATGCCGAGCAGCTTCTCGGTCGCGAGCGCGAAGGCGTGCTCCTGGCACATCGGCGCGACGTAATCGAGGCGGTCGAAATACGGCACCGCCTGCATGTAGGTCTTGTACTCGATCAGCTTCTCGGTGCCGCGATGGAGCAGCCCGATATGCGGGTCGGCACGCTCCACCACCTCGCCGTCCATCTCCAGCACCAGCCGCAGCACGCCGTGCGCGGCCGGGTGCTGGGGGCCGAAATTCATCGTGTGGGTGCGGATCTCCACACCCGGGGACGGCTCAGCCACGGTGCACCTTCTCGTCGCCAGGCAGCGTCGTCATGCCCTCCCAGGGGGAGAGGAAGTCGAAGTTGCGGAACTCCTGCGTCAGCTTCACCGGCTCATAGACGACGCGCTTCTGTTCCTCGTCGTAGCGCAGCTCGACATGGCCGGTGAGCGGGAAGTCCTTGCGCAACGGATGCCCTTCGAAGCCGTAATCGGTGAGGATGCGGCGCAGATCGGGATTGCCCTCGAACAGGATGCCGTAAAGGTCCCACGCCTCGCGCTCGAACCAGCCGGCAGCGGGCCACACCTCCACCACCGAGGGCACCGGCATCCCCTCGTCGGTCGCGACCACCACGCGCAGCCGCCGGTTCGGCACCGGGGCGAGCAGGTTGTAGACGACATCGAACCGCTCCGGTCGCGCGGGCCAGTCGACGCCGCAGAGATCCATCAGCTGCACGAAGGCGAAGCGCGGATCGTCGCGCAGCGTGCGCATCAGCGCGAGCAGCGACTCGCGGCGGGCATCCACGCGCAGCTCGCCATGCGCGACCGCGGTGCCGATCACGGCGTCGGGACAGGCGGCTTCGATCTGGCCCCCCAGGGCCGCGAGCGAATCGGACACGGTGGCTGTTCCTTCAGCGTCGCAGCACAGTGCCGGTGCGGCGGATCTTCTTCTGCAACTGCATGATGCCGTAGACCAGCGCCTCCGCCGTCGGCGGGCAGCCCGGCACATAGACATCCACCGGCACCACGCGGTCGCAGCCGCGCACCACGCTGTAGCTGTAGTGGTAGTAGCCGCCGCCATTGGCGCAGCTGCCCATGCTGATCACCCAGCGCGGCTCGGGCATCTGGTCGTAGACCTTGCGCAGCGCGGGCGCCATCTTGTTGGTCAGCGTGCCGGCGACGATCATCACATCCGACTGGCGCGGGCTCGCGCGCGGGATGATGCCGAAACGATCGAGATCGTAACGGCTCATATAGGCGTGGATCATCTCGACCGCGCAGCAGGCGAGCCCGAAGGTCATGGGCCAGAGGCTGCCGGTGCGCGCCCAGTTCACCAGCTTGTCGAGCTGCGCGACCACGAAGCCCTTCTCGGCCATCTGGTCGGTGACCTGCTTCAGCACCGCGTCCTGTGCGGGACCCGGCTGAAGCGCCTCCTTGTTCCAGGCGATCGCGGTGTTCATCGCGAGACCTCCCGTGCGCGTCTCACTCCCACTCCAGCGCACCCTTCTTCCACTCGTAGATGAAGCCGATCGTCAGCACGCCGAGGAACGCCATCATCGAGGCGAAGCCGAACCAACCGATCTCGGCGAGCGCGATCGCCCAAGGGAACAGGAATGCAACCTCAAGGTCAAAGATGATGAAGAGGATCGCCACCAGGTAGAAACGCACGTCGAACTTGCGCCGCGCATCGTCGAACGCATCGAAGCCGCATTCATAGGCGGAGAGCTTCACCGGGTCGGGGTTCTGGCGGGCGAGGATCAGCGAGGCCCCGACCATGGCGATGCCGATCGCGCCGGCAATCCCGATGAACACCAGGATCGGGAAATACTCCGCCAGGTACGCGTCCATCTGCCCGTCCTCAGCGGCGGGCGTGCTCCGCACCCGCCGGGTTTCGCTGCGGTGCGACATTAGCCGCGCCCGGCGCGGCTTTCCAGAGAGCGGAAGGGGGAAAGCGGACCGTGGCGGCGGCAGCGCCGCCGAGATGGCGCGAGTGACGGGGCTCGAACCCGCGACCTCCGGCGTGACAGGCCGGCGCTCTAACCGACTGAGCTACACCCGCGCAACGCGGCCGGGATTAGGGGTGGCCGGGCGCGAAGTCAAGCGCCGCGCAGGTGGCGGGCGATGGTGGGCGGTGACGGGATCGAACCGCCGACATCCTGCGTGTAAGGCAGGCGCTCTGCCGCTGAGCTAACCGCCCGGTATCCCTTCTAGGCCGGGCGAGTCGCGTCAGGCAACCGGAGGCCGGGCCCGGATCGCCGACGGGATCGGGGCGGATCGACAGCGGCGCACCGGGGCAAGGTGCTGGCAACACTCAAAGGGGCCGCCGATACGGCGGATGAGCGGGCGTCACGGCCATCCGGACCGAACGCGGGCAGACCGGCGTGGGAAACGTGCAGAAACAAGAAAGGCGCCCCTGTGGGCGCCTCTCTCACGCATTCCAGACGGGTCCGGTGAGGCGGCGGGCCGCGCTCACCGAACCGGAGGCCACAGGATCAGTTCACGGCGTCCTTGAGCCCCTTGCCCGCCTTGAAGCGCACGCTGACCGAGGCCGGGATCTTGATCTCCTCGCCCGTGCGCGGATTGCGGCCCTTGCCGGCCTTGCGCTTGCTGGTCGAGAACGTGCCGAAGCCGACGAGGCGCACCTCCTGCTTCTTCTTCAGCGCGCCCTCGATGGCGGCGAAGATCGTGTCGAGCACCTCGGCGGCCTTGGCCTTGGAGAGGTCGGTCTTGTCGGCGACATGCGCCACGAGATCGTTCTTGTTCACGGGAGCTGCCCTCTTGCACGTGATGGGGGACGGAAACGGACGGGTGCCGGACCGGATGGGACTCCTGCACCGTAACGCACTCTAGGCAGCCGAATTCCAGCCCGTCAATGCAACCGACGGCAGAAAAGCCCGGAAAACCGCCATTTTTCTGCCACTCGGAGCCGCAAATGCCCGGTTTGCCGGGCATCGCGCGGTCCGACTCGGCCTGAGCCCGACGCGCAAGGGGCGGCGCATCGCTGCGCCGCCCCCCGCAAGGATCAGCCGACTCGGCGGGCCTCAATGCGCGAGCCGCGCCTCCGCCACCGCGTCCTGCTTGGACGAGGTGGGCTCGGCCGGCTCCTCCCAGTCGATCGGCTGGGGCAGCCGCACCAGCGCCTCGCGCATCACCTCGTCGACGGACGCGACCGGGACGATCTTCAGTCCCTTCTTCACGTTGTCCGGGATCTCCGCGAGGTCCTTCTCGTTCTCCTTCGGGATCAGCACGGTGGTGAGACCGCCGCGCAGCGCGGCGAGCAGCTTCTCCTTCAGCCCCCCGATCGGCAGCACACGGCCGCGCAACGTGATCTCGCCGGTCATGGCGATGTCGCGCCGCACGGGGATGCCGGTCAGTGCCGAGACGATCGCCGTCGCCATCGCCACGCCTGCCGAGGGCCCGTCCTTCGGAGTCGCGCCCTCGGGCACGTGCACGTGGATGTCGCGCTTCTCGAACAGCGGCGGCTTGATGCCGAACGACAGCGCACGCGAGCGCACATAGCTCATCGCCGCCTGCACGCTCTCCTGCATCACGTCGCCGAGCTTGCCGGTGTGCTTGACGTTGCCCTTGCCGGGCATCAGCACCGCCTCGATCGACAGCAGCTCGCCGCCGACCTCCGTCCAGGCGAGACCGGTGACGACGCCGACCATGTCCTCGAGCTCGGCCTCGCCGTAGCGGTACTTGCGCACGCCGGCGAACTTCTCGAGGTTCTTGCGCGTGAACGCGACCTTGCCCGCCTTCTTCTGCACGATCTCGCGCACGGCCTTGCGCGCGAGTCCCGCAAGCTCACGCTCCAGGTTCCGCACGCCGGCCTCGCGCGTGTAGTAGCGGATCAGGTCGCGCAGCGCCTCGTCGGAGATCGTCCACTCGTCCGGCTTGAGCCCGTTCGCCTCCGACACCTTCGGAATCAGGTGGCGCTTGGCGATCTCGACCTTTTCGTCCTCGGTGTAGCCGGGGATGCGGATGATCTCCATCCGGTCGAGCAGCGGCTGGGGCATGCGCAGCGAGTTCGCGGTCGTGACGAACATCACGTCGGACAGGTCGTAATCGACCTCCAGATAGTGGTCCTGGAAGGTGCTGTTCTGCTCGGGGTCGAGCACCTCGAGCAGCGCCGAGGAGGGATCGCCGCGCCAGTCGGCGCCGAGCTTGTCGATCTCGTCCAGCAGGAACAGGGGATTCGAGGACTTCGCCTTCTTCATGCCCTGGATCACCTTGCCCGGCATCGAGCCGATATAGGTGCGCCGGTGGCCGCGGATCTCGGCCTCGTCACGCACGCCGCCGAGCGACATGCGCACGAAGTTCCGCCCCGTCGCCTTGGCGATCGACTTGCCGAGCGAGGTCTTGCCCACGCCGGGCGGGCCGACCAGGCAGAGGATGGGTCCGCGGATCTTCGGGCTCCGCGCCTGCACGGCGAGGTATTCGAGGATGCGCTCCTTGACCTTCTCCAGGCCGTAATGGTCGTCGTTGAGGATCTTCTCGGCCGCGGCGAGGTCGGTCTTGACCTTGGTCTTCTTCTTCCAGGGGATGGAGAGCATCCAGTCGAGGTAGTTGCGCACCACCGTCGCCTCGGCGCTCATCGGGCTCATGGTGCGGAGCTTCTTCAGCTCCGCCATCGCCTTCTCGCGCGCCTCCTTCGAGAGGCGCGTCTTCTTGATCTTCTCCTCGAGTTCGGCCGCCTCGTCGCGGCCCTCCTCTCCCTCGCCGAGCTCCTTCTGGATCGCCTTCAGCTGCTCGTTCAGATAGTACTCGCGCTGGGTCTTCTCCATCTGGCGCTTCACGCGGTTGCGGATGCGCTTCTCGACCTGCAGCACGCCGATCTCGCTCTCCATGTGCGCGAACACGCGCTCGAGCCGCTCGGCGACCGAGGGGGTCTCCAGCAGTTCCTGCTTCTCGGCGATCTTCAGCGACAGGTGCGAGGCGACGGTGTCGGCGAGCTTGGCCGGATCCTCGATCTGGTTGATCGAGACCAGCACCTCGGGGGGGATCTTCTTGTTCAGCTTGATGTACTGCTCGAACTGGCCCACCACGGTGCGCGCCAGCGCCTCCAGCTCGCGCGGCTCGGCCGCCTGTTCGTCGAGCGTCTCGACGAAGGCCTCGAAGAAGGTCTCGGTCTCCTTGAACGCGGCGATGCGCGCGCGCTTGCCGCCCTCGACCAGCACCTTCACGGTGCCGTCCGGCAGCTTCAGCAGCTGCAGCACCGTCGAGACGGTGCCGACGTGGTAGATGTCGTCCACACCCGGGTCGTCCTGCGCGGCGTTCTTCTGGGTGACGAGCAGGATCTGCTTGTCGTCCTTCATCACCGCCTCGAGCGCGCGCACCGACTTGTCGCGCCCGACGAACAGCGGAACGATCATGTGCGGGAAGACGACGATGTCGCGCAGCGGCAGGACGGGCAGCGTCTCGGCCGCGACGGGGCCCCCGGACGGGGCTGGGATGCGCGGTGTGTCTGTCATGGTCTTCGGCTTTCTCCTGTGGCAGCCCGCCCGGCGCGCATTCCGCCTCGCCGGCCGGGCCCCGGCCTTGATCGGGAGCAATATGGGTCGTGGGAGCCCCGAACACCCCCCCTTGACACGGATGGCCGCCGCGCACGCGGCGCAGGTGGCCGGTCAGGTCACGCGGTCGTGCTCTCGCCGCGCCGTTCCGCGTAGATGAACAGCGGGTTGGCCCGGCCCTCGGCCACCTCGCGGTTGATCACGGTCTCCTCGACGCCGTCCAGCCCGGGCAGGTCGAACATGGTCGAGAGCAGGATGCTCTCCATGATCGAGCGGAGCCCCCGCGCGCCCGTCTTGCGCGCGATCGCGCGCGTGGCGACGGCGCGGAGCGCATCCTCGGTGAAGGTGAGCTTCACCCCCTCCATCTCGAACAGCCGGCCGTACTGCTTGACCAGGGCGTTCTTCGGCTTGGTCAGGATGTCGACCAGCGCCTGCTCGTCGAGATCCTCCAGCGTGGCGACCACCGGCAGGCGGCCGATGAACTCGGGGATCAGGCCGAACTTGAGCAGGTCCTCGGGCTCGACCTCGCGCAGCACCGCGCCGGTGCGCCGGTCCTCGGGGCTGCGCACATCGGCGCCGAACCCGATCGCCGTGCCGCGGCCGCGCGCGGCGATGATCCGCTCCAGCCCCGAGAAGGCGCCGCCGCAGATGAACAGGATGTTCGAGGTGTCGACCTGGAGGAACTCCTGCTGCGGATGCTTGCGCCCGCCCTGCGGCGGCACGGAGGCGATCGTGCCCTCCATGATCTTCAGCAGCGCCTGCTGCACGCCCTCGCCCGAGACGTCGCGCGTGATCGAGGGGTTGTCCGACTTGCGGCTGATCTTGTCGACCTCGTCGATGTAGACGATGCCGCGCTGCGCCCGCTCGACATTGTAGTCGGCGGACTGGAGCAGCTTCAGGATGATGTTCTCGACATCCTCGCCCACGTAGCCAGCCTCGGTCAGCGTGGTCGCGTCCGCCATGGTGAACGGCACGTCGAGGATGCGCGCGAGGGTCTGCGCCAGCAGGGTCTTGCCCGACCCGGTCGGCCCGATCAGCAGGATGTTCGACTTGGCGATCTCGACGTCGTTGTTCTTCTGGCCGTGCGCCAATCTCTTGTAATGGTTGTGCACGGCGACGCTCAACACGCGCTTGGCGTGATCCTGGCCGATGACGTAATCGTCGAGCACCTTGCAGATCTCGCGCGGCGTCGGGATGCCATCGCGCGTCTTCACGAGGTGCGTCTTGTGCTCCTCGCGAATGATGTCCATGCAGAGCTCGACGCATTCATCGCAGATGAACACGGTCGGGCCGGCGATCAACTTCCGGACCTCGTGCTGCGACTTGCCGCAGAACGAGCAGTACAAGGTATTCTTCGAGTCGCCCGACTTGCTCATGCTCGCTCCCGACTCTGGGGCGTCCCTCCGCCCGGCGATGTTAGTCCCCGCCCCCCATGGGCACAAGCAGCCGGCCGCGGGGCCGCCCGTCGCCCCGCCGCCTCGCCGCCCACGGGCCGGAGCCTGCTACTTGCGGTCGGCCTCGGGGGCCGGTCGGTTCTCGACCACCTGGTCGACGATGCCGAAGGCCTTCGCCTCCTCGCCGGACATGAAGCGGTCGCGCTCCAGGGTCCGCTCGACCGTCTCGAGGTCCTGGCCGGTGTGCTTGACGTAGATCTGGTTCAGCCGCGCCCGCACGGCGAGGATCTCGCGCGCCTGGATCTCGATGTCGGTCGCCTGGCCCTGCGCGCCGCCCGAGGGCTGGTGCACCATGATCCGGCTGTTCGGCAGGGCGTAGCGCTTGCCGGGCGCACCCGAGGCCAGCAGCAGCGAGCCCATCGAGGCGGCCTGGCCGATGCAGACCGTGCTGACGGGGCTGCGGATGTACTGCATCGTGTCGTAGATCGCGAGCCCCGCCGTCACCACCCCGCCCGGTGAGTTGATATAGAAGGCGATGTCCTTGTTCGGGTTCTCGCTCTCCAGGAACAGCAACTGAGCGCAGAGCAGGCTTGCCACCTGGTCGAACACCGGCCCGGTGAGGAAGATGATCCGCTCCTTCAGAAGCCGCGAATAGATGTCGTAGGCCCGCTCGCCGCGCGCGGTCTGCTCGACCACCATCGGCACCAGCGTGTTGCCATAGACCTCAAGCGGATCGCGCTCGCGCATCGTCGCCGTCAAACCTCTTGCCCAGGGGTGTCCACCGGCCGAGTCCCGGCCCGGCGTCTCGCAGGAATATAGGCCGCGCGGGCCGGCGTGCCAGCACCCTCCCCGCCGGCGCGGTCAGGCCTCGGCCGCCTCGGGGTCGCGCATCAGATCCTCGGGCCCGACCGCCTTCTCGCTGACCTTGGCCAGCGCGAGCACGTAGTCGATCACCTTCTCCTCGAAGAGCGGCGCCCGGAAGCGTTCGATCGCCTGCGGGTTCTGCTGGTAATACTCCAGCACCTTGCGCTCCTGGCCCGGATAGCGCTGCGCCTCGGCGATGATCGCGCGCTTCAGCTCCTCCTGCGACACGGTCAGGTTGTTGGCGCGGCCGATCTCGGAGAGCAGCAGGCCGAGCCTCACCCGCCGCTCGGCGATGCCGCGGTACTCGGCCTTCAGCGTCGCCTCGTCCTTGCCGCGGTCGGCCTCGTCGAGCTGGCCGGCCTTCATGTCCTGCTCGATCCGCTGCCAGATCGCGCCGAACTCCGCCTCCACCATCGCCTCGGGCGTGGGGAAGCGCGCCTGTTCGGCGAGCTTGTCGAGCAGGGCGCGCTTGAGCCGCAGCCGCGAGAGCTGGTCGTACTCGCGCTGGATCGCGCCCTTGATCGCCTCGCGCATGGCGTTCAGGTCGGCGAAGCCGTGCTTGGTCGCGAGCGCATCGTCGATCGAGGGCGGCAGGGCCCGGCGCAGCGCCTTGGCGGTGACCTCGAACACGGCGGTCTTGCCGGCGAGATCCTCGGCCGGATAGGCCTCGGGGAAGCTGACCGTGACCTCGCGCGTTTCGCCCGGCGCGAGCCCGACCAAGCCCCCGGTGAAGCCCGGCACGAAACCCGCGCCGCCCACCTCGATCTCCATGTCGGTGGCCGAGCCGCCGCGGAACGCGCGGCCGTCGATCCGGCCCGTGAAGTCCACCACCAGCAGATCGCCGGCGACCGCCGGGCGCGTCTCCTCGACCGGCTCGCTGTTGCGGTGCCGCTTGGCGATCTCCTCGAGCCGCTTCGCGATCTCCTCCTCGGAGGGCGTGGCGGTCAGCTTCTCGACCTCGATCGCGGCGAGGTCGGGGATCGTGATCTCGGGCAGGAGCTCGACATCGAGGTTGAACTCGAGATCGGCACCGTCCGACCAGTTGACGATCTCGACCTTCGGCTGCACCGCCGGCTTGAGCCCGCGATCGGTGACGATGCGGCGCGCCGCGTCGTCGAGCGAACGCTCCAGCACCTCGCCCATCACGGCTTGGCCGTAGCGCTGGGCGACGATCTTCGGCGGCACCTTGCCGGGACGGAAGCCGGGCAGGCGCAGATCCTTGCCGATCTCGGCAAGCCTCGCCTGCCGCCGCGCCGCGATATCGGCGGCGGGCAGCACCACCGCGAAGGCGCGCTTCAGACCCTCCGAGCTCTTTTCCGTCACCTGCATGGCAATCCGATCCCGATCCTCCGGCGCGACGGCCGGCCACAACGATGGTGCGGGCGGAGGGATTTGAACCCCCACGACTTGCGTCACCGGAACCTAAATCCGGCGCGTCTGCCAGTTCCGCCACGCCCGCAGGGCGGGCGCCCGCCCGAGAGGGGCCGCGTGTAGCGCGTCGGGATCGGCCGGGCAAGGGCGGCGGCACGCGCGCGGTGGATCAGCGCAGCAGACATGGGCGATACCGGGCCGACCCGCGCGAAAGGACTCCCGATGAGCCGCCGCATCGTCATCATCCAGGGGCACCCCGATCCAGCAGGCGGCCATCTCGGCCACGCCCTTGCCGATGCCTATGCCCAAGGGGCCCTGTCAGCCGGGCATGACGTGCGGCCCATCGCGGTGGCGCGTCTCGATTTTCCCCTCCTGCGCACCAAGGCGGAGTTCGACTCCGGCGCGCCGCCCGAACCCATTGCCGCGGTCCAGGCCGATTTCGCCTGGGCCGAGCATCTGGTGTTCCTCTATCCGCTTTGGCTCGGCGCCATGCCGGCGCTGCTCAAGGCGTTCCTCGAGCAGACGCTCCGCCCCGGCTTCGCCTTCGAGCCGGGACGGATGCGCGGCCGGCTCGCCGGCCGTTCCGCCCGGGTCGTGATCACCATGGGGATGCCCGTGCTGGCGTTCCGCTGGTGGTTCGGGGCTCACAACCTCAAGGCGTTCGAGCGCAGCATCCTCGGCTTCGTCGGTATCGGCCCCGTGCGCGAAAGCCTGTTCGGGATGGTGGAAAGCGCCGGGGAGGCGAAACGGGCTCGCTGGATCGCGGCCATGCGGCGTCTCGGTCAGGCTGCCCGGTGACCGTGCTGGCCCGGCGCGTGGCGAGCGTGTAGGCAGGCGGTCCCGCGACCAGCGACGCGCACCATGCCCACTGTCTCGATCACCCACCGCACGACCTACGGCTACGCCGAGCCCGTGAGCTTCGGCGAGCACCGGCTGATGACGCGCCCGCGCGACAGCCACGACCTGCGGCTGGTCGAGGCGACGCTCGCCATCACGCCCACGGCCGCGCTGCGCTGGAAGCACGACGTGTTCGGCAACTCGGTGGCGATCGCCGCCTTCGCCGAACCGGCCGCGACGCTGGAGGTCGTCTCGCGCATCCGGCTCGCGCATTTCCCCGCCGATCCGCCCGATGTCGCGACGTTGATCGAGCCCTATGCCGAGACCCATCCCTTCGCCTACCCGGCCGAGGAGGCGGAGGACTTGGCCCCGGTGCTGCGCCGGCACGATCCTGATCCCGAGCGGCTGGTGGACACCTGGGCGAAACGCTTCGTGCAGACCGCCGGTCCGACGCGCACGGCCGACCTGCTCGTCGCGATCACGCGCGCCATCCAGGCGGAGTTCCGCTACGAGGCGCGCGCGGCGGAGGGCACCCAGGCGGCCCCCGAGACGCTCCGGCGCGGCAGCGGCGCCTGCCGCGACTTCGCGCTCCTGATGATGGAGGCGTGCCGCAGCCTCGGCCTCGCCGCCCGCTTCGTCTCGGGCTATCTGTACGATGCCGACATGGTGGACGCCGCCACGTCGGTGGTCGGCGGCGGTGCGACGCATGCCTGGTGCGACGTCTATGTGCCCGGCGCCGGCTGGGTCGAGTTCGACCCCACCAACGGCCTGATCGCCGGGCGCAACCTGATCCGGGTCGCGGTCGCGCGCACGCCCGAGCAGGCGGTGCCGATCGCCGGCTCCTGGACCGGTACGCCCGAGAGCTTCCTCGGGCTCGATGTGGACGTCGAAGTCGCGGTCGAGGCCGCGGCTCAGTAGAGCCGGTCGCGGTAGCCGACCAGCGTATCCGCCTCCGCCGCGTCCGCATCCATGCCGCCGAGCTGCTCGGCGATCATGCGGCCGATCGGCGGGATCGTGCCGGGCGGCACGTGGCGCTCCGGGTTCCAGAGCTCGCTGCGGATCAGCGCCTTGCCGCAGTGGAAGAACACCTCCTCCACCGAGACGACCAGGGCCGAGGACGGCAGCTTGCCCTGTGCGGGCATCTCGGCGAGCAGGTCGGGCTCGGTGCTGATGCGCGCGCGGCCGTTCACCCGCAGGGTCTCGCGCACGCCGGGGACCATGAACAGCAGCCCGACACGCGGGTTCTCGGCAACATTCAGCAGCGTATCGACGCGGTTGTTGCCACGCCGGTCCGGCAGCGCGAGTGTCGTGTCGTCAAGTACGCGCACGAAGCCGGGCGCGTCGCCGCGCGGGGTCGCGTCGCACCAGCCGCGCGCGTCGGCCGAGGCGACGATGCAGAACGGCGAGAGCGCGATGAAACGGCGCGGCCAGGCATCGAGCCGTGTGACCGTCTTGGCGGCGGCGAGCGCGCGGACCTCGCCGTAATGCGCGCGCACCGCCGCGGGCGTGGCGAGACCCTCGGCCGGCGGCGCGGCGTCGTGATGCGCGCCGCGCGGCACCACTTCCATTCGCGTGATCGTCACCGGACCCGCGCGCAGCAGGTTCATCGCCGAGACGATCATCTCGGCGAGCCGCTCGGGCGTCACGGTCTCGCCCGGGATGTCGAGCAGGAAGTCCTGCACCTCGACATGGCCGCCATTGGTGAAATCGACGCGCGCGTCGAACTTCACGCGGAAGCGGCTTGTCGGGTCCGCGCGGTAAGGTAGAGCGTCGGCGGCGGGGGCCAGGATTACGGGCAGCATGCACAGCCCCTCAATGACCCAGGGCCTGCACGATCTCCTCGGTCATCTTCTTCGCATCCCCGAACAGCATCATCGTATTCGGGCGGAAGAACAGCTCGTTGTCCACGCCCGCGTAGCCCGAGCCCATCGAGCGCTTCACGAACAGCACGGTCTTGGCCTTGTCCACCTCCAGGATCGGCATGCCGTAGATCGGCGAGGCCGGGTCGGTCTTGGCCGCCGGGTTCGTCACGTCGTTGGCGCCGATCACATAGGCGACGTCGGCGGTGGCGAAGTCGTTGTTGATCTCCTCGAGCTCGAACACCTCGTCATAGGGCACGTTCGCCTCGGCGAGCAGCACGTTCATGTGCCCGGGCATGCGGCCGGCCACGGGATGGATGGCATACTTCACCTCCACCCCCTCCTTCTTCAGCAGGTCCGCCATCTCCCGCAGCGTGTGCTGCGCCTGTGCGACCGCCATGCCGTAACCCGGGACGACGATCACCTTGGAGGCGTTCTTCATGATGAAGGCGGCATCCTCGGCGGCACCCGCGCGCACGCTGCGCTCGCCGCCGGCAGCGGCGGCCGCGCCCGCGGTCTCGCCGCCGAAGCCGCCCAGCAGCACGTTGATGATGCTGCGGTTCATCCCCTTGCACATGATGTAGGAGAGAATCGCGCCCGCCGCACCGACCAGGGCGCCCGCGATGATCAGCATCAGGTTGCCGACCGTGAAGCCGATGCCCGCCGCCGCCCAGCCCGAGTAGCTGTTCAGCATCGAGATCACCACCGGCATGTCGGCGCCGCCGATCGGGATGATGATCAGGAAGCCGATCGCGAAGGCCAGGATCGCCAGCAGCCAGAACAGCGCGTGGCTCTCGGTCGCCACGAAGATGATCGTCAGCAGCAGGATCACGATCGCCAGCACGAGGTTCAGCATGTGCTGCTGCGGGAAGGTGATCGGCGCGCCGGACATCACGCCCTGAAGCTTGGCGAAGGCGATCACCGAGCCCGAGAAGGTGATCGCGCCGATCACCAGACCCAGGCTCATCTCGATCAGGCTCGCGGTCTTGATCGCGCCCACCGTGCCGATGCCGAAGGATTGCGGCGAGTAGAGTGCCGCGGCGGCGACGAACACCGCCGCCATGCCGACCAGCGAGTGGAACGCCGCGACCAGCTGTGGCAGCGCCGTCATCTGGATACGACGGGCAATGATCGTGCCGATCGTGCCGCCGATCACCACGGCGAGCAGGATCCAGGCATAGCCACCCATGCCGGGACGGGCCAGCGTCGCCAGCACCGCGAGCCCCATCCCCACCATGCCGTACACCACCCCGGCGCGCGAGGTCTCGGGATGCGACAGGCCGCGCAGCGCGAGGATGAAGCAGACGGACGCGACCAGGTAGGCGAGCGTCGTGACCGCGGCACCCATGGCGCTCAGCTTCCCTTCTTGCGGAACATCGACAGCATCCGGTGGGTCACCAGGAAGCCGCCGAAGATGTTCACCGATGCGAGCAGCACCGCGAGGAAGCCGAACACCCGCGCGATCGTATCCTCGGCAAGCCCGACCGCGAGCAGCCCGCCGACCACGATCACCGAGGAGATGGCATTGGTCACACCCATCAGCGGCGAGTGCAGCGCCGGGGTGACGTTCCAGACCACGTAGTAGCCGACGAAACAGGCGAGCAGGAAGATCGTCAGCAGGAACAGGAAGGGCTCGGCCACCTCGGCCACGGGCTGCGCCGCGGCGGCCGCCTTGATCGAGAGCGCGTGGGCGCGCTCGGCCAGGGCAGCCGCCTCGCGGGCGATCTCGCCCGCCCTCTGGGCAATGTCGCTCATGCTTGGGTCCCCTCGCTCACGCGGCCGCGGCCGGCTTCTGGGCGAATTGCGGATGCACCACGGCGCCGTCCCGGGTCAGCGCCACGCCCTGGATGATCTCGTCATCGGGCTTCAGGTTCGGCTTCTTCCCCTCCTTGTCCCAGAACGCGGTCAGGAAGGTCAGCAGGTTGCGCGCATAGAGCGCGGAGGCCGCGACCGCGATCCGGCCGGGCCAGTTGCGCCAGCCGAGGATCGTCACGCCGTTGCCCGTCACCACGCGCTCGCCCGGCTTCGTCAGCGCGCAGTTGCCGCCGGCATCCGAGGCGATGTCGACGATCACGCTGCCCGGCTTCATGGACGCCACCATCTCGGCGGAGATGATCTTCGGCGCCGAGCGGCCCATGGTCAGCGCGGTGCAGATGATGATGTCCTGCTTCTTCACCGTTTCGGCCATCAGCTCGGCCTGGCGGCGGCGAAAGTCCTCGCTCATCTCCTTGGCGTAGCCGCCCGCGGTCTGGGCCGCCTTGGTCTCGTCGGTCTCGACGCCGACGAAACTCGCGCCGAGCGACTTGATCTCCTCCTTGGCCGCCGGGCGCACGTCGGTCGCCGAGACGCGCGCGCCGAGCCGCCGCGCGGTCGCGATCGCCTGGAGCCCCGCAACGCCCGCGCCCAGCACGAACACGCTCGCCGGCGCGACGGTGCCGGCCGCGGTCATCATCATCGGGAAGGAACGGCCGTACTCGACCGCCGCCTCGATCACGGCGCGGTATCCCGCGAGGTTCGCCTGCGAGGACAGCACGTCCATGCTCTGCGCGCGGGTGATGCGCGGCAACAGCTCCATCGCGCAGGCGTCGATCCCGCGCTCGGCATAGGCGGCGACCCGGCCGGTATCCTCCCAGACGCTCAGCGTGCCGACCAGCAGCGCCCCGCGGGGGATGAGCGCCAGGTGATCGACATCCCCTTCGCCGGGGCCGAGCGGGGCGCGCACGCAGAAGACGATGCCCGCGCCGGCGAGGGCCGCCGCCGGGTCTCGGGCGATCTCGGCGCCGGCGGCGGCGAACTCGGCATCGGGGATCGAAGCCCGCTCGCCCGCCCCGGCCTCCACCGCGACCGTCAGGCCCAGCCCGATCAGCTTCTTCACGGTCTCGGGCGTGGCCGCGACCCTGGCCTCGCCCGGACGGCGTTCCTTCAGCACCGCAAGGCGCATTCCAGACCCCTATTCCTGCTGGGCGGAGCCGCGACGGCCCCGCAAGGAGAGCGCCTTGCAACCTGCCCGATGCCACGGGGGTCAGGCAAGGGCGGGTTCACGCCCTCGACAACGGCGGCGGGATCGGAAATACCCCTGATCAATCGGGTTCGAGGAGGCACAACCATATGGATCGGGTCGAGATCGGCGGGGTACGGATTGCCCAGGCACTGGCGGCGTTCGTCGCCGAAGAGGTTGCGCCGGGGACCGGGATCGATCCGACGTCGTTCTGGACCGGCTATGGCGCCATCCTGCGCGAGCTCGCCCCCCGGAACGCGGCGCTCCTGGCCAAGCGCGATGCGCTGCAGGCGAAGATCGATGCCTGGCACACGGCACGGCGTGGCCAGCCGCACGACGCGCCTGCCTATGAGGCGTTCCTGCGCGAGATCGGCTATCTCCTGCCCGCGCCCGCGCCGTTCAAGGTGCGCACGGCCCATGTGGACGACGAGATCGCGCGCATTGCCGGGCCGCAGCTCGTCGTGCCGGTGTCGAACGCGCGCTACGCCCTGAACGCGGCGAACGCCCGCTGGGGCAGCCTCTATGACGCGCTCTACGGCACGGACGCGCTCGCGCCGGTCGATCCGTCCGCAATGGGCTACGATCCGGCGCGCGGGGCGATGGTGATCGCCAAGGCACGCGCGGTGCTGGACCAGGCAGCCCCGCTCGCGCAGGGCAGCCACGCGGACGCGACGGCCTACGCGATCGGCGACGGCGCGCTCGCGGTGACGCTGAAGGGCGGGGCGCGGACGGGCCTGCGCGACCCCTCGCAGTGCGTCGGCTACACGGGCGAGGCGGCCGCGCCGTCGTCGGTGCTGCTCCGCCATCACGGCCTGCACATCGAGATCGTGATCGACCGCAGCCACCTGATCGGCAAGGACGACCCGGCGGGGGTGGCGGACGTCGTGTTGGAGAGCGCGGTCACGACCATCCAGGACTGCGAGGACTCGGTCGCGGCGGTGGATGCGGCCGACAAGGTGGACGTGTACCGCAACTGGCTCGGGCTCATGACGGGCAACCTCGTCGCGACCTTCCCGAAGGGCGGGCGGATGATCGAACGCCGTCTGAACCCCGACCGGAGCTGGACGGCGGTGTCGGGCGGGACCGTGACGCTGCACGGCCGCAGCCTGATGCTGGTGCGCAATGTCGGCCATCACATGATGACCGATGCCGTCCTGGACGCGGACGGGAACGAGACACCCGAGACGATCCTCGACTGCGCGGTGACGAGCCTGATCGCGCTGCACGACCTCAAGGGCCTCGGCCGTGTGCGCAACAGCCGCGCGGGTTCGGTCTACATCGTCAAGCCGAAGATGCACGGGCCGGAGGAGGTGGCGTGGGCCGATGCGCTGTTCGCGCGCGTCGAGGATCTGTTGGGTCTCGATCGCTACACGCTGAAGATGGGGATCATGGACGAGGAGCGGCGCACGACGCTCAACCTCGCCGCCTGCATCGCGCAGGTGCCCGACCGCGTGGTGTTCATCAACACCGGCTTCCTCGATCGCACCGGCGACGAGATCCACACCTCGATCGAGGCGGGCGCGATGATCCGCAAGAACGACATGAAGGCCACGCCCTGGATCGCGGCCTACGAGGACAACAACGTCGATGTCGGGCTCGCCTGCGGTCTGCCGGGTCATGCGCAGATCGGCAAGGGCATGTGGGCGATGCCGGATCGGATGGCCGAGATGCTGAAGCAGAAGGTCGGGCATCCGAAGGCGGGGGCGAACACGGCGTGGGTGCCCTCGCCCACCGCGGCGACGCTGCATGCGCTGCACTACCACGAGGTGGACGTGGCGGCGCGTCAGGCGGAGATCGCGAAGGGAGGGCCGCGCACGAAGCTGGGCGATCTGCTGACCTTCCCGGTGGCGGACCGGCCGAACTGGAACCCCGCCGACCTTCAGGCGGAGCTCGACAACAACTGCCAGGGCATCCTCGGTTACGTGGTGCGCTGGATCGACCAGGGCGTGGGCTGTTCGAAGGTGCCGGACATCAACGACGTGGGGCTGATGGAGGATCGGGCGACGTTGCGCATCTCGTCGCAGCACATCGCGAACTGGCTGCTGCATGGCGTCGTGAGCGAGGCGCAGGTGATGGAGACGCTCAAGCGCATGGCGGCCGTGGTCGATCGGCAGAACGCGGGCGATCCGGCGTATCGCCCCATGGCGCCCGGCTTCGACGGTCCGGCGTTCCGCGCCGCGTGCGACCTCGTGTTCAAGGGCCGCGTGCAGCCGAACGGCTACACCGAGTTCCTGCTCACGCAGTGGCGCCGGGAGGCGAAGCGGGCGGCGTAGTGGAAGGTCCAGGAAACTCAGTTTCCTGGCGGGAGAGTCCGAGAGGCCAGCGCCCTCTCGGTGGATAATGCCTTCCTCCGAGTTTTCATCCTGTGCATTCTGCCGCGCAGAATGATCAAGCCGGAGGAGGCCTTGTCACGCGTCGTCTTGCGACCGTTCTCGCGCTCACGATGACGGCCGGGGTTGCTGCCGCGTCCGAACGCGGACCGATCACGATCGCCGAGATGGGCAGTTTCCATGTCGGCGGGAAGCTGGTGGAGATCAGCGGCAAGCCGGTGCGCGAGGTGGTGTTCACCCCGGGCGGCGTGCCGGCGCGGGTCGATCCGAACGGCCGCTACATGGTGGGCGCGATGTACACGCAGTACGTCGTGCCAGCCGAGCGTCGGGGGCGGTATCCCCTGCTGATGTGGCATGGCGGTGGGCTGACGGGTGTGACGTGGGAGACGACGCCGGACGGGCGCGAGGGGTGGAAGCATTACTTCCTGCGCCGGGGCTGGCCTGTCTATGTGTCGGATGCGGTCGAACGCGGGCGGTCGGGCTGGTCGATGTATCCCGATCTGTTCCCAGGCGAGCCATTGTTCCTGACGATCGAGAACCCGTTCGAGCGGTTCCGCATCGGCGCGGGTGTGGGGTCATGGAGCGACGATCCGGCGCAGCGACGCGTGCTGCCGGGCAATCAGTTCCCGACTGATACGGAGAGCTACCTGAACTTCGTGCGCCAGATCGTGCCGCGCTGGACCACGACCGATCCGATGATCATCGATGCCTATACGGCCCTGGTGGATCGCGTTGGTGACAGCGTGGTGATGGTGCACAGCCAGGGCGGGCAGTTCGGGTTGAAGGTGGCGCAGGCGCGGCCCGAGAAGGTGAAGGGACTGATCCTGATCGAGCCGGCGGGCCTGGGAGATCGGGACAAGATGGCGGCGTTCAGGGGCATGCCGATCCTGGCGGTTTATGGCGATCACATCGCGCAGGACAGCCGCTGGCCGACGATCCGGGGGAACGGGGTGCGGTTTCTCGAACAGGCTCGCGCAGCGGGCGCGGATGTCGAGGTGATCGACCTGCCGGAGCGGGGCATCCGCGGCAACAGCCACATGCTGATGATGGACCGCAACAGCGACGAGGTCGCGGCAGTGGTGCAGGACTGGCTCGTGCGGAAGGGACTGTGGCGGTAACGCCGCCGCCGGCGGCCTAGAGCCTGATTCCTTCTGGTGGAATCGGATTGGGTGTTCCGGCGCGTTTGGTTTTCTGATTCAAGCTGCTGGCTGGGCTGGAGGCCAGCAGCCGATGACCCGAGCCCTGTCCTGTGATCTGCGTGATCGCGTCGTGGCGGCCATGCGGAATGGCGCGAGTTGCCGCGAGGCGGCCAAGCTGTTCTCGGTGAGCGTGGCGAGCGCGGTGCGTTGGTCGCAGTTGTATCGCGCGACCGGCAGCACGGCGCCGCGGCCTCATGGTGCGCG